>NZ_SBAR01000001.1:0-345205 GCF_016617625.1 Erysipelothrix sp. strain 2 (EsS2-6-Brazil)
GAATTTCGAGTTGAAGTCGTTCGATCTCAGTTAATGATTTACTCGTATGAAGCGCAGAAAAATGATTTCCTGTCTTTTTCTTGTTTTTTAAACCCTCTTTACCATCGCGCATGAATCGATCAATCCACCCATTAATCGTTCCTTTAGGTATTCCTGTTTCTTGTGATAGTTTCGCAGCACTTATATGTTCATCAACATGACGTGTAACGACTTTAATGCGATCCTCATAAGTCCATTTATTATTTAATCCACCTTTGGGTCTTCCCATCATTAATACCTCCGTTTTATCTTTGATTTAATTATTACACAAAAAAAGTAGACAAGTCTTTTTTACTTGTCTACTTTTAGTTTACTACTCCAATAATCATGAGTTCTTTTTAAACCATTATTGTTTTTTACGTTTCTTTTTAAGACTTACAACATACATCAACCCACCAAGTGTAATCAGTGTCGTCACATTTCGTGATCCAACACCGGTTGTTGGTAATGTGGTTGGTGGTGTGGTTGATGTTTCTGTTTTCTCATTTGGGTCGATGACAATAGGTTTGTCTTCTTCCTTTTGAATCGTTACATCAACTTTAAATTCTTTTACATATGGATTGGATTTCATGCGGAAGAATGAACGCTGTAAGCGTGTAAGACGTACCGTTACCGCATAAGTTCCTTCCGTATTTTGGTCGACAAGTTCCATAAAATTCGTTTCAATATCAAACGCAATGCCGTCTGGGTTTTGAATATTAAGGGCTTCAATAAATGCCGCTTCTGTGATTGGTTTTGAACCATCTAACGTTACATTTGGATTCAAGGTAATTGAATCTAAAGGTCCCTTAATGGTTTGATCACGATATTCTAAACCAAAAATCGCTTCACGAAGATTATTCGTAACAACCTCAAGGATTGAAGTTGTTGCGGATGCATCATTAAAACTTACATTTGCAAATGATAGTTGTTTATCTAAAGCTGCAAGACTTTCCTCAGTATAAAGTGATCGATCAATGCTCTCAGCAATTTCAATCATCGCTTTAAGCGATGCACGTGCCTTCTCAATTTGATTGCCAACTTCTTCTAAGTTATCAATATGCTCTTGCAATAACTGTGCGAGACTCTCCAGTGTTTTCACATCTGAATTCAGATCATCCACAGCATCTTGCGCTTTAAGAATTGATGCTTGCATCGCTTGTACACCAGTACTTTCATACCCTTCGATATCAATGTTTTTAGCCTTTGTAATCATCGCTACTAAAGCATTGCGTGCATCGCGTATCGTTGAGTCATAAGTAACTGTGTATGTTTCTGTATTAATACCATCCTCTGCTCTTACAACATATTTCATCCCATTATCGGTTTCAATAGCAGTAATGCTCGCATTCTGCGATGTCTTAAGTTCGAGTTCAGGTAGATTATTTGTTTTTTGTTCATAAACAAAATTGTTATTTTGCGCGAAAGCATCAACTTCTTTTCCATCAACAAGTAATGTCACGTTAAAGTCTTGATGTGCTTTAGCGATACGATCATAAACTTCCACTTCTGTAATCGCAATTCCTTTTTTGTTGGCTTGTTTGGTCATGTTAATGCGTACCGCATATGTTTCCACGCCATCAAATGTTAACGTATTCATGGTTTCATACGCAAACGGTTTTGCCTTAAGGTTTTGTACTTCAACCCAATTATTTGGATCATTCAGGACTGAATCCTCACTGCTTATATGACCAAATTTTGTTGGCAATTCTGGTTTAATTCCTTCTTTCAAGACTTCAACTACATACGAACCAGGGAATCCTGTTCCATTATCTTCGAAGAAACCAATACTAAAGTTATCAACGAAGCGTGGTGCCATAGTCCCTGCATCCGCAAAGACAATTCCCACCCAGTCTTTTTCGCGACTTTGTGCTTGCCAGTTGGTCCAACGGTTTGCAGGACTGTTAGTATACGAGATAACCGCATCGTTCATTGCACTGACACGATCGTTAGAACCTGGACCATCGTTTGTAAAGGATGCGATTGCAGCTGGCAATTCCGAACCGGTCCACATCTTAGCGATGTTATCGCCTTTTTCGTAATCGGCAGTAACGCGGATCGAAAGCGTTGTTTCGGCATTTGCTGTTTCGACCATACCTTTGAGTATATAGGTCCCTGGGGTTTTTAAGTTTTCTTTATCAAAGGTTTCCCAAGTGACATTAAATTCATCAACACGACCCGTATTGTGGTATGCCTTTGCTTTAAGTGGTAGTTTAAAGGATTTATCTTGAGGTGTCACAAGACTAAAGCTTTCAACACCGACATAACCCTCGACAATAACCTTAGCGACAGGTTGAAGTTTTGTACCCTCAACATGACCCTTAATTTCAAAGGTTCCGTATTCTTCAAGACGTTGTTCATCAAATGCATCCCAAGTTACTGAAACGTCTTTATCAAAGAGTGTTTCATATTGGGCTGTAACGGTTTGAGGCAGTTCAATCTTCTTACTGCGATCTGTTCTTATCACGATTGGTTTAAATGCTTTAATCGGTTCTTGAACATCATTTTTCGTTACCGTAAAGGTAACATCGTTGCTTTCATATGATTTACCACCGTAAGCAATATGCGCTTTAACAGTATACGTTCCCTCTTGATGTAAGTAGATTAAGCCCGATTCCATACGAACTCCTGATTTTTCACCTTGGACCACTTCATATGTGATATCAAGTAGTGAAGGTGCAATCACTGTTCCATCTTCAAGGAAACTTTCCAATTTAAAGGCAATGGTTTCCTGAGTTTTACCTTGTAAACGATCGAGTGTAAGGGTTGAATGATCATAAACTGGATCGGAAACAACATAAGTCAAATCATAATCTTTCGAGTTTAACCCATCTTCAGATGTAACACGAACTTTCCCTTGATAATTATTATCGCGGGTAGGTTGGACGACATTTACAAAAGAACCTGGTTTTGCTGTACCCTTAAGAATTGGTAATGCTTTTCCAAATGGTACGCTTACAACATAAACATTTTGATCGGATTTAAAGTTTTCTAACGGTTTGTCATCAAGATGAATCATTTCCAATTCAGCTTTAGAATTGGCTTCAATCTTAAGGGTATCACCGATTACTTTTAATTCAGAAAGACCCATAGGTCTTGGCTTATCGCCATTCATTTGTGAAGTCATATTGAGGCGAATAAACTTCGCATCAACTGTATCAAAGGTGATTGGAATTTCCTTGGTCACATCCCCTGCTGTCACCACAAAATTATCATTTTTGCTTTGATTTACAACAGGTGTAAAGGATACACCATCAACACTTGTTTCAATGATTAAGGAAGCAGGTACTTTCGTTGTATTGTCTGTAAAGAAATGAATTCCAACTTGATGGATTGTTTCAATCTTTTCAAACTCTAACATGACCCATTCTTCTTTTTTGTCACCATAATTATTAACCCAGTTGGTCCATCGGTTTTCAAAAGCAATGGTACCATCATTAATCCGTTCGATTCGATCACCACCACTCATGTAGGAGCTTGTAGCGATTGGATACGTATCTTGTGGACGACGCACGGCAATATTTTCTCTTACCGCTTTCGGTTCTAACACTGTAATATGGGCAGTGACCGGATAATCCTGACCACCCGAATGTGCTTGACCGGAAACCTTGATAATGCCTGCTTTCGCAACCATAGCTTCAGAAATAGAGTCCCATGTTACCGGTAAGTTTACTTCCGCACCATTTGAATAATAAGCGGTAACGGTTGAAGGTAAGGTTGGTACGGTGCCCTTTGGCGTCGCAAGGATTGGATCAATAAGATCAGTAATCATGCGCACCCATACGGTTGCCGTTACAGGGCGTGTTACCCCTTCGACGGTTCCATTCACTTTAAAAGATCCAGGTTGTTCAAGGTTCGATGCATCGATGGTTTCCCAACTTACATCCACTTTCTTTTCCGTTCCGTCAGAGTAAATAGCATTTACAGTCGTTGGGAGTTCAGGTTGGACATGTGTTTCGGTAAATACAGAAACATCATCAAATCCTAAAATTTCAGGGGTCTCAGGTTGTTTCTCAATCGCAAAGACTTCAGTCTTTGCTTCAGATAAGTTTTCAGCTTTCGCAGTCAACTTAAAGGAACCTGGTTGGCCATCCGATTTCACAATGACGAGTGCTTTACCATTGAACGCTTTTCGTTGCCATGTACCATCATGTTGTGCTTTATAACGTTCATTACTTGCAGGATCCCCATTATCGACCCCAACAATCTCACCATTTCCTTCTAGGGTAAAGATGATATTATTTTGAGCATTCGGATTCATCACACCGTTTTCATCTACAACATTCACATGAATGTAGGATAAATGATCACGACCATTTTGAATTACACGTTTTTCAGGAGCTAATGCTACAGCTGCAGATCCTTTTGAAGTCTGAATCACATCTTCAGCGATAACGTTGCCCTCTGCGTCTTTCGCAACGGCTTTTAAAGTACCAGGTTTAAAATCCAAACGCCACTCTAAGTATAATTCTTTAGCATTGGCACCTTCCTGATAAGGACGACCATACACTGTTGTTTTTTGAACAAATGCTTTTTCGCCCAGTGAGACGTCATCTAAGAACAACTCAACCTTCGCCGCATTGGAGAAGATACGTACGGGAATTTTCCCATCGCGTGTTCTCATATTGTAGTCTAAAAGCGATTCTTTCTCCCAGTTCCAGTGTGGTAAGATGTGCACCATTGGATCAGTCTTTACATCTTTCCATTGACTTTGATAGAGGTAGAAATCATTTTTAGGGAATCCAGCGGTATCAATGATACCAAAGTAAGATGATTTTGGTGGCGTTTGATTTTGGTTGTGCCATGGTGTTGGCTCACCAATATAATCAAATCCGGTCCAAATAAACTGACCCGCATACCCTTTTTCATCACGATCTGGAATCCATGAATTGGTTGCTGTTTTACCCCAACCAACATGATCATTACCATAATCCGATTGTTGATACTTACGCGCTGCACTGTTGTCATGCGAACGTAATTCATCCGGGAATGCATAAACACCACGACTTCGTGTTGCTGAGGAGGTTTCAGATCCATAAATTAACCAATCTGGATGTTTTGCACGAATCGTTTTATAAGAATCTTCAGCATAGTTGATTCCAACTGCATCAACTTCAGCACTGATACGCTCATGTGCACCTGTTGCAGCCCAACGGTAAACATCTTGTCCCATGGTTGTATAGCGCGTTTCATCAACTTCTTTCGTCCATCGGTGTAAATTACGGATCGTTTGAACCGCTTTTTCACTACCTCCGTTGGACTCTCCAATTTCATTACCTAAAGACCACATAATGACTGCAGGTGAGTTTTTACCACGTGCAACCATACGTTTAAGGTCATATTCTGCCCATGTTTGGCCTTCAAGTGCTTCGGGATGGGTTGCTTTTGCATCGAAGAAACGACCATAATCATAAGGCTTTTTACCACCATACCATGTGTCAAAGGCTTCATCGATAATCATAAGTCCCAAATCTTCAGCAATCGCAAGGAGCTTATCATCTGCAGGGTTGTGCGTAATTCGAACAGCGTTAACGCCCATATCTTTTAGAATTTCCATTTGACGTCGCATTGCATCATAATTCGCAACTGAACCCAGTGCACCTTGATCATGGTGCATTGAAACTCCATAGAACTTAACATCGTTACCATTTAATGAAAAACCGCCATCAGGAGTCCAATTCATAAAACGATAACCAAATCGTTCGATTGTCTCATCGACGACACGATTATTTTTAAAAACTTGTGTTTTAACGCGGTACGTTACCGGTGTGTCGATATCCCATAACGTTGGATTTGTAACCTTTATGGTTGAATCCAAGGTGTGTTCTTTCCCAGCTTGAATTTCAACTTCTTTCGTTTCGGATGATCCCATTGAAGTTCCATCAACCGTTACAACTTCAGTTTTAACTTTAACTTTTTCAGCTTTTTTTGATTTATTTACGATGGTCGTCTTAACATCAGTCGTAACCTCATGACCAACTTCTTTTTCTAAGTTTGGTGTTAAGACGGTTGTTCCATACTCTTTTACGGAAACATCGTCAGTATACGTTAAGGAAACATCACGATAGATTCCACTTCCTGAATACCATCGACTACTTGGCTGTTTATTCACAACTTTGACCGCAATCGTATTCGGGCCTTCTTGATTGATATAATTCGTTATATCATAAGAAAAAGGCGTGTAGCCGTTCGGATAGTTTCCAACTTCTTTACCATTCACAAATACCGTGGAATCCATATAGACGCCACCAAAATTTAAACGAACATGTTTGTCCATCTTTTTATCAAAAATAAATGTTTTGCGATACCAACCCGTACCACCATTTAACAAACCACCCTCATTTTGTGCCGGTGAGTTATGGTCAAAATCAAAAAAGATTGACCAGTCATGAGGTAATGATAACGATTGCCAATCTGTTTCATCATAATCAACTTCGCTTGGACTTGATGCGCCTGAAACATTCAGCTTAAATTTCCAATCATCATTAAAATCAACATTTCGTGAATCTGTTTTGATTACAACAGGTTCCACGACAGCAGCATGGATTGGGGTTTTTTCTATGAAAACACTTGAGCACGTCACAGCTACCACCACCCCCATAATTTTAACTGCTTTTCTAAATGACGAATTCATACTCTTCCTCCTATTTAGTAAAAACCAGTAAACATTTAAATATCTTTAATCGATATCTTTACCAAAGATATTTCTCATGTATTTCATATTGTTAGCGCTTACGTGTCCATTATTGCGTCTGCAAGCATACTTGTCAAGTGTAAACGGTAACATTTCACAAGTAAAATATTGGTAAACTTTACTTAATTCCCGAATACCCTTGTATGAGTGCTTTTAACCCTAAACGTTACTTGATTATCGTTGTTCGTCAATTAACCTTAAAAATCCTTTGGTAAAGCGTAAAAATAGAAATATGATATAATAATAGAAAAATGGAGGCACTATGAAAAAAATCACAACCTTACTTGTTATGAGTTTTTTTGTTTTAATTTCACTGACCGGGTGTTCACAGACCCCTAACCAACCGAAACCGGATGCGTCATCAGAGGTTCAAGACTTCTCAAAAGACACCAATCCTGTCGTCACAATCGAAATGGAAGATGGCGGTATTATTAAAGTAGAACTTTATCCAGATATCGCTCCAAACACCGTAAACAATTTTATTAGCTTGGCTCAAAATTCGTTTTACGATGGCTTATTATTTCATCGCGTCATTCCGGGATTTATGATTCAAGGTGGTGATCCTAAAGGAACCGGAACTGGTGGTCCTGGCTATACGATAAAAGGCGAATTCGCTCAAAACAATTTTGATAATCCTATCAAACACCAACGTGGTGTGATATCGATGGCACGCAGCAAAGGCAATGATACAGCAGGTTCACAATTTTTTATCGTAACCAGCGATTCCCCTCATCTTGACGGAAGTTATGCCGCTTTTGGAAACGTTATTGAAGGCATGGAGACCGTTGATCGCATCGTGAATGTGAAAACAAATCAGGAAAATCGTCCTGTCGATGGAAGCGAACAAGTTATGAAGCATGTAACAGTGGATACCAAAGGGAAAACCTATACCACTCCGACTCAAAGTTAGGTGTATTATGTAGAGACAGAGGATGCGATAACCGTACAGAAGATGTACGGTTTTTTATGTTATAAAAAAAGGAGTTTCCATGAAATGGAACTCCTTATAATCCGTTGATTCTTTAGTCTAGTTTGAGGTTGGGAGGACTCGATTGACTTCTCCCGCTAAATTCGAAATTGGAAGTGTCTGAAGCACTACTTGACCGGGTCCAGTCAACTTAACCAAGAAGAACCCTTCACCACCGAAAAATTTATTACTTAAACCTTTTACGGTTTCAATTGCATAAGATACACCGGATTCAAACATAAATAAATTCCCTTGATCGACTAATAAGGACTCACCTTCTTGAAGATCATACGTAATGAGTGACCCATCCGCTTCAAGAAAGAGGTTCCCAATGCCTGAAAATTTTTGAAGAATAAAACCCTCACCACCAAAGAATCCAGCCGATAATTTTTTGGTGAATTCATTGGAAAATTCAACGCCTGGTTCCGAAGCGAGAAAGGCATTTTTTTGAGCGATAAAGGTTTTAGAACCGTCCATAACGATATGTTTAATTACACCTGGCATCGACATTGCGAACGCAATTTCTTGATTGGAAGCCTCAGCAGTATACGTATTTTGGAAAAATCCTTCTCCCGAAAAAGCACGGCCAAACGCTTTCTTAAAGCCGCCTCCCGAATGTACCTTATAAGTCATATTGGAGGTCATCCAAGACATATTTCCAGCACTTGTAACTAAGGACTCCCCCTCATTAAGAAAACAGCGTAGGACTGGATAAGTCCCTTCAATTTTAAATTCCATAAACGTTCTCCTTTTCTTGAATTATATCATAAACAACAAAAAGAGGCATTATACCTCTTTAGTGTTCTTTACGATAAGACTTATAAACGAAAACCATTCCCACTAACGCTACGCCCATTGCGCCGTATAGCAGTGTTTTTGATGCGGAAACCCCAGTCTTTGGCAAGGTTTTTGAAGTAGGTGTTGCACCTTGATCCGAGGGACTTGGAGTATCTTCTTTTGTTGTTTCAGAACCACTAGGTTTTTCCGTTTTCGGCTCCTCCACCTTCGGTTCCTCTGTTTTGGGTTCCTCTGTTTTGGGTTCTTCTGTCTTTGGTTCGATTCCCTTAAGTTTTTGATCCAATGCCTTCAATTTATTAAACGCATCATCCGCAATTTGCAGCGTGTGTGCTTGGTAATCAAAATCAGCGGAACGCATCATAAAACGCTTCTCAACATTCAGTTGATCTTCAATTAAAGCATCTTCAAGTTCCTGCCATTGATTCTGAATTTCTTTACGTTTCGCATCATCTCCAAACACTTGATGCGCAATTGAATTCGCATTCCAATACCATGAATTTTCATCAAATGATGTACTCGTAACTTGGTAAGATTTATGCGTATCCGTTATGGTTCCCATATAAGGAATATAAGGCGAAACCAAGGGTGAACCCACAGCAAGCCACATTACCGCACCCGCATCTGTTGGCAGCGATTCTTTAATTTGAAAGATATGTGCTTCCATTGTATTAATATTACCAATTGGATATTTAAGTCTTCCTTTATCGTATTCTCCGATAATATTCCCTTTGTTATCCAATTTAATTTCATCGGAAGGAATAAAGTCTGTACCTTCGAGTCGGTTCCGTTGGAATTTCATCACATCCTTCAACCCAACCTTACCATCCATCGATTGTAGTAATTCAAAGGTATCATCATTATAATTAATGGTGCTGTTTGGGTTGATTGCTTTGATCCCAGACCAAACGCGAGAACGGTTCCCCTCACTCATTTTTATTGGATTGTATGAATTTGCGATATGGAATGATCCATTTTGTTCAACATAGCGACCGGCTGCTATCGCAGTCTCTTTAAGCTTTTCGGACTGGATTACCGCTCCCTCATCAAAACCATCAAGCGTTCCAAGGTAAAAAGCATTTGGAAAGACCCCAAACTTATCATCAGGGAATTTAATGGCCGCATATTGGTGACCGGAAAGAATTTCCATATACCACACTTCATCCTTGTCCGCTAAAACAACAATATTTCCTTCGCCAGCACCCTTTTCATCAATTACGTTTGCAATAAGTTCGATCCCTTCACGAGCAGATTGAATGCGCGGTAAAATTAACGTTGTGATGGCCGCCTCTGTTAATCCATCCGATAAATAGGGATCCACAGTTTTATAAGCTGGATCATATTTTGCAGATACCGTAGCCGTCATCACAACCCCTTTTTCATTAATTCCAGCAGCATCATACATACCTTCTTGCGGGGTTACATCAGGAATCGCCGTGTATTTAAAATTATGTTCACTTTGTGGATAGCTAAATCCATTCGATGGGTCTACAAATGGAACCGAATTATCAATCATCCGTTCCCCCACATTTTTAACAACAAATGTTTTATTATGATTTAATTCAAGGTCTTCAGTACGACCAATAATTACAGAACCATCCTCGGTTAAATTTTTCCCAACAATGATACCGGTACAAGCAAAGGCACTTGTAATGGATAAGCTCATACCCACAAGACTTAATAGACCTGTTAATGAAATTTTTTTTATTTTATTCATAGTTTCCTCCATTTATAAAAAAATGCACACGAAAACATAACGTAGTTTGTTCTTTTATACCTCCCTTTCTATGTCTAAATTCATAGTATCATAATGTTTATTTTTGAAAAGATACGATTGGAAACTGGGCAATCATGTAATATTTTTCATCCATTAAGGTCTGGGCATGACACATCTAAAATAAAAAAAACGATATACATGATGTATATCGTTTTCGTTCTTATGACTTCACAAGTACGGGTTCCTCATTTTGTAAGGATTGAGGGGATTCATGATACGTTTTAAGATTTAATTCTTCTAAGTCGTGTGCAACACAGACCGCACTGACCCCATCATCCACAACATTAATTGCCGTGACAAGCATTTCGACAGGACGGTTAATTGCGAGAATAAAACTGTATGCAGCAAGAGCATATTGGTTTGTATATCCCATTCCTGTAAGGATTGTAAAGAGTAGAATGGCTCCCGATCCCGGTGCAGCTGGCGTACTGATGGAACCAATGATGGTTAGAAGAATAATTGAAACTAACTCAACGATTCCAACATGATACCCTGCTACCGATGCAACAAAGAGCGTCGCAATAATTTGCATGACTGCAGTTCCTGTCATGTTAATGGTGGAAGCGAGAGGCACAATAAAGGAGGCGACCGCTTCATCAACACCAAGCTCATTCATTACGGTCTCTTGTGTCAATGGCAGCGTCGCTGCTGATGATGAGGTAGAGAAGCCAAATACAGCAACTTTATACATCTTCTTAATAAATGGAATGGGTGATAACCCCGTCTTGATTGCAATAAAGAGCGGAAACAACACAAACCCTAAAACAAGAAGTGTTAACGATGTTAAGATCATGTAAATGAGAGCGGGTTGTAAGTAATCCGTTCCATATGATGCGAGCGTACGAACAAGCAAACAGAAAATTGCAATCGGACCAAACTTCATAATAACGACATCCAATAATTTCATGGAAAGAAGATAAATTTCATCAATAAGTTTCGGTAAAACTTCCATTTTCTCACCGAGTTGTTGAGCCATAACACCTACAATAAGCGCCAGCACTACAACCGCGATAATATTTGAATTACTGCTGAGTGTTCCTAAGGCGTTATTATTAAACGCATTAAGCAACATCGATAATGGGTTGGTCTGATTCACAACCCCTTCGGTAATCTCAATTGCACCGAGATTCGCAATTTGGAAGATCCCTAATTTATAAGCGGTAAATCCAGTAACACTTGCTAAGACGATTGCGATGGCCAAGAGTTGCATAAAATTACCGAACCCTTTTTTGGCGAGTTTATTTAAAACGCGTGTTTCTTGAATTTGTTGAATTGAACGCACAATTGATGTGAAAATGAGTGGCACTAATACAAGTTGTAATAAGCGCATAAAGATCTGACCAATAATATAGAAAATACCAATTGCTGTTGTATTTGCCGGCTGTAAGATATCCGCAAACAATAAATCATTAATTTGCTTCCATAGTGAAGCATTACCATTTCCAATCAAGGTTTCTCTTAAAAAGATAAAACCAAGACCGACCCCTAAACCTAAAACCAATGTCCAAATAATTCTACGTGTGAAGTTGTTTTTCTTCATATTTCCCTCCTGTATTTGGTTCCAAATAATAAGTTTTCCAAAAAAAAAACTTATTTTGAATCAAATAAGTCCGAAAAGAATATAAATATATACTAAAAAAATATATTTTTACTCCTTATAAACATCTCGTGCTTACTTAAAGGATTCGTATGTAGTGTATCAAAGTTACTCTAAGAATTCAAGACCCATAATACGACAAAATATGATTTTTAAAACAAGGGTCCGAAACGGAAATAAAATAAGGTTTCATGATTGCTTGTGTTTTCTGTGCTTGGGATGAGGCAAGTACAATGGTTGGATGATAAACCCTAAACCCCATCTTTCCCGGTGTATGTGCCGATTTTAAAATTTTAAGCTTATCAAAATCATCGCCACAAATCGCAAAAAAACCCGGATTCGATTCATCTGATACATAGATGAGCAGACCATCTTTTAAATCTGATAGGCAGTATGGAATGTTTTGTAAATCTTGAATATCTTTTTTCCAAAGTGTTACAAAATGACCCTTCTTTTGAGGCGTGCTCCGCCCCTCTCGAAAAACAATTTCAAATTGATGGTTAATCATAACATTCATCCCTGAATAGGCTTCATTATAGGGATCTCGTGACATGATATTTACCGGAATACCTGCTTTAAGCAGTGCTTCAATGCCTTCTGACATATAAACTCCTCTCATTAAAAAGAAGTCCTAAGACTTCTTATTTGTTTATTTCGTATTCAAGAACATCCTTCGCAATGTCCGCTTGTGTTACCGTATGGTCGTCGTTCACAATCATGATTTTCTTACCATCTAAAGCATCTTCACCATATTTTTCTTTAAGGTAATTCAGGGCTTCACGTTCTTTAACTTTATCTTGAATAATGTCTTTTTCGATTATTTTTTTAACGATTACACCAACACCGAGTACGGCTGCTGCACCGAATGCTACTTTAAATAATTTATTCATAATAGTACCTCCTTGTTAGTAATATTATAACACGCCCTCTCACGATTATCATTAATTATCATAAGACGTTCACATCAATTAAATGTTCCGCAATATATTCCGCCACGCCATTCTCATCATTACTTCTCGTAATCGTATCCGCAACGATTTTTAAAGTATG
The DNA here is from genome assembly GCF_016617625.1 of Erysipelothrix sp. strain 2 (EsS2-6-Brazil). Taxonomy (NCBI): domain Bacteria; kingdom Bacillati; phylum Bacillota; class Erysipelotrichia; order Erysipelotrichales; family Erysipelotrichaceae; genus Erysipelothrix; species Erysipelothrix sp. strain 2 (EsS2-6-Brazil). The sequence goes on from NZ_SBAR01000001.1 coordinate 12,899, forward strand.
TCGAGCATTTTCCATTGCAACACCAATCCCCGATTGTTTTATCATGGTTAGGTCATTATCACTGTCACCAAAACAAATTATCTCATTGGGTTGTATCCCACGACTTGCGGCATATGCCATTATTGCATCGCCTTTATTAATGCGCTTAGGCATTATTTCCGCCCACCCAGGCGCAACCATTAACAGATCAAAATCCGACTCCATTTCAAAAGCAATACGTTCCTTTACCAATTCCGTATAGTCTGCATTTTGAATATAGACGATTTTCAGAATTGAATCTCCCTTTTCAAAACGGTCGTGAATATCGTCTAAATGATTTATTTTAGACACTCTTGTGCCATCACTAAAAAATCTCAAGCGATCTTCATCTTCACCAAAAACAAAATCTTCTTCCGATTTGGAATCCATTTGAAAATATATAATGTCATCAAAGCAATAGAGAATGCCCATAAAATACTTCGTACCCAGTGCCTCCATGCGCTCACATGCTTCATAACTCATTGGAGGTTCAATTGCCTTATAATTTCGAATAGGATGCTCTACACGCATCCCATTGAGTGACACAATGGGAATTTCATTTGGATCAAGACCCAAGGCTTCCGCAATCGCTGCAGCACTTTCATAATTTCGGCCCGTCGCAAGCATGAACTCATATCCTTGATTGCGCGCTGCATGAATCACCTCCCGTGTACGGTCCGTAATGACATGTTCAGAATTCAATAAAGTACCATCAATATCACTTGCTATTAACTTAATCATAAAAAGCTCCTTTATCTATTTATTTTCAAGATTTTTCATTACTTCCACTAATTTGTTAAACATCGCGTCCTCATAAGGGCTGTGTCCACTTGCCTCCACCAAATGAAATTGCACCTGATCCAGTTTTTGTGCTAACGCATAAGCACCACTGGGGCGACAATCCACATCATACCGTCCATGCACTATTTCAGTTGGAATCGATTGAATACATTCAATATGATTGAGAATGTATTGATCATCATCCCAAAACATGTTATTCGCAAAGAAATGACACTCAAGCGTCGCAAGACTGATGTCACCATCAGAGATTTCTAAATCCTGTGCCTTAGGTACCAAATGTACTAACGAGCTTTCCCATGTTGACCACGCTTTTGCACACAGTCGTTTTTGCTCATCATCGCCTTTGGTGAAAATATGATAGTAAGCACTGATTAAATCATGACGCTTATCAGGAGCAATGACAGCTTTAAATGCTTCATGTTCTTCTGGGTAAAAATACGATGCGCCTTCTTGATAGAGCCAATCAATATCCGATTTTCTTCCCAAAAAGATACCTCGCAATACCAATTGCGAAACACGATTTGGATGTTTAATCGCATATAACAGTGCTAATGTTGATCCATAACTCCCACCAAATACAATCCAAGACTCAAGACCATAATGTCGACGAATCATTTCAAGATCTTCAACACCTGTAAAGGGCGTATTATCTACCAAGGTCGCAAAGGGTTTTGACTGACCGCAACCGCGTTGATCAAAAGCAATCACAAACCATTTCGTTAAATCAAAAAAACTAAATGATTTCTCAGAGATCGACCCACCCGGTCCACCGTGTAAAAAAACAACCGCAGGATTCTCGCGATTTCCACGCGTATAAACCGCTAATGTTTGACCATCATGCGTTCTTAATTGTTCTGTTATTTCCATCTTTAACCTCTTTTTCTTTTTATTATTATATCATGAATTTAAATTTGTCTAGAAAACTTGAAATAATATATCGTAATCGCTATTATAAGTATGTTATGTAATTGAAAAGAGGTCAAACTATGAACGAATTACAACGCGAAGATTATAATATTTTAGTTTGGGTTAAAGCATTTTGTGAACGAGAGAAGATTAATTATTTCCTTTATGCAGGGACATTACTGGGTGCGATTCGTCATCAAGGTTTTATTCCCTGGGATGATGATGTTGATATCGCAATGGAGCGCGAAGATTTCGAACGGTTTGATACACTCATGGCCAAAGAACTTGACCATAATTCACCTTACCGATACCAATCACGTATTAGGGATAAATACCTTGCGATTGAGTATTCCAAAGTACGCTCCGATGTTTTAAAAATCAAAGAAACTGTTTCAAAAACTCAAAAAGGATATGAAGGTGCATGGGTTGATATTTTCCCAATGGATCGCGTTCCAGACGACGAGACGTTACGTCGTGAACAATATGAGCAGGTCAATAAGTATACGCGTCTTCTACGCATTTTCTTATTAGTTCAAGAAACGGAGAATGATAAAGGCGTTAAACTTATCGTAAAGAAAACAATGCAATTCCTTAATGAAAAATTATACAAGATTAATGTTTTTATTCCAATTTTGATGAAAAAACGCTATAAAGCCATGACCAAATACAAGGACGTCGATACGACATATATTGGAGACTTAAGTTATTTATACTTTGAAAATTACGACCAATTTAATGCAACGTTAATTGATCGTAAATATATTGAAAACCCAGTCGAGGTTCTCTTCGAAGATGAGATGTTTAAGGTGCCAACCGATTCCGATGCAGTGTTAACACGTGCATTTGGCGACTATATGACACTCCCCAAAGAAGAAGATCGAAAGATACACCGTATTGAAACCTTAGAATCATAAAAAAAAGTGTATGTTCCCATATCTGGAACATACACTTTTTTATTTAATCTGCAAAGTTATCAAAATACCCTTGAACAAACACAATAGGCGTTCCTTTATCGCCAGAACCACTTGTTAAGTCACAAAGTGAACCAATAAGGTCAACCAAACGACGCGGTGTCGTTCCTTGTGCAGCCATATTGCCAACTAGATTATCATCTTTATCTTTAATATGAGCTTCAATTGCTTTCTTAAGCGCTTCACCTTCTAAATCTTTAAAATCATTATCGGCAAGATACTTAAGTTTCAATTCATTCGGTGTACCTTCAAGCCCTTTTGTGTAAGCTGGAGAAACTGTAGGATCTGCAAGTTCCCAAATCTTTCCAATTGGATCCTTAAACGCACCATCTCCATAAACCATAACTTCCACATGCTTTGAAGTTGCTTCAAGCATACGTTTTTGAATATCTTCAACTAAATCTGTGCATTCTCTTGGGAAAAGTTTTACAGAATCTTCAGTAGATTTATTTGAGCCAAGGAGACCATAGCGTTCATTATAACCACTACCATCAACACTTTCATTTAAAATATCGTCGAGACCACAAACAATTTTCGCGCCATTATCGCGTAAAATTCGTTTCGTACGTGGATTGGTATGAATATCACACGCTAAAACTTTATCTGTATAATCTAAGATTGTGCGTGGGTTGTTTGAGAAAATAATTTCAACTTCCGCACCTGCTTCTTCAATAATACTTGCGTAATAAGCAACGTAATCAATTCCAGTGAAAGGGTGTTTGTTCTCACCAAACAAACCACGATATTGCTCAAGATTTAGAACATCACTATATGGGTTAATACCTGATGCATCAAGCTGATCAAGACTCACAAGTTCATTACCTACTTCATCTGAAGGGTAACTTAACATGAGCACTACCTTATCAACACCTTTAGCGATTCCACGTAAACAAATTGAAAAACGGTTCCGTGAAAGGATTGGGAAAATCACACCCACAGTTCCACCTTCCATTTTCTTATTTACATCTTTTGCAATGGCATCAACAGAAACATAATTTCCTTGAGCACGAGCAACAATGGACTCCGTTAATGCGATAATATCACGATCACGTACATCAAAATTTTCACTCTTTCCAGCTTCCAAAATGCTTTCTGTAACGATTTGAGCTAAATCATCACCTTCACGAATGATCGGACAACGAACACCTCTTGAAACAGTACCAATTTTTCTTTCCATATATAACATCCTTTTTCTTTATAAAACACTGAAAGCCTCGTATAGAGGCAATCCATTAATGATTCTAACACATTTAAGCATAAATTTAAATAAAAAATATAAAACAGTATCACTTTAGGATACGTTTATGCTATGATATCACTAAAACAATTTTAGAGGTTAACCAATGAAGTCAATTCGTTATTATATTTATTATATGAAAGTCAAAAATAAGAAAGCAAAAGATCGAGGGATGCAATTTGAGCTCGATGCCTTTAAACAATTATCACAAATTCCAAAGTCGTATACGTATCATGGCACATATATTCCGATCCATCGAAATAATGGCATTACAGAAATTGATCTCATTGTCGTAAATTGTCACGGTATCTTTTGTTTTGAGGTTAAATACACAAAGCACCCGTTCATAGGATCACAAGATGCTCAGTTTTGGTATAAAAAAGGTACTCATCAACGTATACGTAATCCTTTTATCCAAAATCGCTATCACGTCGAAGCACTGGCCACCTATTTAGGTATGGATGCTGCCTTGATTAAAAATTGTGTTCTTGTTAATCAAATCGATCAGCCTTTACCCGATCTATTCACCCTTAAATCTGCGATGACTCAAACACGTTCGACCTCAAATCGTCTGTCTCAATCCGAGATCCGAAGCATTAATCGATTATTACTCAAACGACAGCGGTGGATGCTCTTTAAAAAATGGAAACATCGTCGTTATCGTAAAAAAATGTCCAAAAAAAAATAGAACGCTCAATTAAGCCGTTCTATTTTTTTAAGGCACCACTCAAATCAAAATGATATTGCGTTGTATTAATGGTTAGGGTACCTACAGCCATTCGACCACTTTTTTTAAGATAATACCATTGATTCTTATAGTGTTTCCAACCGATTTTCATGGATCCTGATGATTCCAAATAGTACCATTTCTGATTAATTCGCTTCCAACCCGTAGCCATCATTCCGGATTGTTCAAGATAATACCATCTATTCTTATCTTTTTTCCAACCAGTCGCCATAGCGCCTGATTTTTCAAAAAAATACCACTTATTTTCAATTTTACGCCAACCACGAATCATGGTAGCATTCTCATCAAAATAATACCATTTTCCCTGAATCTTTGACCACTGTTGACTCAAAGCACCGTGTGGTGTTAGGTAATACCACTTATTCGAAATCTTTTTCCAACCTGTAATCATGCCTTTATGAGGATCAATCACAAATCTTTTATTCATAAGCGTAATCATCCCGGTTTTTGGATTACCCTTCTCATCAAAATAGTATTTAGAACCCGAAATTGTTTTCCATTGTCCTTTTACTAACTTAAGATTCTCGTCGCGATAGGACGATCGACCTTCTAAGCCTTGCCAACCCGAGTAGAGTAACGGTTCCTTTAGTTTAACCTTGGTCTTTATTTTTTTCTTATCTCCCTGATTTATAGCAGGATTTTTCTTTTGACCCTTTAATTCGAGCGTTTCAATTTCCTTAAGAATCTGAGCCAACTCAATAGAGTCACTGCGTTCTTGTGCATTTTGAAGTTTTTGCCTTAAAATCGCTTTATCTTTTTCCGAGATTTTATGACTTTGAGTTATTTTGAAACTAACATGTTCCACGCTTGTGATAAATAAACGATGCTCCTCATTTAATTGACTTGCTTGTTTACGAACCTTATCAAGTTGATGCTCATCTTTACTCGACTCAATTTCCCCCACCAGCTTTTCAAAATCTTCAACGGTCAGAAATTGAAATGTTTCGTGCAACGTTTGTTTTAACTCATTTTTTTTATTTTGAAGATTAACACGCTTTTCCTCGTCTGTGATCATCTTTTTAATTGCTTCAATTTTGCGACGTTTCGTTTCTCCTTCAAGTGCTTTTATTTGATTGAGGTAATCGTTGCGTCTTGAATTTGTAAGCATCGCCTTACCTTCAAGATATCTTTGAAATTCGATGTCATCCGGATTACTTGATTCATCCAACACAGGATTTTTTTGCTCATCCTTATCTTCTTGATCCATGCGTTTCCATGGCTTGCCACCTTTTTTTATATGTTCTAATTCAATCTTCTCAAAAAAGGGAATCACTTGTCCCTCCAAGTCTTTTGAATTCATCCAAATGCTCGCGAGCTGCTCCGCATAGTAACTGCGACTATTTTGATCGAGACGATCAAAGGACTGAATCGCTTTAAGATACGACGCTATGAGATTGCCATTTCGCTCTATTTTTTCTTCTAAAGCTTGAATTTCCGCTCTTAACTGATTGAGCTGCATGTCATCGATGGTTTCTTTTGAGCGATCAATAAAGTGTCTTATTTGATAACCGGATAAAAATCTATTTTGGCTCAATTCACGTTCAAAACGTTCAAGATTGCGTAATCGTTTTTTCTGTGCAACACTTTTTTCAACGATTGATTTAATTTGATTTATTTTTTCTTGTCGTTGATGAATTGGTGTTCGTTCAATCATACGAATATACTTTTCGATATGATCAACATGACGTCCAATATCTACTTGATCATCATCCATATCTTCAAGTGAAACCAAATAAGCTTTTAAAGCAACCAAATCACGGGCACGCGGCACGCTTTCATCAGCGTAAATCGACGCATCAAATCCTATAACACTTGCAGTACACAATACAGTACATGCCAATGATAACAGTCTTATTTTCATGTACAAAATCTCCTTAAACTGTAGAATGCCCTTAGGATAATTGAGAACGTTTCAAATGTAAAGACTAAAAATTAAATACGCCAAAGGGTAGTTAAAGTGAATTTAAAATGAGACAAAGAAATCAAAAGCAAGATAGTCACAACACGTAAAATTTATACGACATCTAAAAATCATCAATGAAGGCTTTACGGTCCCCTATCCGCAATCCATAACGATTTCGAAGATCATGTCATAAGAGCATGATACATCATGTAGGAACGCAAGCCGATTTGGTATAATAAAAAGGTAAGAAGGAGGCATAATATGAAACTAAATATTGATTGTGTAAGAGATATTCTACTCCATCTCGATCATCCCGAACCAACCATCACCTTTGAAGCACTGTCACTGGGTGATTTGCAAAATGTTTATCAACAGCATGAGTGTCTTGATCATCTCCGTAAAATGCATCATGCACATATTGTAACCTTGTCACAATCGGATTCGGAGAATCCTTCAATTCAATTAACTCCAAACGGACGGAATCTTATCGATGCTGTTAAAGATGATCGCCTTTATCAGGAATTTAAAAAAGAAATCAATGAAAAGTATCCAATCTATACAGTCGAAATTTTTGCTTATGGACTGTTTGCATACCGTTCTACACGATATGGACTCTAAGAATGCACTGTCGTTGCATTCTTTTTTTTGTCTTTAAAGGAATGATACATTTGAATTAGGACGAAAGAAATTACTGCCGGAACTACCCAAGCCAAACCCTGTCCATTTAGCGGGACTCCTTTCAAAAGCGATCCATTCGTAAACACATACACATCAATGATTGAAACCATCGACATTAAGGTCGTGACACCAATTGTTGCTTTATATACTGAATGCTTGAGATCCGCAAACAATTCAAGAAAGCTCAATACAATAAGAACCATGGCAATTGGATAGATTGCTTCCAATAAAGGAACTGATATCTTTAAAATCTTACTTAACCCTAAATTTGAGGTAATAAAACTCCATATTGAAATCACAATAACCCAATTTTTATATGAATACCTTGTTTTCGATGAAAAATACTGGCTGCACGACGTAATTAACCCCACCGAAGTTGTAAGACATGCTAAGGTAAAAATGATTGCTAATAAAAGAACCCCAACTGGTCCAAAAATATGCGTGATGATATGCGCAAGGGTTTGTGCGCCGTGTTCTGAATAACCGTATGCATGACCACTAAGCGCACCTAAATAGGCAAGAGATCCGTAAACAATCATCAACAAGACCCCTGCAAATAAACCGGATCGAACGGTATTTTTTACGACATCTGATTCTTCCGTTATTCCAAGACTTTGAATGATTTGCGCAATGACAAGTCCAAAGTTTAAAGCAGCAATGGTGTCCATCGTAAGATAACCATCAAGAAAGCCTTGAACAAAAGGTGTGGTTTGATAGTTTCCAATTGGTGTCGTAAAACCATCAAACGGTTTTATAAAACTTCCTACAAACACAATAATCATAAGCACAAGTAAAAGGGGTGTTAGGACTTTCCCCATTCGATCTACCAATTTCGTCGGATTTTTAGAAATAAAATACGCAATCGTAAAAAAAACAAATGTAAATAAAAATAAACCAATTTGCTGATATCTTGCCAAAGAACCCAAGAAGGGTGCTACCGCCATTTCAAAAGGCAGACTTCCCGCTCTTGGAATTCCTAAAAGCGGTCCAATAGAAAGATAAATTAAAAACGTAAAAACCAATGCAAATTTAGGGTGAACTTTTGATGCAAGAGGAAAGAGGCCTCGATGCTTTGATATGGCAATCACCGCAAAGATGGGAAAACAAACCGCAGTAATATAAAATCCTGCTAAAGACAACATTGTGTGGGATCCGGAAGATTCTCCGAGAAACGGTGGAAAGATTAAGTTTCCCGCACCAAAAAACAATGAAAACAGTGTTAATGAAACAAATAATGTATTTTTTCGAGATAATTTCTGCATATACTTCTCCTTAATTCATAAAATAATCGACAAAAAAACCTCATCCACAAGGGACGAGGTTATCGCGTTACCACCCAAATTCCATACAAAGTATGGCTCTCAACGTACATAATAATACGCGTTTCGGGTAACGGGGAACAGCCGGTATCACTTACTTATTTCAGCAATACATCTAAGTGATGATTTTCAGATACTCTTGAATCATTGACTCTCAGCTAATGTCAACTCTCTGTGCACGCAACAAGTATCGTACTCCTTCACTATCGTAGATTTATTTTCATAATAATAATCAATCTACGGTGGCTTGTCAATACATAATCTCTCAAAAATATTTATTGATGTTTACGACGAGAATCCGAGAACATCAAGAATCCCATTACAATCATCACAAATACAAACCCTGGAAGATCAGACGCACGACCTGTTGAAGGTAAATAACTTTCATCGTTTACACCATTGTCATCTGAATTTGATGTTTCATCGCCTGCACTTTCATTTGTGCCAGGCTTTTCATTCGGCGTTTCTCCAGGTTTTTCTTCCGGTTTTTCTTCCGGTTTTTCAGGTGTGATACCACCATTACCATTTTGATCTTCTTTTATCAATTCTATGGTTTGAGTACGTGTTTGACCATTTTGGGGATTTAGATCAAATGACAGTGTTTTTATATTTGATGCTGAGCGCATCAACATGTTTTGATCATTTAATGAAATTTCAACGTCAATCGTATCAACAGATTGCGATGGATCACTAACACTTACAGTTAGCTTTCCATTTTCATAACGGAAAAGATAAGAACCAGGTTGAAGGTTTAATGAACGAATTGGTAAGTCTTCAATATCAAGATTTAGGTGATCTTCCTTAAAGACATTCACCGCAATAATCTGTTGTTGTTCATCATATGCTGCGTGCATTGACGCATCATTTCTTAAAATATGAATTGGATTTGCTTGACTCAATGATGCTGTTTCAGCTTGGTTGTACTGCGGTAAGATCATGACAGCGTAGGATGCATTATCTGCATGAGCTGAATGATTTTGTCGAATGGATACGAAATCATTTTCATACTCTTTATCATTACCAAACAAGGTATTAATCGATTGGTAGGTTCCTTTACGCGTTTCATATTCAAATGTAATAGGTGCTTCTTCTAAGAATACATAGCCAACAGCATCATGATAATGACTGGATTCATAATGAGCCCACATATTTGGTGTGACGGTCATTTCATGTTGTGAATCGGTCAAGACTTTACCATTAATTGAGAATTGATCTCCAAGACGTGTATCGATGATGCGATTTTCAAAAATCGTTTCAATCGTGTCTGGTGAAGTTCCATGAATGTTACTTCCCATTAAAATTACTTTATCGTCTAAGAAAAGATAGGATTTCTGTGCAGTAAGATCTTGTTGATTGAAGTTAGATTTATCGAGCTTCATTACTGCAGCACCATTAGCACCTTGTTCAACCCCACCAACAAAACTTTGGGGTGATAGCAATCGTTCTCCACTGCTTAAGGCGAGTTCACGCGTATCCAATGTTACACCTGGTAAACGATATGGATTCACAGTTGGCCAATAACTGACTCCGAACTGGCGATCATCATGGGTATAGAGGTAATACATTCCATCTCCGGTATACCACCCTTGCCCATTTTCACCACTGAAGGACTCAAAATTAGCAATACGATTGGAGTACATACTCAATCCGAGTGTATAACGATCATGATGTACGGCAACACGATCCATCGCAGAGAAAATTGACACTTTCTTTTCAAGTTCAACAGGATCACGATCTGCACTTAATGCTTTTGTGATCTGTTCTGCATGTTTCATATCACGCACATGATCGAGTGGATTAATGGCTTTTTCGATTTTCGGATACCAAAGCGCTGTGACACTTTCCACCTTATCTCTAAATAAGTCAGGGGCAATCTCACTGACAAACAGAAGGTTACCGAGCATGCTGAAGCCACCACCATATGCACTGGAGGACTTCATAAGCTCAGGAGCACGCGACATTCCGCGTCCTTGAACCATTGCCATAAGTTGTCCTTCATGGAGCATACTGATAAATCCACGTTCTAATACAGGGAATAACGTTTGGTATGTTGATTCCTCCAAATGCCATGGACTTGGTTGTAATAGCGTTAAAAGGCTTGATACCCCTTCTAAATAAACGGAACCGTATCCGCCTGTATAGGGAATTGTTTTATGTTGAACCATTGATCCATCTTCATAGATACCATCTTCCGATGTCGCAAGTTCAAATAAAGGAACTAAATCGTTTTGAAGTCGCTCTAGCTTGGAAACATCTTCACTTAATAAAGCGGTTCCTAACAAACTCATTGCTAAATCCGTACGGTTTGCTCCAGTCGCAATATCGCCTTTTTTACTCATCTGGTCAACTGCATTCGGTACATAGCTTGCCACAACCGCTTCTAACGCCTCAAGGCGTTGATGAGGAAGATAGTCTGCAAGTAAGATTAAACTATCGGTAATTGCTTTGGCACTACCAATTTGATAATCCCACCAATTTCCTTCAAAGACCGATTGATTTCCGTTATAATTAAAGACTTTATAAAGGTGTTCCATACCCGAAACAATTTCTTCATAAACATCTCGTTGTTGATAAAGAGCCGATTCTGGCATTTGATATGCAAGTACGACTGCTTTAAGATTACGAAATTGTTTTGTCATATTCGAAGATTTTGTAGCACTGGTATTCTCCCAAAGATCTTCACGATAATCATTTGTTTTTTTCATACTACGATAGAGTGATTCGCCTTCACGAATAACTTTATCTTTAAATGAATCTTTAAGAGGACTTGAGATACTGCTATCACCAATATAGCGCGCTTGCCACTGATGAATCATCGATTGCATCGCTTCATTTTTTTCAGTCGCTATAACTTCTACATGAATCGTTTTTAAAAGTCTTGTTCCTGAGAAAATTTGAATCTCGGTTACCCCTTGTTTTTGCGGTAACAGTAATCCTTCTTCTGTTACATTCACGATTTTTTGATCTTTAGAAATAAATGTCAAATCACGATAGTTAGCATGACGGGGTGTTAATTCAAACTCAATGAAATACCGTTGATTTTCATCAATTTTAAGATTGTCTGATGCAACTGAAAGAGACTGAATCGGTAATGAGGTCGAATTCAAAACCGTCACGGTTACTTCATCATAAACACTTGGATCAAATGCAGATCGAACTTGAACTTTTGCGATTCCCGGTTTTAAACCAACAATCGATCCTTGATCAACAGATACAACGGATGGATCACTGGATGACCACTCTAAAGTTTTTTGATTGATTGTCTTAGGCTCTGTGGAAACCGGTAAGAATATTTTTTGATTTAATGCCATTTCAAGAGCATTCGTATCCAATTGAATGGATGTCGCTCCAATTGGCTTTTCATAAAGCATTAAGTCATCAAGGAGGTAAGATCCTTTCGTATTATGCATCCGGAACACCGGTAAAATCTGTGTCGTTTTATCATCAGTTGTGAATTCCACTTTAAAACGAACCCATTGATCGGAAGCATTAATGGTATCCGCATGGACTACACCTGATAATTTGTTGGCAGCATAACCATCAACTTGTAAATTAATACGAGCTTGAGCTGCATTCAACGTTTCAAGGTTTTCAGACTTAAACCATCCCTCATACACATACGTTGTCTCAGGTTTAACATCATAACGTTTTTGAGGTTTAAAGAAACTTAAAGCACTTTGATCATTACGCTCAAGATTTATCTTCACAGCATACGATCCATCTTTAACATCCGATTTAACCATTTCCGCACTGTAGTACGATGCATCGAGGTTTGAAGATTTATAGCGTTCAAAAACCCATGATTCAGGTTTTAAATCTTGATCCCAGAAACCAACATCCTGATGCCAATTGATTTGACTTGTGTTGCCTTTATTTGGAGCCTTAACGAGTTTTTCAAAACTACCATTTTCTAAAATATTTACGGCAAATAAGTTTGTATCTTTCGGTGCACGTACACTTACATGAATCGTTTTACTCAAACCACTTTTAGAGTCGAATACTGTAATCACACTGTTTCCCTCTGAAACTGCAGTCACAATCCCTTGAGCATCAACGGTTGCGATACCGAGATCACTGGATGACCACTCCAAACGATCTACAGGATAATCACTGGGTTCCACAATCGGTTTAATGCTGGCTTGATCTTGAGGTGCTAAAGTCATTGCATCTTGCACCACATCAAGACTTGTAAGCTTAATATCCGAAGCAATTTCTTTTTCTTGCAATGAAATATTTTTAATTGAATACGATCCTTTTATAAATGAAAATTTAAATACGGGTAAAAAGTCTGTTGCGGATTCAATTTTAAATTCATGCTCGAAGTCAGTCCACGTGGACGCTTCAGGAAGTTCAAATTCTATTGAAGGTTTGATGATCGTATTTTGATTGTATTGATCAATGGTTAAATTGACGGAAGTGGGTTTTCCGTTTGCAACGATACTAAAATCAGTTTTATACGATCCTTTCACAATATAGGTTGTATTCGGTTTTGCCTTGATTTTTTTCTCGGGTTTGAAAAAAGACATTGGGGTTTGGTATTGACTGTTTGAAGAAACAGTCACCACACCTTGATTTAAATCTGCCTTATATTGAGAACGATCAAGGGATGAACCACTATAACGTTCAAACATCCACCCAAGTGGCTTTAGATCATTGGTCCAAAAGCCAATGTCTTTATTGTTTGTTTTATTACTTTCATCCATGGGCACAACATTTTCGGTCAATGAAAAATCAGAATTGACAAAATACTCATCTGCTGAAGCGGGTTGCCCAACATCCAACGCTTCGATACGTTGTTGAGTTGGGAACAACGTAATCGTAAGAAGCAGCGTGAGTAAAAACATAACGGTTTTTCTCATAAATGTAACCTCTTTCTTTTCAAGGTGATTATAAGGTAAACCGGTTAGGTTGTCAATTACTTTTAACATTAATCATTAAAAAACAGATTCTTATCGAATCTGTTCGTTTATTTTATTTTTAGGTATGTTCGAAATCCACGTGCTGCATAATAGGAATCTGCACCATTATGATAAATGAAGACTGTCCCATAACGATAATCTCCAAATATTGCGCCTCCACGATCACGAATGTTTTTTGGGGTCTTAAGCCATGATGATGTTTTCTTATCGACCACATCATAGGTTTGTAGAAATTGGTACAAGTTCTCATCCAACAATGCAACCCCTGCTTCATGCGCAATTTGAACTGCACTACCGCTTGGTTTGTTCTTTTTACGTTGTTCTAATGCTAAAGCATCATAACACAAGCTACGACGCCCAGAAGGACTCTCTGGGGCACTATCCATATAGAGCCATGAATGCTCTTCTACAACGAATAAATCTGGTTCTCCCTTCGTTTCTTCCATCCACATTAATGAATCCACAAATTGCGAATTGGATGAGATCACATCCAAAACATCATCCCAAACAATTGTTGGATGACGGTGTTCATTCATTTCAAAACGTTCTTGTAACGTTACAAACAATTCTTGTTGGTTCATGCCATACTCCCTCTATCCTTGTTTCATATCTTGATAATACATTAAAACCGATTTACGCGTAATAATTCCCATAAACTTATTACGGTCATCCACAACAGGAACAAAGTTTTGATCTAAGATCCGATCTAAAACATAACTCAGATCGACATCAATGGTCACGGGTGGATTCCAAGAATGACGCATAATATCTTTTAAATACACTTCTTCAACATCTTTCATATCGGTAATTTTTTCATGAATTAAATACCAAAGAAAATCCCCTTCATTAATGGTTCCGTAAAATTGACCATCTTCTGTAATGACTGGCATTGCGGTATAACCATGAAATTTCATCTTTTCCAATGCTTGCCGCACACTAGCGGTATTGGTAATATAGCCAATCAACCCTTTGGGTTTTAATAAAAATGCAATACTCGTATAAGGTGCTTCATTTAAATGTTTTGAATTAATATTATTTAATGTTGTCATAGTCCCATCCTTTTACATGCTTATTTTACCATGACTTCCAAAGACGTCTGTCAAATCACATAACATTACACATTCCGCTTCAAGATTGCATCCATCCAAAGGGGTGCATACGCTGACGTACACCCCTTAGAAACTTTCATCTCTTTATAGACACCACATGCTTCACCAATCGCATACGCGCGATCCACAAATTCAGGATAGCCAAAGCCGATTTCACACAACGCACGATTCATCATCCATTGCGTTAAAGGTTGTGACTGCTCTAATTGCATTTCAATTTCATCAAGAACATGTATGAGCTCATCCTTGGATTTTTGCTTACGTTTAATGGCATCCACGACAAAGGTCCAATACGCCCGACCAAATCGATCTTCCGACTCACTCCTTAAGCGTTCAATCCATCCATCTTTATCCTTTGAAAAAACAAGACAGCGAAAAATTAAATCTTCTTGAAGCGTCATGACGCGCACCTCATTTAAGAATTGAAACACCGTCGGTTCATCCAGTTTGTTGGGATCAAAAAGAAGCACAGCAAGCAATTGATAATCAATAATCCCTGACTTCCATAGGCATCGTGCCAACTCGTGTTCAAGCCCGATTTCTTTTGCCAGTTTACGGATAACGCCTAAAGGAATTCCCACCGTATTATCATCAGCGCCTTGTTTGATTAAAGTTTTACGACGACTCTCATTTTGAAAACGCTCCAAATCCAATACCACCGATTCATATGTCCATGATTTCATGCCATCACCTCTCTTCTCATTATAACGATGTATTCAACATTTGACGCGTCAAACGACCATCACACCTTTCACTTGATTTATCTTTACAAAGACGTATGCTTATTAAAAAAGGAGTTTTTATGTCAAAAAATATGAAACACATTCTAGTTGGTATCCTTTGTGTATGCTTGGGTTACCTTTACGTTCATGCACAAGCACCTTCCCTTACTAACTATACAGTGAAACATCAACCAGGGATGACACCCCATGAAACCATGAATGCATGGCTCACAGGCTATCTACAAGCGCATCAGTCACGATGGAATCAAAACGATCCGTTGATTGATTTTACGATTGAATCGTTGGAACCTGTTGAACCCATCGGCGAAGAAGAAGGTTGGTTGATTTTTGACGTAACGTTTACCGTTGAAGCAGGAAGACGTCCGGACAAACTCTTTCAAACACTACCCCTTCAAAATAATAACCACTACACATACAACCTAATTCTATATATGAATGTTGAAAACAATGTACTTAAATACCAAAATGATATGACAGAAAAAACGTATCGGGAACAACACTTCCCTACGACACCCAGTTATGAATCCGATACGCAAGCATCGTTTTATGATGATCAAAATATGTTTCTCCGTATCCGTGAAAACGAAAACAAGCCTTGGATCGAAACACCCATCGCGTCTGCAGACTTCACAACATCCTCTCAAGGTCATTTCAAAAATGACAAACGAATATTCAGTTTTAAAAACCATCATGAAGTTTTATATCAAAAAGACGGGAATGTTATTGTGGGTGGAACGGTGGATGGTGGAACAACGTGGTCCTCAACAACAATCTTTGATGAGCCGCCTTTATCCATCATTACGGCAGGCTATCTTGATTTTGTGGGCGAGACCGGGATACTCGCATTATCCAGTCATGTTGCATTAAACGCAGAAATTGTAAGTTATCATTATACCTTGGACAATGGACAAACATGGACTTCACAACCCATACCAAACTATACCCATAAGATTACGGATGCATCCCTAAGTGACTCTAAAACACTATGGGTAACCCAACCCAATTCACCACACCTTTATCGAAGTCTTGATTATGGTGAAACATTTACTGAGGTTGCCTTACCCGCTCAAACGCTCAACGATACATCAATTCGCTGGAATGATATCTTTATTCAAGCAACAGCACCACAACGCGTGGATCATCACCTCAAAGTCCGCATCACCCAAAATAACGGAGACTACCGTCAGAATGCCGATGCAATCTTTATCAGTAATGATAACGGTAATACCTGGAACTTTAGTGAATACATCATTCCTCAAAAAGTATTTTTCAAATAAAAAAGACACCCGGTATTCAAATACCGAGTGTCTTTTTAAAACATTATCCAAAGAATGTGAGGAGTAATCCTGCAGCAACTGCAGAACCAATTACACCTGCAACATTCGGACCCATTGCATGCATGAGTAAGAAGTTTGAAGGATCTGCTTTTTGCCCTTCAACTTGAACAACACGTGCTGCCATTGGAACCGCAGAAACCCCTGCAGCCCCAATCATTGGGTTAATCTTATCTTTTATAAAGAGATTCATTATTTTAGCAACAATAACCCCTGAAGCGGTTCCTACCGCAAAGGCTACAAGTCCTAAAGCAATGATCCCTAAAGTTTGTGTATTAAGGAAGGTTTCAGCATTCGCTGTCGCACCAACTGTCATTCCTAAGAAAATTGTGATGGTATACATCAATGGATTCTTAGCCGTTTCAACAAGGTTTGGAACAACACCGACTTCTTTTATTAAGTTTCCAAACATCAACATCCCTACAAGAGGTGCTGCACTTGGAACAATTAAAGACACTAAGATCGTTACAACAATCGGGAAGAGAATTTTTTCTTTTTTAGACACTTCACGAAGTTGAACCATTTTAATTTCGCGCTCTTCTTTTGATGTTAGCGCACGAATAATAGGCGGTTGTATGACGGGTACAAGCGCCATATAGGAGTAAGCAGCAACAGCAATTGGACCTAATAGATGCGGTGCCAATTGGCTTGTTAAGTAGAGCGCTGTAGGTCCATCAGCGCCCCCAATAATTCCAATACTGGATGCTTCCATCACATTAAATCCAAGTGCAATCGCACCTAAAAACGCAAAGAAAATACCAAACTGTGCCGCAGCACCCAGGATTAAACTTTTAGGGTTTGATAGGAGTGGACCAAAATCAGTAGCCGCTCCAACCCCCATAAAAATCAGTGGTGGAAATAGACCAAGGTGAACCCCTTGATAAAGAAGGTTTAAGACACCCCCTTCTTCCATAACCCCTGATAACGGTAAGTTTGCAAGCAACATACCAAATGCAATAGGAATCAATAAATAAGGCTCATAGCCTTTTTTAATCGCAAGAAATAACAGTGTGCACGCGATTAGAATCATAATAAATTGTCCCAAAGTCATGGCCGCAAAACCCGTTTGATTAAGAAAATCAAATAGTATGTTTAACATATCTTAACCTCGGTAGGTCAACAAGTCTTGACCATTATCGACGACTTGTTTCTCAGAAACAAGCACTTGATCAATCACACCATCCTGATCGGCTACAATTTCATTTTCAAGTTTCATAGCTTCAATAACCATAACAGGTTGTCCTTTTGAAACGGATTGTCCCGGTTTCACAAGAACACTCAGGACTGAACCTTGAATGGGTGCTTTCAATGCAGAACCAGAACCGCTTGATGCGATGGGTGTTGAGGCTGTTGGCTCAAAATCTCCAACTTTTTCAATTTCAACCTCATAAACTTTTCCATCTACAGATACTTTATATTTTTCCATTCATATCTCCCTTCTACTTAACTCTCTTAATTGATTTAATACGAATATTTTGAGCTTCATTTCTTTGAGCTAAACAACTTACGACCAGTTTCGCAACCAGACGGTGTTCTTCATCGTTCTCGTCGACGCCATGTTGTATTGGCGCTTCCGGTTTATCAAATTTTGATAAAACTGCCGTAAAGCCTTGAAGTACAAGCGCTAAGAGTAAAAGAATTACAAATACGACAAGCATCGAAAATAAACTCACGGTTAATCCATCTAAAAATGTAAAGGTTGGAATCATATTGTTTCCCCTCCATCAAACATCTTAAACTCGATAACATCAGGACGTGCTATCGGTTCTTCACCTTCTAAAATAGCATTTTGCGGGAAAAGAATATAGGATAATACTTCCTCTTCCAATGCTTCCCGTCCTAATTTCGCTTCAAGTTCGACTTTATTTGCTTCAAAGACACTTGGCATGGATTCCACAGGTTGCTTTTCAACACGTTTTTCATCCTTCAAAATAAGATTGATTACATCTTCATTAACTGGTCCTGGGAATGTGCCATAAAGTCCCATTGCATAGTCTTTAATCTCCTTAGGTACCATTTTATAACGTGTTCCTGTTAATACATTTAATACCGCTTGTGTCCCTACCATTTGTGAAAGTGGTGTTACTAACGGTGGGTAGCCCAAATCTTCACGAACCTTTGGAATTTCTTTAAGAACCTCTTCGTAACGATCGGATGCTCCTTGATCTTTTAACTGACTCATCAAATTACTGAGCATTCCGCCCGGTACTTGATAGGTTAAAATATTGGGATTAATCATTAATGCTTTCGCAGGATATTGACCACTTGCAATGTATTTAGTTGCAAGTTCATTTGCTTCTTCGTATGCGCCTTGTAAGGCTGTGTGTGTAATTGTTGTTTCACGATTTGTAACATGTGCTGTTTCAAGCAATGTTTCCAATGCGATATGGGATGTCCCATTTGAAAACGGTGAGATACAACCATCCACAATATCGACGCCTGCCTTCATCGCTTGTTCAAAAACAAGACTTGATAGACCGGTGGTTGCATGTGAATGAAGGTTAATTGGAACATTAAGTTCATCTTTTAAACGTTTTACAAGTTCAAAGGTAACGTCCGGTAATAAAATCCCTGCCATATCTTTGATACAAATAGAATCAGCTCCAGCATCTACCAATTGTTTTGCATATGTAACATAATAATCAATATTATGAACGGGACTTACCGTATAAGAAATTGCACCTTGACAGTGCCCACCATGTTTTTTAATAAAGTAAATTGCATTCTTAACATTTTCGATATCATTCAAAGCATCAAATACACGAATGATATCAATACCATTTTCAAGACTTAAACGAATAAAGCGTTCTAAAGTATCGTTATCATAATGGTGATATCCTACAATGTTTTGACCTCGTAACAACATTGAAAACGGTGTATTGGGTGCAACACGTTTCATATCTCTTAAATTTTGCCATGGACTGCGTTTAAAGAAACGAAGCGCACCATCAAATGTGGCCCCACCCCAAACTTCAAGTGCATTCAAACCAACTTTGTCCATCTCGGCTAAAATTTTAAGGATGTCTTCATGTTCCATACGGGTTGCAAGTAACGATTGATTTCCATCACGTACCGTTACATCATTAATTTTAATTGTTTGCATAGATCTCCTTTCTGAACTATTGCATTACGGAATGAAAGAGAGACTTTATAGCCTCTCTCTTTCCATCATTCATTACATAAAGATTGAGAATAATATGGATCCAATGATGAGCACGATCGCCCCACCCAGACGGGAGGATAATTGTGCGTAAGCCATAAGACCCATACGGTCTCCAGCTCCAAGAACAGCAAGGTCACCAGAACCTCCACGGTTTGCCATACATAAACCAGCTGTAATCGCTGCATCAATTGGGTAGAATCCTACAAACCAACCAACGATTGCGGAACCAAGTGTTGCACCTACAACAATTGCAAGAGCAAGAATGACATTACTGAATGATAATGCAGCTGCAAGTTCTCCAAGGTCTAAATCAACACCAACTCCAACCATGATAATTAATACAAGGTATTTTGAGAAGAATGATTGAAGACGTTTTGCACCTTCACGAATATTTTGAGGAACAACACCTGTTGCAGCTAAGATAACCACAAAGATAATCATGTAAGCAAGGTTATGAATCTTAACCCCAAAGATACTTGGTAAGATTAGTTTACTCATTAAGAATCCAAAACCAAAGCAAGCAAGACCTAATACAAGCCCAGCAGCAACATCTTGAAGTGTTGGATCATATTTTTCATCTTCTTTAACAAGTTCTTCAGATTCATTACGTAAGATTGTATTCTTGTTTCCGGTTAAATTAGGACGTAATTCACCAAGACGGTCAAGTAATGATGCCATCATGATTGCAAAGATATTTGCGACTGTAAGAATAATGATTGCGAATTGGTAGTAGTTTTCACTTGGAAGACCCGTAACATCCGCATACATTTGTGATAGTGGAACTGCTCCACCACCATTACCACCACCCATTACAGGTAGAACGTAGTTTAAGATAATATCTTGTGGTGCTTTACCAAATAGAAGTCCCACAACAGCTGCAAGTAAGAATGCGCCTAACAGACCTCCAAGGATTGCAGGAATGTACCCTACAAAACTCTTAAGTAAAACTTTACGATCAAGTGATAAAACACTACCAGTAATTAATACAATAATAAATAAGTTTAAGAAGTTTACTTTTTCTGTAAAGTTTCCAATTGATTCGACATATACTTCTGGAAGAATGTTGAAGTATACCATTGCGGATGTTCCCAAGAACGCAAGAACAATTCCTCCCCCAACATATTTATTCCAAATTGGGATACGTTTTCCAATTTCATAAAGTGGAATACCGATTGTAAACATAACTAATAGTGTTGCTGGCATATCGGTTCCGAAGGTTTCTGTAAAAATTCCAAGTGCACCGATTGCAAGGATTGCTAGCATAATTGGCCATTGAATCCCGTAAAACTTAAGTTGTTTTTTCTCTGACATAATGTCCCCCTAGATGTTTTTTACTTGACGAATCACGTCAATAAGTGTTCCATCGCGATATTCTACTAATGCTACGACTTTATCCTCAAACTCAATGTCTGCAGGTTCCCCTACAATGTCGTAAGCCATATCACGCAACGCTTCAATTGTAACTAATGGTAAATCTGTTTTCTTTAGTGCTTCAAGAATATCAGGTCTTGCTGGATTAACCGCAACCCCATAATCGGTAACAAGAATATCAACACTTTCTCCTGGTGTTGTTACGGATGTTACAGATGTACGTACAGTCGCCAAACGACCACGAACTAATGGTGAAACAATAATACAGCACTTCGCACCTGCTGATGTATCAACATGGCCACCTGGTGCTCCTTGAATGGTTCCATCGGAACCAACAACAACGTTAACATTGAAATCAACGTCAATTTCAAGTGCTCCTAGAATTACATAATCTAATTTATTAACATATGCACCTTTATTTAAAGGGTTTGCATATTCTGAAGTTGAAATTTCAAAATGATTTGGTGTTTCATGCACTGATTCAACACTTGCGATATCAAAATCTTGTGTATCTGCAATTGCATGAATATAACCTTCTTTAAGCATATCAACCATTGGTTTAACGATACCACCTAAAGCAAAACTCATTTTAATATCTTGTTCTTGCATCGGTTGTTTTAAGAATTGTGTTACCGCTAAACTTGCACCACCAGCTCCAGTTTGGAAGGAGAAGCCGTCTTTAAACCATGGCGTGTTTACAACACATTTGGTTGCATATTCTGCAATCATTAATTCACGTGGATCTTGTGTCATACGAATTGCATTTCCTGCAATTTTTGATGAGTCTCCAACTTTATCAACCTCAACAACATAATCTACATCAATTCCTTTAATTGAATATGGATTATTTGGGTAAGGTACAAGCGTATCTGTAATCACGACAACTTTATCAGCATAACGTGCATCCACATCAGAGTAGCTAAGAACACCACAATCTGCTTTTCCACCTTTACCCGAAGCGTTTCCGTATACATCACTTGTTGGTGCCCCAATAAAGGCAACATCAATTTTAACTTGTCCGGTTTCAATAGCGCGAACGCGACCACCATGTGAACGAATTAATGCTGGATTTTTAAGTTTTCCGGCAGAAATTGCATCCCCAATTTCATCACGAACACCTGAAGATGAAATGGTTGTAATCGTACCATCTTCAATTAATGGAACAATTGAAGCATGTGCTTTCCCTAAAGAAGAAGCGCAAAGATAGAGATCCTTAATTCCCATATCTTTAATTACTTCAAAGACCATTGCCGCAATGTAATCACCATTTCTAAAGTGGTGATGGAATGAAATGCACATACCATCTTTAAGCCCTACTTTTTCAATGGCTTCACGAATGGAAGCTAAAACTTTTGAATCATGTGGGTTTACTTGAGCTTTAATGGTTGGTGCAGCTTTTGTATACTCATAATTATCACGATAATATTGACCTTGGAAGGCTTCAACACCATCTACTAGAAATTCATCAGGAATTATACGATTTACTTTGTTTTTCATATTAAATCCCCCTTATATACGCCTGCTGCTTGTGCGAGTTCAAGGGTACGTTTCGCCCCTTCAACATGGGCAACGTCAACCATTTGTCCATCAACAATAAGAACTCCAATACCTTTGGCAGCACTTTCCTTAACACCTTCTACAATATGTAGAGCATGTTCAATTTCTTTTTGTGTTGGTGTAAAGACTTTATGGATTGTTGCAATTTGTCTTGGTGAGATAATTGACTTCCCATCAAATCCCATGTCTTTAACCAATCGTGTTTCTTTCTCAAGACTCTCAAAATCACTTAAATCTGTATGAACCGTGTCAAATGCCATGATTCCCGCTGCACGTGCCGCAATCACAAGCATTGATCGAGCCATGAAAAGTTCTTCCCCAGTTTTTGTACGTGTAGCGCGCATTGTACGGGTAAAGTCTCCAGCACTTAATGCAACCCCCATCATACGTGGGCTCGCTGTACAAATTTCATAAGCGTTGATCACTCCAAGTGGTGATTCAATGGCTGCCATTAACATTGTTGATCCCACTTCACGACCAAATTCTTTTTCTGCTTCCGCCATTAAGCGTTCCACATCATAGATTTCTTCTTTCGTTTCGGTCATCGGTAAACGAATCCCTTCACATCCTCCAGCAATTGCTGCACGAATATCTTCATGATAATACGGCGTTGTTGCAGGATTAATACGAACCCAACGTTCCACACCATGATAATCTACTGATTTTAATGTATGGTAGAGTTGAACACGTGCTGAATCTTTTTCACTTTCCGATACCGCATCTTCTAAGTCTAAAATGACACAATCTGGCTTGTAAACATAAACATCCTTCACAAGTGAAGCACGTTGTGCATTTAAGAACATCATCGTACGTCTAATTCTATTTTTCATAATTTAGACCCCCAAGGTAGGTTCTCTACTGTATCGCTTGCACGAAGAACAGCAGTTTGTACGCGTGCTTTGATTGTACAATCTAAAGCACCTTGATCTTGAACGACAATTTTCGCATCCTTGACTTCCAATGTGTCTAAGACTTCATGAACCGTTTCAAGAATCTGAGCGCCATATTGTTTAATGACACTACTGTTTAATTCTACAGAGACTCCATCTGTAGAAGGTTCCACCATAACTTGTACATCACTTGATTCCAATGTACCAGCTATTGCGCTGTGTTTTATTTCCATCTCTTCTCCTTCCTCCTATATCACAAACATCACACTTGTAACATAGGTTCCTGTACTTAATTAATACCATATGGCAAACGCTTACATCAAGGGTTCAGGTCCTTAAAGAACATTCAAAAAACACTTATGAAACAATTCTTTGGTATGCTATTATTGAATTGTGAAGAAAAGGAGATTATTATGATAAAAAAACTCTATATTAAATCCAATCCACGGGTAAAGGAAGAATGGTTAAACCTTTTAATGCAAGAGGGCATCCGAGAAGAGTCTACATTAGAAGAGACATACGGATATTATAATGATGCGGATGAATTGATTGCGACCGCATCACGTTATCAAAATGTCATTAAATGTGTTGCTGTTGACGCCACCCATCAAGGGGGTTCCTTGTTTAATGAAATTATTTCTCATGTCATGAACCAAAATGTTCAGGAAGGTTATTTTAAACATTATGTTTACACAAAACCTGGGTGTAAGAAAGGGTTTGAGTATTTGGGATTCCATGAAATTGAATCGGTAGATCATACCTTAGTTTTTATGGAAAAAGCCATCACCGGATTTGATGCTTTTATTAAAAATCTTGAATCAATAAACCAAAACAAACCCAACACGGCTGCGATCGTGATGAATGCAAACCCATTCACTCTGGGCCATCAATTTCTCGTAGAAAAAGCTGCTTCAGAAAGTTCCTTTGTTTATGTATTTGTTTTAAGTGAAGAAATGAGTGCTTTTAAAGCAGCCCAACGCATTGAACTTGTACGTCAAGGAACATCTCACCTTGATAATGTAAAAGTGCTGCCTACTGAGAATTATATGGTTTCCAGTGCAACCTTCCCCTCTTATTTCTTGAAAGAAGATGATGATGTAACCTTTGTGCAAGCACGCCTTGATGCACGTGTATTTGCCCATCACATTGCTCCAGCCCTAAACATTACGAAGCGCTATGTTGGCTCCGAGCCCTTCTCAAATGCCACAAACCTCTATAATGAAGCGTTGCAAGCAGAGTTTAAGGGAAAACTTGATTTAGAGATCATCGATCGCATCGGAAATGATGAGAGTATTATTTCCGCAACCAAAGTACGATCACTGCTTGCAGAAGGAAACCTTGAAGCGGTTCAAAAATTTGTACCTAAAACAACTTACGCCTTCTTTGAAAGCGACGAAGGAAAACAGGTAATCGCCTCCTTAAAAGGAGCGCTGTGAATGAATGAGGTTTCGTTAGAAGCAATGCTGACAGCGCGCGAAAAACGCGCTCAAACCATCCAAGCGTTGAAACAACAATTCCCAAATCAAACCATAATTAGTTTTAAACTCAATATTCCTGGTCCCATAAAATCAACGCCCGATTACCAATGGGCATTCAGACAAGGTCTCATTGAACTCGACCAGATTGCAACGTGTTATGAGTGCCAACTTAATAATCATACCGGACCTGAAGCGTATTATATGAGTCATCTTGGACCCGATTCAGTCAAGAAAAGCATGGTTATGATTGAGGATACACATCCTCTTGGTCGTCTTTTTGATCTTGATGTTGATGGTAAAAGTCGTAAAGATCTTGGACTTCAACCGCGAAAATGTCTTATTTGCGATGATGACGCGCATGCTTGCAGTCGCAGTCGCAAACATACGTTAGAAACGGTAGTCGAAACGATAAACTTGCGCATTAAACATGCAATGAAGAACCAATAAACACTGAAAAAACACCCTATTGTAAACTCTTGGTCTTTTAAAGTTTACAATAGGGTGTTTTTATGTTAATCTTCAATCGCAAAGGAGGATTCTATGAAAACCAAAACAGTCCTTGATTTACTCATTGAAAACCAACATTCATTTATAAGCGGTGAACAGATTGGTGACATGCTGCATATGACGCGTGCTAACGTATGGAAAGAAGTAGATAAGTTACGAAAAAAAGGCTATACCATTCATTCAGTTCGTAATAAAGGGTATCAATATGTTCATAATGCCAACAATTTATCCAGCGCTGCAATCCGTACACATTTAAATCACAGTTTTATTAGAGACATTCACTGTTACGACAGTACCCCTTCCACAAACGCACTTGCAAAAGAAATGATTCCCGAAGGTTTTAAAGAACCGTTTCTAATCGCAACCGACCATCAAAGCGAAGGACGGGGACGTCGGGGACGCTCTTTTTATTCTCCATCCAAAAACGGTATCTACATGAGTCTGGCTTTTGTACCGACATTGACCCTTGAAGATACTCAACTAATCACGATAATTGCAGCACTTGCGGTTAAAGAAGCATTAAGTACGCTTTACCATCTTCACGTTGATATTAAATGGCTTAACGATATCTACGTGCATGGAAAAAAACTTGCAGGAATACTCACCGAGGGTGAAATCATCCTCGAAAGCAATCAATACCGTTATTTAATTCTTGGCATTGGCCTAAATGTATTCCATGACCCAAACCTTCCTGCGGACCTTAATGAGATTTATACATCACTCGATCAATACGTCAACACAGACATTGATCGCAATAAACTCATTGCAACCATCACGGACTGTTTTTTTAGCCTCTACGCTGATTTCCCTCAAAATCGTCAAACCATCATCGACGACTATCGTGCATCATGTTTTATCATCAATCATTATATTTATATCAATCAAGACCTCTCTGAGCGTTTTTGGGTCAAGGATATTGATGAAAAAGGACAACTTATTGTTTGTGACGAATCCCAAAATATCCGCACCTTAAACTCAGGAGAAGTAAGTATTCAAGGAGAAACATATTATGAACGTTAAAGATCTTGCACTCTCATCCCTATTTTCTGTATTTATTATCATTGGATCGATGATTAAAGTTCCAATTCCATATGTACCCTTTACATTGCAAGTCCTTGCGATTTGCCTAAGCGCCTTGTTATTAACACGTAAACAAGCCGTCATGGCGGTTTTAATTTATATTATGATGGGGCTCATTGGATTACCCGTATTTGCAGGGGGAATGTCTGGCCCAAATATCGTGATGTCACCAACATTTGGATTTATTCTAGGATTTATTCCAATGGTCTATGTGATTAACACCCTCTACCATAAATTGCCTAAGAATCGTCGTTTTATCGCCTTCGTATCTGGAGAAATCATTCTTTATACTTTGGCTCTTCCAATTCTTTATTTTAATCTTAAAACGTATCACGGTATTACATTACCCATATCAAAATTATTTATTTCATATTGTTTAATGTTTGTTCCTACCGATGTTTTATCCATGACACTCAGTGTATTCATTACATCCCGTATGCCTGAACACATAAAAAACAAAAAGGATGCCTAATCAGCATCCTTTAATCTTTGGTCTCGATACATTTGAATAAAAATACTTAGTGCAAGCAAATCAGCCGTTCCACCAGGGCTTAAATTCCGTTCGATAAATGCATGATTCATCTGTATTAGGTGCGCATCTAAATCGATATAATCGCAATGTGCCAAGAATTTACCGTACTCCAACCCTTCAATCCCCCCACGCTTTACCATATTCGTATCATTATTGGATCGCATTAAGGCCAGGAGGGCTTTCTTTCGAGCAACCCCTTGATCATCTTCAGAATCTAAAATTGGTAGTGCAACTTCAAACACATGCGGAATGCCCATCTCTACCTCACCACGAATGCCGGTAAAGCCATAATCTCGAAACATCCGTTCTCCATGCGTCCTAAATGATGTAAGCGAGGATAATTCAGCTTCCACAAGACCTGCCGTCATGGCTTGAATTCCTTCACGAAGTGTCTTTAAATCAGGTGTTTTGAGATAAGCAATGGCAGCAATGACCACGCCATAGAGAAAATTAGCGCCTTTGTGCGTATTGACATTTGAGGTTGCATCAAACATTGCTCTCTCATTTTCAATACCAACCTTTCGAATCACATTGAACAGTTCTGGAAGCGAACCTTGATGCTGCAATCCTGCATCAAAATACGCTTCAAAGCCAGGAACGAGTGCAAAACAACTCTCTATAAACATATTATAATCCATATCGTCATGTGATCCTGAATCTAGAGGATCCACCAACCCTGGTTTCGGATACAAACTGACTTCTAAAATTAATGACTTTAACGCAAGTAAGACAATTTTATTTTTTTTCATATTGTAATTGACGGTCCATTTCTAAGAGAATAAAATCTCGAGATTCTAAGAGATGTTCCGTAATCACCATTTGAACTTGTTCAACATCATTGTTTTTTAAACATCTAAAAATAAGGCGGTGCTCATGCAGCGCTTTAGCACGGCGACTATCTGCTTTTAATGAAATATCTCGGAAACGAATGATATAATCTCGAAGACGATTTTGAATCGTCTCCAATCGAGGCATTTCCGCAAATCGGTAAATCATCGTGTTAAACTCTTTCGACATCTCAATAACCTTTTCCACGTCACCAACCGCTTGTGCAGCTTCTGTTTCAGTCAGCAATGCTTCCATAACCGCTTCACGTTCTGGTGTCATAAGACGCATCGCATTTGTGGTTGCTAAGATATCTAAAGCAGTACGTATCTGGTAAATCTCGTAAACATCCTCATGGGTAAAGGTTGTAACCACAATACCGTAATTTGGCACATATTGAACAATTTCTTCATTTTGAATGCGGTGCAGCGCTTCCCGAATTGGTGTACGACTTACATTCAACGCTTGTGCGTAATGCTTCTCATTAATCCGTTCCCCCATTGGAATCACTCCATGAATGATTGCAGATCGCAATCCTTCATAAATGATCTGATTTAAGGGAAGATTCTGATTTAAATCAATCATACCAATGACATCACTCATATAATCTCTCATCATTACCTCCTTCTATTCAAATCGCTATTTAAGTCCATTATATGAAGAAAGAACTCAAATGTATACATTATAAACACTTAAAAAACACTATGAAATCCGTGTGCAATTCGTGTGTCTTATGACCGAAGATTCAATTCATTTTTATTATACCCTAAGATTTTAGACCAAAAAGTGAAAAATTCGTATATATTCATGATATCTTTAGGATTTAGATGTATATTGATCTCTAACAAACAAAAAAAACACCTAAGATTCAGGTGTTTATTTGTTTATCTAAGTGATAATAGATAAAATTTTTAGTTAACACGGTTTGCAGTTGTGCCTGTTTCGAGAATTTCAAGCACAGATGTTAAAGCAAATTCCATAATATTACGCACAGAAACATCTGTATAGTGAGCAATATGTGGTGTGAATAAGATTTTTTCGTGATTCAAGACTTCTAAGAATAGTTCATCTTCGATTGTTTGATTTGAGAAATCTTTCGGAATAAATGGACTTTCATTTTCGTAAGTGTCCAATGCAGCACCTGCAAGGTGTCCTTGGTCAAGCGCTTCAATAAGTGCTTTGGTATCTACAACTGATCCGCGAGCAGCATTAATGAAGTATGCATTTGGTTTAAATTTACGGAACATTTCCGCATTAAATTGATGATGGTTGTCTTTTGTTGCAGGAACATGAAGGCTCACAACATCTGACATTGAAACAAGTTCTTCTACTGAATCAACATAAGTAACAAATTGTTTTGCTTCATCATTTTGATATACATCAAAAGCAACAACACGTGCACCAAAAGCGCTGAATAATTCTGCTGATTTACGGCCAATATGACCTGTACCAACAACCCCTACCGTCATTTCTTTTAGAAGACCAGCACGGATTTGTGGTTGCCAACGGAAATCGTGTTGACGTGTTTTTTCCTCAATCACGCGAAGTTTACGAATTAAGCTTAATGCTGAAGTCACACTAAATTCCGCAATGGACTCTGGTGAATAACTCGGAACGTTTGTAATGATTAAGCCATTCTCTGTCGCTAAATCAAGATCATAGTAATCAAAACCTGCACTACGTTGTGCAATTTGTTTAATTCCGTATCCTTTAAGAATTGAATACATTTCTGGCTCTAATGCAGTATTTTGGCTTGTTGAGAGACCATCAAACCCTTCAACCATATGGATGTTATCCATTGATAATTGACCTTCTGCCATGGTTACTTCAACGTTGTTACGTTTAGCCCAATCAAGTGTGAGTTCGCGTTCTTCTTCACGAACATTAAAGACGATAAATTTATACATTATGTTTACTCCTTCTCTTAACTATTTGCTTGAATTAAATGTAAAGATTTCATTTTTGTAAAGATCCATTTTTGTAAAGATCGTATGGGTAACCATAGCAATCCCTAATGGAACAACAAGATATTGCACAAGTAAGATAACAATACGTACAACAGGTGTTGCTGTCATAAAGCTATAAGCATTAATTGGACCCGCAAGTCCTGTAATACCAAAGCCAGCGGATGCTGTTGTACCTTGAATTTGGAAAATATAAGCAACAACACCGGTTACTGCCGCATTAATAGCAATTGGTAAAGACATAATCGGATTTTTTAAATAGTTAGGCATAAGCATCTTTGGACCTGCAAAGAAGAGTGCAAATGTTGTCCCTTTGTTATTTACTTTTGATGAACCATAAGCAAGTGTAAATACTGTTGCTGCGATTCCTACGTTTGCTGCACCGGAACCAAGACCAGCTAGTGAAATTGCATATGCAATTGCAACTGTTGAAAGTGGTGTCACAATAATTAACGCGAAACATACTGCAATTAAGATCATCATTAAGAGTGGTTGTAACGTTGTAAAGTTTGCAATTAATGATCCTAATAAACCTGTGATCTTACCCACGTAAGGTAATGTTAATAAACCAATAAATCCAGGAATCACCCCACCAAGAATTGGTGTAATAACGATTGCAAGATTTGGAATACGGTTGTTATACCAACGAATGATCATGATTGCAACTGCAACTGTAATCATCGTATTGATTAAATCACCCGTACCTTTTAATACCCATGCACCTTCAACAAGACGTGCAGCACCACTACCAATAAAGGCAGCTCCAATAACTGAAGCCATTTGTAGACCATTTAGTTTAAATTCAAGAGATGAGAACATCCCTACTAAAACAGGAACTGTAAATTGGATTGCAAATACAATCCCCGCAAGTGTTGCAAATACTGCAAAGTGGCTTCCGAGAGCCTTAAAGATTTCTCCAAAAATTGCATTTGGAATCAATCCAACAACGATCCCCATCGCTGCTCCTTGTAAAATCTTATTCATAAAATCTTTGGAATTCATTTTCTCCATAATTTCCCCTTCTAAGTTGTGAATCAACTAACAACTAGTGTAAAGTGATATTATCATGCAGTAAAATGACTGTCAATCGGCTCTCTACACATTCTTAATTTTATATATTCTAATCAAATTTCGTCATTTTTAAACAAAAGGACCAAAAAGCCACTCTTTAGTTAATCAAACGATTACTTTTTCGATTCTGCGGTTATATTTCCCCGTTTTTCTTTGCTTTGAACCGACGTCGTTTGTGAATTAATTCGTTTAATGTACAACTTTTATCGTTAAATCGTTAACTTTAGATTTGCAGAGGATATAAAAAAAACTCATCGTAAGACGACGAGTTTTAAATATATTCATGAATGCATTCTAAGAATTGCGTTCCATAAAGTTCCAATTTTTTCTTCCCAACACCTTTTACAGATAGAAATTGTTCTGGATTTCGCGGCATTAAACTGCACATATCAATTAACGAAACATCTGAAAAAATAACAAACGGTGGTACGCCGCGTTGATCTGCCAATTTTTTACGAATTGATTTAAGTGCTTGAAGCAATTCGGTATCCACTTCATGAATTGTTGACCGCGCCTCAATGTGTTGATTATCTTTCGGTAGACGAATGCTTAAGACGTTTCGTTCCATTAAAAACAACTTTCCTTTGGCCGTAATTTTTAGGATGTTATATTGATCCGTAAGTCGTTGGACATAACCGACATCAATTAATCCTTGAATGATCATTTCAAGCTGTGCTTTTGAATGCGCCCGCATAATTCCATAAGTGCTGAGTTTGTCCAATTCTAAATCCATGATCCGTTTTATTTTTGATCCTCTTAAGACATCAATGACTAAGCTTGAGCCATAACGTTCATCCATCCGTAGAATACACGACATAATTTTCTGCGCCTCAATGGTCACATCAACTTGCTTATAATGGTTTAAGCAGTTAAAGCATTGGTTACATTCCATGGGTGCTGGTTCATCAAAATAGGTCATGAGTTTATAACGAAGACATTGGGTTGTTTTACTGTAGTCGACCATTTGTGACAAGCGTTCATTGGCACGTTTTTTGATTACTGTAAGATATTCGAGATCTTCGTGACTTTCATCGAGTTGTTCGATAAAAAATTGATTTGTACGAATATCTTTACCATTATAAAGCAAAATACATGTGGCAGGTTGCCCATCTCGTCCTGCACGGCCGGCTTCCTGGTAATAGCCTTCCAATTCTTTCGGCATATTATGATGAATCACAAAACGAACATTAGACTTATCAATACCCATACCAAAAGCATTAGTTGCGACCATCACTTGAATATTTTCTTGAATAAACGCATCTTGGTTTTGAATACGGATTGCACTGTCCATCCCTCCATGATATCCGAGTGCCGAAATATCATGACTTCTTAAAAGTTGCGTAACAGTTTCAACTTCATTGCGCGTTTGACAGTAAACAATCCCAGAATCCGTGGTTTTTTTACATATATCGAGAATAAACTTCTTTTTATCCGCATCGCTTAATTCTCGTGTTTGAAAGAATAAATTTGGGCGATCAAAAGACTGAATGGTTTCAAGGGGTTTTGAGAGTTTGAGGTTAATCTTAATTTCTTCGCGTACGCGTTCGGTTGCAGTTGCGGTAAAAGCCGTGACAACAGGCCGTGGATGGATCATTTCGATAAATTTTGGAATGTCGAGATATTGCGGTCTAAAATCATTGCCCCATTGTGAAACACAGTGTGCCTCATCAATCGAAACTTGAGAAATTGTAATCATTTGAGCTAATGCACGAAATCGTTGTGTTAATAATTGTTCCGGTGCGACGTAAATGAGTTTGTAATGATGTGCCCACGCACGTTCATAAACCAATTGTTTTTGATGGTCATTTAAAGAACTGTTAATGTAGGCAGATGGAATCCCCATCAGATTTAGAGCATTCACTTGATCTTTCATCAGTGAAATTAATGGTGATACAACAATAGTAATTCCTTCCAACATTACTGCCGGCACTTGATAACACAAAGACTTGCCGCCACCAGTAGGCATTAATGCTAATACATCTTGACCACTTAAAATAGCCTCAATAATGGCTTCTTGGCCACTTCGGAAAGCATCAAACCCAAAATAATCTTTTAAAACATGGTATGTGTTCATGATGCCTCCTCTTTACCTTAAACTGAAAGCAGTACCTCACGATGTTCTTTTTCAAATGCATCTAAGATTACACGTGCCTCATCTGTCGTTTTGGTATCCATTAATGCAGTTCTTAAATCATTTGCACCCTTAAATTCTCGAATATAGATCTTAAAGAAGCGGTGTAAGGGTTTTGATAAACCAGGTTCTTGTGCTGAATAAAGATCGTATTGATCAAGATGATAACGGAAAAGATCAAGAAGTTCTTTCGCACTATGATCTTGTGGTTCTTTTTCAAAAGCAAATGGATTATGAAAAATACCCCGTCCAATCATCACGCCATCGACACCGTACTGATCTGCAAGGTCTTTACCCATTTGATAATCCATAATATCACCATTAATTGTAATTAAGGTGTCCGGAGCAATCGCATCACGTAGTTTTAAAATTTCAGGAATCAGCTCCCAGTGAGCATCAACCTTGCTCATTTCCGTCTTTGTTCGAAGATGAATCGACAAATTCGCAATATCTTGACGTAAGACATGTGCAATCCATGTTTTATACTCTTGAACATCGCGATGTCCTAATCGTGTTTTCACACTTACTGGAAGACCGCCTGCCTTTGCGGCTTGGATAATTTCAGAGGCTACATCCGGTCGTAAAATCAAACCCGAACCTCGACCATGTTTAAAAACATTGGGTGCAGGACAGCCCATATTGATGTCGATCCCTTGAAATCCCATTTCTGCCAATCCAAAACTCATATCACGAAAATAATCAGGGTTATCACCCCAAATATGTGCAACAATTGGCTGTTCATCCTCAGTGAAAAGCAAACGACCGCGTAGACTTTCACGGCCTTTCGCATGGAAATAACTCTCACTATTCGTAAATTCCGTGAAATAAACATCGGGTTGTGCTGCTTTTGCTACAACATGACGAAATACCACATCCGTAACATCTTCCATCGGTGCTAGTATAAAAAAAGGTTTTGGTAATGTCTTCCAAAAATTATGTGTCATGATTTTTCCTCGCTTCATATCTTACTCATTTTTTTAAAGCCTTTGTGACTTATTGTCCCATTTTTTTATCATTTTTTCAACACATATAAATCGTCGCTTCCCATAAAAAAAGACCTAAGCGTCGCTTAGGTCTTAAAATATTTCAATTGATTTATTTTCGTTTGCGTTTTAGAACCACTAATACCGTTCCTGCAACCATGAGTCCCAAACTGATTCCCCGTAATGGTAACGCAGATACTCCAGTACTAGGGAGTAATGGTTTATGTGGTTTACCCGGTTCTGGCGGATTTATCGGTGTAATAGGAATGGTTGGTTCATCAGGTGTTTTAACGGGAACTTTCACGGACGTTTCAATTTCCTCAAACGGATTTGAAACCGTTGCAGTATTCACAAATTCCTCGACACCTTCGAGATTGGACATTGCAGTAACCTCAAAGGATAACGTTAATTCATCAAAACCACCAAGATTTACAATTATACCCTCGACTAAGTCCGAAACGCATAGGGAGGTATCCCCTACAAGCGCTGAGGTGACCGGTTCATCATTTAGATTTTTAAACGAATAATTCAAGACAACTTGATCTAGATGATCCTTTTCTTGAATGATATTTATGATATCTTTTAAATTATCACGAATAATTGTTTTATATGACATGACATTCGACTGATTTCGAACGTGAATTGTATACGTCAAGCCCTCATTCTCTTCCACAAAATCATCCCCGTTAGTTTCCGTAACGAGCTTTTCAAGATCAAGTTTTGGAAGATCTACAGGAACCTCAATTTCAGTAGTAGGAACATCATTTACAGTCGCAATATTCGGAATCATCGGGAACCAGGATTCATTCACATTAGGTATGGTGCTGACATCTAGTGTTGGTTTTAATGTCACGGTAAACACCAATTCCACAAGTTCTTGATCATCAAGATTCGCAAGAACAATTCCTTGAATTAAATCCGCAAGTGTATAGGTATTGCCTTGTGTCGATACGACACTTACCGCTTCAGGTTTTTCTTCAATGACATCAAGAAGCGCAGTCATCGGATCAATAACATAAACATTCTTAGCAGCCATCGGACCTTTATTTAAAATTCCTATTGTATACGTTACCGTATCGCCAGGTTCAGCAAGATGTTTGTCATCTTCAATTTCTGCTTTTTTATAAATGCTTAATCCTGTATTCCCCGCAAAGATAATGGCCGTCGCATCAACTGTTTCATAGATATTTTTAGCAGTCACTTTATTCACAAGTGATCCTGAAGCTAATGCGCTGAGATCATCCAATGCTGTTACACTAAAGGTTAGTGTTATGGATTCTTGTGAGCCAAGATGGGCTTTAAATCCATCTACGAGATTTTGGAGCGTTAAGTCTGTTCCGTCATCAAGCGTTGAAACAATGGGTTTTCCTTCTAAATGATTAAATACATAACTTACCGCAACATTAGAAAGCGCAGTTTTTTCTTTAATCGAATCCAGTACATCTGTAAAAGGATCTTGAATGGTTACACCATGGGCATAACCGAGTCCTATATTGGTAACTTCAATCGTATACGTGAAGGTTTCATTTTGAGTCACCCAACCGTTTTCATCTGCATCCAGTACACTTTTTTCTATTTTAAGTTTTGGTAATTCAACTGGAATTTCCACTTCAGGAGATGGATCAAAATCTGCATAGGCAACATTATAAAGTACAGGATTTCCCGCTTCATTATGATGGGTGATCGTTGAAAGATCTAAGGTCGCTTTTAAAGATACCGTAAAATTGAGTTCCGCGGTTTTACCGGGATCAAGGCGCACAAGATAAATCCCGCTCATCAGTTCCGCTAAAGAATGGGACGATGTTACGCCATCGTGGATCATCGTGACAACCACATCTTCCGGACGTTCCGCAATGAAGGGTGCTACCCCATCAAAATCGTCCATGATTTCAACATTATAAGCGGGTGCATTTCCGTCATTTTTTACTACAATCTCATAAGTAAAGGCTTCACCTTGACTTACAGCACCGCTTAGATCATCATCTGTAACTTTTTTATGGATGATTAAGACACTGGATCCAATTGGAATGGATGTGGATGAATCTTTAAGTTCTTCCTCATGTTTTGCGAAGGCTTTGTTTCTGAGCAGTTCGCCTTCCAATTCATCGATCGTTGTTACTTTAAAGCGAAGGGTAACCCGATCCCCCGCACTGAGTTTAACCTCAACGCCTTTATTTTTATCTGTTAATGTTTCAAGGGTTAATGGTTCTGTCGTAATGAGACTTGATGTCGCTGTATTCCCATCGGCTCGATCAAAAGCAGCTTCAACTGTTACACTTCCTAAGCTCTCTTTTTCTTTAATACTATTTAGAATTTCTTTGAGTTCATCATAAATAACGACAGAATCAAGCACAGTTTGTTTCGTATTCTCAACTTCAATTTCATACTCAATTGCTTCACCAGGACTTACAATCCCATTCACTTCATGACCACGATCAATCGGTAATCCTAAGTCTTTTACTCGCTTCACAATTTCAAATCCCGACTCACCCGTGAGAATAAATGCACTGTCGTCATTTTCATATTCCGTGGTAACGATTTGCCCTTGTTCATTTAACTCATCAACATCCCAATAAACATGAGCGGTATTGTCAAGATGATGGGGTGCTGGAATGGAATTGATGTTCGCATTTGCGGTAAAGGTTAAGGTAATCTCAACCTCATCTTGGATTGCGCCCGAACTATTTAGAGGCAGCATGCCTGTAAATTCTAGACCGCCTCCCATTAACGATGCAATCGTATGACCTGGAACCGCCACATTGTTTCGCTTAACCTCAATGGTACCATCACCAACTGTTACGTAGTTTTGAACTTCAGTTAGAAGATCCTTTATTTTCATATCACTCATAACACTGCCTTCATTATGAGCTTTAATGGTATAGGTAAACACTTCTCCCGGTGTCAAAATTAAATCACCGGTATCATCAACGACCTCTTTAGTGATTTGAAAGTATGGATTGAGACCTGGAATTTCACGATCAATTTCTACCGGTGAAAGTAATTTTTCGTACGTCCACTCATGAATGTATGCGATATCCCCAAAGGATTTTCCTTGTCCACTGTTTGCGCCAAAGAAAGGTCCATTTCCTTCAAGTTGACCATCAACACTACGATAAATACAGTCATTACCATAGCGCCATTTAAAACTACCATTAGACTCTGTCCCTGCAGTCGCGTCCATTTGACCTTCAAATGGACCACAACCACTAACGATACGATCTTTTACAGGACGATGATCCCAATAAACTACATCTGCATTCGTTATCGGACGCATTAAACCATTAATACGTTCAATTGTAATACCCGAACGCAAGTCTTCAATATCATACCCTACAAAATGGATCTCACCACTTCGATCTATATCTGAGAAAATATGGACCGTTTGAGTAATTGGAACAGGAACACCCAGTCCATTCAAACCATCCCAACTCAGTGTAACAGGTTGACCACTTCGGTAAATCGTACTTAAAGTCACATCGACATCATCATCGTAGGATCCATTATTGTTGGTATCTACCTTTACTTCCACAAGTCCTTCATAGTTATTAATATCAACACGCACATCAACAGCTTGTGTATCATGAGATGTACGACTGTAGGTCATACTTACAAATTCAGGAAGCTTGATTTCTTGAGTTAGCCATGTCGATTCACCATCTGCATAGGTTGCGGTTTCGGGCATATCGTCATCCGGAACACTTGCAAAGAGTTTATAATTTGTTACTCGACTTGAACAATCCGAATCATCGGCTGCTAAGATATAATTGGGAATCCCAAATGCCTCATCCTTAAAAGCAATACCACCTTTTTTTAAGGCACTTTCATAGATTGGAGCACAAGCACTATCGGACTCCTCAACCAAACCTGCAGCATCACTTGTAATGAGAGAATCTTGACCGTTAAATCCATACAGCGATTGTTTGTAAATATAGCCGTCAATCATCATATGATAAAACACAAAATCTTCAAAAATATTTGCATTTTGAGTCAATTCAATCTGTTCAGACCATGTTCGCCCTAAAGCACGCGTTCCATCTGCTTTTAGAATATGGAAACGATAGCGTGCTGTTATGTTTTTTGTCTTCGGTATAGTAAAACGATAAATCCCCGAAGCGGGAGCTTTCAGCCAGTGATTTTCATTGGTTGCATCAAATTTATTGACCTCAGGATTTCCAGCTAAGGCATCCTCAGTCACTTCACGAGCATCACCAACATCAAACATCGTTTGATTTGACCCTGCATTTGCCGGTGTATTATTAATCGCTACAAATTTCAACGATTTTGAAACGCCCGGTCCCTCAAGGGTATAGTCCAAGTTATGTTTATTATTAATCCCTGACTTACGAATAAAGGTCCATTCGATTGCAAGGCTTTCACCCGCATTTAAATAGACATCAAATTTTGTATTGAATGCATTTGAAAAAGTATCAAAAATACTCACATCGCCTGGATTCATGCGCGTAATCGAATCCGAAGGCGTATCTTTTTGGACTGCATCTTCTTTAGACTTTGTTTCGCGTTCCGGTTTAACTTCCGGTGAATGCGCATCCTCATCATTTTCATGAGAAACTCCATCGTCGATGTGTTCCGTTTCAATCACATCATCGTCCAAAAGTTCATCATCTGAATCTTCATCGCTTTGTGTTTCAGTTGGAACGACGACCTCTTCTTGAATTTCATTTATAAGTTGATCATCTTCCTTAATACCTTCTGTCACTGCGTTCACACCTATGCTGGATAATACCATCATTCCAACAAGTGTGAATAACATCAAACGACGTTTTCCATTTTTAATTTTATTCATGACATCCTCCTACCCCATGATCGGTTTTAGACACAAATTTTTATAGAATTCGTTGAAAGCGGATCTTCACAAAGATGTCCGATAAAATACATGAAATACTTATACAAAGTATAGCATACCGCCATTGTTTAAGAAGCGCTTACACCTCTTTTCATCTCCTTTTCATCTACCGCTACGAAAGTATAAAAAAAACACTTCTAAACGAAGTGTTTCCTTATTATTTAGAGCATCGCACCATTTTGGTTAAATCGATACCATTTCCCTTGGATATTGTGTCGTCCGGTTATCATGGCTCCTGAATCATTGAGATAGTACCATTTTTGATTTATTTTCTTCCATCCGATTGCCATCGCACCCGAATTTTCGAGGTAATACCATTTGTTGTTTACCTTCTTCCATCCAGTTGCCATCGCTCCAGCGTTTTCAAGGTAGTACCATTTGTTGTTTACCTTCTTCCATCCGGTTGCCATCGCGCCCGAATTTTCGAGGTAATACCATTTGTTGTTTATTTTTTTCCAACCAGTTGCCATCGCACCAGATTCCTCAAGATAATACCACTTGTTCGAAACTTTTTTCCAACCCGAAGCCATTTCACCTGAGTTCTCAAGATAATACCACTGATTCTTAACCTTTTTCCATCCCGTGGCTACGGAACCATCGTGTTCTGTTAAGTACCACTTTTTATGAACTTTATGCCACCCTGATGTCGTTCCTTTTTCAGCCGTTGCATAATAACGTTTTTGATTTACATTAAAAAACCCAGTTAAAGGCAGTCCATCTTTACTAAAGTAGTAGTTGTTTTGACCGATTTTTTTCCATGTATTTTTAACACGATTCCCATGTTCATCAAAGTATGCTGATTTTCCCGCTGTTTTTTCCCAGCGATTCTTATGGATAACCTCTTTTGGTTTTTCTGGCGCAATCGGCTTGATTGGCTGTTTCTTATATTCTTGGATGGCATCTTCAATCCGTTGAAGTCGTTTATCTGCTACAAACGATAATCCTGATAAATCGCCTTGAGGCCATGTTTTAAATATATCTTCCGCAAGATAAGCTTGAACGGATGACAGATTTGGATAGCGTTGAGCTAAACTTAACGCTTTTCGTGCGGAATACTCCAATGAGACAAAATCCATGTGGTGCATTACCTTTTGAGAAACATACGCTTCAACATCTTCCACGCGATTTTTATTTTCCAATTCCGCTAACATCGCTGCTTTTGGAATCCGCATCGCTTGATATTGTTTCCAAAAAGGTTTATATCCTTGGTAAAATGCTATATCCGGTAATGCCTTAAATTCATGATCGATTGATGCTTCCATGGTGTACAAACGATTTATTTGACTTCTTGCTTTTACTTTAGCGTTTTCAAGAAGTGTTTCGGGTGCTTTTAAACGTGCTTTTTCGTTTGCCTCTTGTGCTCGCTTAAAGACACTTTGCATCATATATTCATTTTTATCATTGTACGCAGACTCCATCTCATTATCATAATGATTCTTTTCACTTTGAGTTAGAAACTTCATCTTAAAAAGATCGTCTCGAAGTTTTAAATAAATATCTGCCATCAAGGAATTCTTTTTATCCAAGGCAAGAAGTTCTTCGCGATACGTAGCCAGTGCCTCAAGGGGGGCACTTTGTATAAGCTCGATATAATTTTCTTTCACCCCAGATGGAATATAAAAGAATTGTCCGCGAATCTCTTCGGTTAGTGCTTCAATTGCCTTAAGTCGCGTTTCTCGAATTTTACGTTCTTCAAACGGTTTCTTGAGCGCCACAATTTTTGCTGCTTGTTGATCTACCGGTAGTTTTTTTACCTGATTAATATAATGATTGACCCGTTCTTCAGTCATGCCTTCAAATGAGTATAAATATGCTTTAAACATTATCAATGCTCGGTCAGGTGTCAACTCTGAATAATATTTTAAGTCCTGTTCGGCTTGTGTTAGTTCTTGCGCATTAATCAGTGTTGTTTTATGCATCAAAACCGTAAAACCAATACAAGCACATAAGACACATTTTAAAAAACGTGTTTTGTGTTTTGTTCTGTATGTCATAACGTTTATCCCCTCTGTTCTTTTTTGAAACAATCTGTTGCATTTTGATATGTTTCTGAAATAAAAATAAAATATTTCGAACGTCATGTAAAGATTTTTTTTCGTTTAGCGGCTATTTAAGGTCTCTATTAAGATTTCTTAAGATTTAGGCGCCTAATAACCTAAAAAAAAAGACCTTTAACGCAATCCATTGTGAAATTAATGATACCGGTATCATTTTTATCGATAACCTCTTGACAACACAGTTGTTCTCATGTATTTTGGTAATGTAAATGAATGTTCACATGTTACTATTTAATTAGGCAGGGTGATTACAAAACGTCGTTTTTGTAATTGTCCTGTCTTTTTCTTTGGAAGGAGGTTAAGGTAACGTGAACCGAAACTATAAGGAGGAAACAATGAAATACTTGAAGAAGCAATTCGTAATCTTAGCATTAAGTTTTGGATTAGCACTCGCTGGTTTTGGAAATAAGGTCTATGCGGACGAACCCGCCAACGTCCCTTTAAGCATTCTTTCGATTGATGCCGGTCGAAAATACTTTTCTGAAGATCAATTAATGGACATCATCAA
Organism: Erysipelothrix sp. strain 2 (EsS2-6-Brazil); assembly: GCF_016617625.1. NCBI lineage: Bacteria > Bacillati > Bacillota > Erysipelotrichia > Erysipelotrichales > Erysipelotrichaceae > Erysipelothrix > Erysipelothrix sp. strain 2 (EsS2-6-Brazil). The sequence continues at coordinate 54,566 of NZ_SBAR01000001.1, forward strand.
TCACGCGCATCAAAATGGTTATACTGGAGTACAGATACTTCTTGGAAATGATGGTCTACGCTTTGTTTTGGATGATATGTCCATGAATGTACAGGGGAAAATATTTGAAAGCGATGCAGTTAAGAACGCAATCACAGCCGGAAACAAAAGCTATTATGATGATCCTCACGGTGATGTTTTAACTGAAGTGGAAATGACGCGCATTTTAAAACACGCTAAATCAATTGGAATCGATATAATTCCTGTTATCAATAGCCCAGGACATATGGATGCTATTCTTGTAGCTATGGAAGAACTTGGATTAACAGACGTTCGTTACCAAAACAACGGTAAGACTTCGAAGCGAACTGTAAATATTGAGAACAAAGAAGCGATTGCCTTTGTTCAGGCCTTAACTAAAAAGTATGTCGATTTCTTCGGCGATTCAGGTGCATCATCCATCTTCAACTTTGGTGCTGATGAATATGCAAACGACGTCTTCACATCGCCAGGATGGGGTGAACTTCAGAAAAAAGGCCTCTATGATGACTTTATAGAGTATGCTAATACTTTAGCTAAGATTATCAAAGATGCCGGGATGAAACCCATGAGTTTTAATGACGGAATCTACTACAACAGCAACGACCAATATGGAACCTTTGATCAAGACATCATTATTTCTTATTGGACCTCAGGATGGTGGGGATTTAATGTCGCAAAACCGCAATACTTTGCATCAAAAGGACACCCAATTCTTAATACAAATGATGGTTGGTACTGGGTTTTAGGTCGCATCGATAAAGATGGTTATAACCTCAATGACGCGCTTAAACGAACACAAGCGAACGATTTCAATGTATTAGCTGGCGGCAGTACGATTCCATCAATTGGAAGCATGCAAGCCATTTGGGCTGATGATCCTTCACAAGATCATGGTATGAATCATATTATGGAACTCATGGATGCTTTTGCGACACGACACGCAGATCACATGGTGAAACCTGCAGACTATTCAGAGCTTGATCATACACTCGGTGCAATTCCTCAAGATCTTGATCTTTATACTGATGAATCTGTTGCGAAACTTCAAAAACTTGTGGATTCTATTGTTCGCTCCTACCGCATTCCCGAACAAACTAAAGTAGATGAAACAAACAAACACCTTGAAGCAGCTATCAAAAATCTTCAATTAAAAAAGGCTGATTACTCGAGACTTAATGCATTAAAAGATCGTGTCGCACAATTAAACGCAGATGACTACGAAAACTTTGAAGTGATTACAGATGCATTAGCTTCCATTGAAGAACATCGTAACATCACACAACAACATGATGTCGATGCGTGGGTTACAGCTTTAGAGAATGCTATGAGTTCCTTAAAATTCCGTAACAGTGAACCCAGCATGCCATCACCTAAAGATGATGACACCAAAATCATTGACACGATAACAGATAAGAAGCCCACACCTTCAACCACAACTCAAACAACAGTTCAAACAACAGCAGAAACACTACCTCAAACAGGCGTGCAAAGCAATGTTTCAGCCAAAGTTGTGGGAAGTCTAGTATTGGTCGCTGGTGCTTGGTTCTTAAAACGAAAATCTTAACCATTGAATTTATATAAGCAAAAGACACACAAGAATCGTGTGTCTTTTTTACTTTATGTTTTTTCTAAGGTTTATACGTCAAAATGTCATTTTTGATTTTTTCCATAAAACATTTGTTTCTACTCTTATGGCTATATCTACACCGTAGTTACTCGACGTGGTGGTATATGGTAAATCTTCAGATGTTTTTTTAATCCTTCACGGGATCACTTAGAATCGTAATATGTCGAATAACATCCCAACTGACAATGTTGTTTCCAACATAAAGATACATGTAATCTGAGTAACCCGTAAAGGAACCCGTAATCGTATCGATGAGACGATTGTTTCCATCCCGTATGTTGACTTGAATGCTGATGCGACAGGACTTGGTAAAAGCATGTTGGAGCACTGAGTCCATTTCTTCTCGAGTCATTTGTGGAAGTTCAATGACTTCCTTTGTCGCATGAGTTTGTCCTTCATTAATTGTTTTTGTAAGTTCTGATAAAGCAAAGGCAGTTCCCCATTTCAAACCAAAAGGACGATCATGATAGTCGTTATAATTTGTAAATGTTTTTTTTGTTCTTCTCCGTGTCATCATCACAACCTCGACTTTCAATCCCTTCCATGCCCCCTGCATGCCCTCCTACTAAGGAACTTCGAGCAATGGCACGCCCACCTTGTGTCAAACTGCTCGCGTAAACAAGTTTTGTAAAGCCAAACTTCGTGCGTACATCATCAACCACTTGATCCAATTTGCGATCGCGATCCACAATTTCAATCGGCTCAAAAAGATTAAGTTGATCTTGGGTTGGACTTTCCAGTTGAGTGCAATTAATACCGAGATTTCGTACAACTTGAACATCGTAATACTGATCAAAAATTTTGAGTAACGCTTCCGCAATCCGTGCACTGTTATTGGTTGCCTCAATTTTCACTTGCTTACTAAATCCCGTTTTTCCAGTATCGTCAATATAGCTCAGTGAATAGCCAATCCATAACCCAACGCATTTGGTGTATTTATTTTCCTTACGAAGCCGTGTTGCGACTTGGTCGGCCATTTCACGAATGACCACGATAATTTCCTGTTTGTTAGTATAATCGCGATTTAAAACCTGGGAGTTTCCAATTGATTTTGATTTTGGCGTATACACTTCACCTAAAAACGTACGGTCGATACCCCATGCATGGGCATAAAGTTGCAAACCAATTACGCCCATCTCTTTTTTTAGATGATTGTAGTTGGCGTGTGCGAGTTGCTCAATGGTCTCAATCCCCATACGTTTAAGACGCAAAGCAGTACGATTTCCAATCCCCCAAAAATCGGTAATGCTTTCAATCTTCCAAAGTTTTGTTGCGACATCTTCATAGCGCCATTCCGCTTTCATATCGCGGGTGTGCTTCGCTTCATTATCAAGTGCAAATTTCGCAAGCAATGGATTATCACCAATACCAACCGTCGTATAAATTCCCGTATCATTGTAAACATGCGTTTGAATCATCTTCGCCAGTTCGTAGGCACTCTTACAATTAAAGTATGTTAGTGAATCCGTAACATCTAAAAATGTCTCATCGACCGAATATGTTGAAACATTTTGATCATCAACATAACATCGGAAAATTTCATTAATCTGTCGGTGAATGGCCATGTAAAGATTCATTCTGGGGGGTGCAATCACGAGGTCTTCAGGATATGGAAACGGTAAATCACGTGCACGACTTACATTGCTGATTCCAAATGCTTTCTTAGCCATCGGACTTGAAGCAAGTATCAGTCCACTGCCACGTTCACGAACGCTCTCACTGGGATAACTCATCACCACTAATTTCGTTTTTAATGGATTTAAACCCCGGGCAACGGCCTCACACGATGCGTAAAAACTTTTACAATCAATGCATAATATATCGCGTGACGGCTCTTTCTCATAATCAAAGACCAGATTCATGTAAACCACCTCCTGTCTAAAATTATAACGAAAATAGACGACACTTAATGACGTCTATTTTAAGTTTCTAAATAAATAACATGATCTGCGAGCGCGATTAAATCTTGATCATGCGTTACAACAACAACCGTTTTCCCACGCGCCTGTAAATCTTTTAGAAGATCAAAAATAAGATATTTATTCGCTGCGTCTAAACTACCCGTAGGTTCATCAGCAAGAATCAGATCACAAGGTTTAAGGAGTAATCGGGCAATCGCAATTCGTTGTTGTTCTCCCCCCGAACATTGATAAACATGTTGATCTAAAATATTGGGCAGTCCTACCTGATTCAAGGCATCAACCATCTTATCTTGAGAAGTCTTTAACCCTTCCATCGCAATTTTTAAATTATAGGCTACGGTCTTTTCTGGAACCAATGCGAAGTTTTGAAATAAATAGCCAATATGATTGCGTAACATGGTGGTTGCCCTCCGTGAAAAGGGTTTAAGATTTCGCTGGGTTAAAATTGTGACATCCCCGCTATCCGGAACATCCAAAAGCCCCATGATATTTAAAAGCGTACTTTTTCCAGATCCCGAAGGACCGGCAATAATCGTAAAACTGTTTTGAGGAATCGTAAGCGAATAATCTTTAAGAATTACACGATTTCCAAATGTTTTGGTAATGTTTTCAAGTTGAATCATCCTAAATCTCCTTTCAAGAAATACAACACATGTTCATTTTCAAATTTTCGAATTTGGTAAATCATCCAGATAAAATCCGTTAAGAGTACAAGAAATGATAGAAATGTTAGACTTTGAATCGAAATCTTTGGACTCCCTTCTGAAGCCATCCTCGTTGAATACATAATCACAATCACATAGCCAACCACAACAGACATCATATTCCACACAATCACGCCGCCATAGCGTTCCATGTGATGTTTCCCCTGGAGATACTGTACTGAAACTTCCATACCTTTTTGGTCGATAAACATCTCAAAAATCAAGCTTGAAAACAAGACCATGAGCGATAAGGTTGCACCGAACATCACATAAAATTTAAATTGATTTTCTTTATACAGTGTCATCGTTGTTTCAAAGACGTCTTCTAATCTTGTGATTTCAGGCATATCGCTCCACTTTGAAATCTCTTGAACAACGTGATTAAAAGAAGCTTCCTTCGATTGTGAAGCAAAGACTGAATTCGTACTAATCCACTCCACAAATTGTGCGTCTGGCGTCACTACTATTAAGATGGGGACGTTCCTACGAATGCTATTGCGGGTATTTTGGTACGTTGTTGAGGCGACGTTTGGTGTTTGACGGACTGGGATGGTATCCACTTCAAAATGTGGTATTGGCATATCCTCACTGCCTTCAGGTACCAGCATCGTGTTCCTTTCAAGTCTCCTTAAATCAAGAACATGACCCTCTCTTGTGAGAATTGACTCACCGTTAAGTGCATTCCGATTTGTAATAATGTATCCCAGGTCTCCATGACGATCTATCATTGAATCACTATTGATATACGATAAACCATAATGTTCTACCAGTTCAAAGACCTTCATATTAAACGCATCCGATTCACTCGATGTCGTGTCATAACCATAGTTAATTGAACTGATCATTAATCCTGATTGCAATGCTGGGGTCTTCGAAACAACATGTTTATATTGTCGAATGTTTTGATAGGAATCATAGATTCCTACCAAGGGAATCGCTAAGATTACTACCGCAACGATTTTAAACCATGGAATAACAATCTGGATAATCCTAGATTTTGTACGTCTCTTTAGAAACATGCTTTTTACAGTAAAAGTTTGAAATAAGAAAAACAGGATTATTGTAACCATGACAAACCCAAAATAGATTGCTGTAAGTATGCCTAAATTACGAAGATATCGTAGTGAGATCGTGTGAATGAAACCAATGTTTATCACACTCATCACGATGAATGTGCTTATGAAAACAGCGAGATATCCTAAAACGGGTCTTAGAAAGATTTTCTTAAAGATAAGAATCGGTCGGTTGCCATGGAGGTGTCGAATGGTGATTTCACGATTTTCTTCCAAATTAATCATGACAAGAATGGTAAATAACGTCCCAATCGTTAAAATTAAGAGTGAATTGGGAAATTCAAACGGATTGGTGAAAGCGTTCAGCTGCATGAGTTGATCAAGTACTTCAACTTCTCTAGAATCATCTGAAATCACCATACCACAGTAGGCGTGATCACTTACATCCGCACAGGGAATCAGTGGTTGCAGAAAATCGTTATAAAATGCATCTTTAAACGTTCCCATCTTTTCCGGTTGCACAAATACTTGAAGACCAACAATGAGATGCTCCGACTGATTGTCTCTATTTTCCAAAAAGTGAAGCGGATAGTAGTTGATTTCTGGATTGTAGGAATCACTTTTTGGCGCGTTTTCATTACGATTAAACGGTAATACGTACGCAGTCGCATCTTTTTGAAGCGGATTGTTTGAAATAAAGCGCTGTTCTTCTTGAGATTTAAAATTGAAATCATCGATACGGTCACTCAGTTTTAAGTGGTTCAAAACTTGACTTTGATCCGTATATACATAGAAATTATTGGTATAACGATCTTGAATATTAATCACACCATCATAATTATATTTTTGAAAAAACGCAATCAGTTCGCCAAGAAACGATGATTGGCTTCCTTGATACCGTTCCATACTCAAACTCATAGTTACTGTCTTCATTGACCCATTAAGCTGTTCTTGTTTAAAAAGCAAATTTTGACTTGCTTTATAGCCTCGATCAAATTGTGTAAACGTAATATTAAACAAAAGCAATGCCGTTAAAATCGTAAAAATGTAACCAAGTTTACGCATCAAATCCCCCCTTATTTTACGAAAAAACACAGAATTTTTACTGTGTTTTTTCAATTAAAACGTTTATTTCAGGCTTACCGTGGATGAATCATGGATTCGGGTTTTAAAGCCTCATCCACCTCAGCCTCACTCATCAAGCCTTGTTCAAGGACTAAAGTCTTAAGTGATTTATTTTCTTTAAGGGCTTGTCTGGTAATTTCAGAAACTTTCTCATAACCCAAATATTTCACCAATGCTGTTGCCATCGCAAGTGAGTGTTCCACGTAATCTTGAATGCGATGTTCATTAACTTTAATATCCTGAATTGCATGAATGCGTAACGTTGCGCATGCATGGCGTAAAATCTCCAAGGATTCAAACAAGTTATCGAATAAAACGGGTTCAAACACATTCAACTCCATTTGCCCGGCTTCGGCGGCAAGAGTAACCGTCGCATCATTACCAATCACTTGAAAACAAACTTGATTCACAACTTCAGGTATCACTGGATTAACTTTACCCGGCATGATTGAACTTCCCGGTTGTTTTTCAGGAAGAAATATTTCATTAAACCCTACCTTGGGTCCTGATAACATCATCCGGATGTCATTACAAATTCGCGATAAGCCTACCGCAAAGGTCTTTAATGAACTATGAACATTCGCAAAGCCATCGACGTGCTTGGTTGCATCGACGAGGTCTTCTGCACTTACAAAAGATTTTCCTGTAATTCGACTTAAGTGCGAAACAGCTTGTTCGCGATACCCTTCAACTGAATTAATGCCCGTCCCTACTGCGGTTGCCCCTAAATTAATAACTTGCATTTCACTCAGAGACTGTTTTAACCGTTGGATATCACGGCGTATTACAGACTCATAACTATGAAAGACTTGCCCCATTGAAATCAAAACGGCATCTTGAAGATGGGTCCGTCCGACTTTGATGATCTTACTAAATTCCAGGGCTTTCGCATGAAATGTATCTGCGAGAAAGGTCATCTCTTCAACCAACAACATCCCAAGATTTAAAACCGTTAGTTTTCCAGCTGTTGGAATGATGTCGTTTGTAGACTGTGCCCGATTCACATGATCATTGGGATGGATGTAGTCATAAACACCAATCGGCCGGTTTAATATTTGGGCTGCCCGATTAGCGATAATTTCATTTACATTCATATTCATGGACGTCCCCGCACCTCCTTGAATCGCATCTGTGATAAATGCATCTTTATACTTACCACTTATAATCTCATCACATGCAAAAACAATTGCATCACAGCGAGGTCCATCCAACTCACCCACTGATTTATTGGCAAGGGCACACGCCTTTTTAACCTGAGCCAATGCTAGGTACATCATATCATTGACACGTCTTCCTGTTATCTGAAAATTTTGAAGTGCACGGACTGTTTGTGCACCATACAAAGCATCCTTAGGAACCTTAACGCTCCCTAAAGAATCATATTCAATACGAACATTTTGGTTTTTCATACCGTTCTCCATTTTGTCTTTAAGTTCATTTAAATATTACTGGGCTTCGTCAGGTTTAATCATTTTTTGATAATCAAAAAATGCATCAAATTCATCGGGACGCATTGCCCCAAGTTCTACTACGACCGTTTTTATGCTTTTACCCTCTTGATGAGCTTGATTCACAATTTTCGCGGTCTGATCGTAACCAAACTTACGATTTAAAAATGTGGCAGTCATTAAAGATTGATGCAGATTATCGGACATTTGGTGTGTATCAACATCAAGCCCTTTTAAACATCGAAGGTTAAAAGAATTCAAAGCATCCGAAAGTAAGCAAATTGACTGACTGGTGTTATGGATAATTAATGGCATAAAGGTATTTAATTGGAAATTCCCCAATGCCGCACCAATGGTAATGGCAGTTTGATTTCCCATAACTTGTGCACACACCATCATTAAGGCTTCACACTGTGTTGGATTCACCTTTCCAGGCATGATCGAGCTCCCCGCTTCATTTTCAGGCAACACGATTTCTCCCAAACCACAACGCGGTCCACTGGCTAAAAAACGGATATCATTTGCCATCTTCATACTGTTTGAAGCAATAGCGGCTAGGGCGCCTTGTAAGAAAACAAAACTGTCTTTAGAACTGATGGCATGGAATTTATTGGGAGTCGGTCTAAACGATTCGTGATATATTTGATTCAAAGCATCACATACCGCTTGGTCAAACCCTTCGTAAGCATTTAAACCCGTACCGACCGCTGTGGCACCAATTGCAAGAGATCGCAAAGACTCTAAGCACATATGTAATTGTTCAAGGCCTTCATGATACATATGCCGCCATGCCCCAAGCTCTTGACCAAACGTAATCGGTGTTGCATCTTGAAGATGTGTTCGACCGGTTTTCATTATAGATCCATATTCTGCGATTAATTGATCAAATGTTTCAATCATGTGTTCCATACTTGGAATGAGCCGAGTTTTAATCAACAAAACCGTACTTAAATGCATGGCAGTTGGAAACATATCATTAGAACTTTGAGCATAATTAACATGGTCATTGGGGTGAACGCCTTCCCCTTTAAAGTGCGTGTTTGCAATGTGTGCAATCACTTCATTCACATTCATATTTGTTTGGGTACCACTTCCGGTTTGCCAAATTGAAAGCGGAAATGCATCGTCTAAATCATTTTCTAAGATAAAATCGCATGCTTCAGTTATTGCACGAACCGTGTGTTCCGCTATTTTATGATGAGCATGGTGAACTTGGGCCGAAACTTTTTTTAAAACAATCAATGATTCAATCAAGGATTTAGGCATGGTTTCCTGACCAATTGGAAAATTTTCAATGCTCCGTTGGGTATTAACACCCCAAAGTGCATCGTTTGAAATCTCAATACGTCCAAACTTATCTTCAAATGTTGACATTTAGTCCTCCTTTGCAACACCCGTTTCAATGGATTTTTGAGCTACTGCGTTTGATACTGCATCCACAACACGTGGATCAAGTACACTTGGAATAATATATGTTTCACTCAGTTCTTCTTCGGTAATTAAACTTGCGATAGCTTGTGCAGCGGCAAGTTTCATGGATGCATTAATTTCCGTTGCATAAACGGAGAGAGCACCTTTAAAAATTCCTGGAAAGGCGAGGACATTATTAATTTGATTGGGATAATCGGAGCGTCCCGTCCCAACAACACGTGCGCCGCCTTTAATTGCTTTGTCGTAAGGAACTTCTGGATTTGGATTTGCAAGTGCAAAAACAATAGCATCTTTATGCATTGACGCAATATCTTGTTCCGTCAATAAATTCGCAATGGAAACACCAATAAAAATATCTGCATCCACAAGTAAATCTTGTAATGTTTGTGCTTCCAAGTCATCGCTTAGATACTGACATAAATCCGCTACAACCGCATCATCTTCATATGCCTGTGTTGTTGAGATGATGCCTTGGCTGTTTGTCGCATAAAGATTTCGTGCACCGTATGCATAAAGCATCTTGATAATTGCACTCCCTGCAGCACCCGTTCCTGAGATCACAATCTTGGTGTCAGGTAACGCTTTTCCCACAAGACGACAGGCATTGATTAGTCCTGCTAGAACAACAATTGCGGTCCCGTGTTGATCATCATGAAATACAGGTATTGATAATGAACGCTGTAATGTTTCTTCAATAAGGACACATTCAGGGGCCTTAATGTCTTCTAAATTAATCGCACCAAATGATGGTGCAACCATCTCACAAAATGCAATGATGTCTTCAGGTGTTTGCGCATCAATCACTAAAGGAATCGCATTGAGACCTGAAAAGGCTTTGAAGAGCATTGCCTTTCCTTCCATAACCGGCAGGCCCGCTTCCGCACCAATATCACCTAACCCTAAGACAGCAGAACCGTTACTGATCACCGCGACCGTATTGCCCTTCCATGTATAGTCATAGACCTTATTGAGATCTTCTTTTATTTGAAGACAAGGCTCTGCAACGCCTGGAGAATACAAAAGTCTCAGGTCCTCTTGTGATGTTACCGGTTGTTTAATATCGACTTCAATTTTCCCTTGAAGTTTTCGATGTAATTCTAGTGATGCATCTTTTAATTGACTCATACAATACTCCTTCTATTTTATCTCTATTTTATCATTTTCATCTATTAAATAGGTTAAGGCTGTGTGTAAATCCAAAAGAAAGCAATTATGAACAACATGTTTATACAAAAAAGCCCGAAGCAAAGGCTTACGAGCTTTTTCAATCTAAAACTTTAAGATCTATTCACGATTTTTAATTGCCATCAATGCCATGCCTAAGAAAACAAAGATTGATCCGATATGATTATCTGAAATTCCAGTTTGCGGCAAAGTCTTCGTTTTGGATTGGTGTTGATAATGATTGGTGATATCAAATCCGTCGACTGTTGATTGATAATTTTGAATTGGTAGTTCATCAACTGTATAACGAATACGTTTTCCTTCTTTGTATTTTGGTAACATATCAAAGGAATACTTCCATCCATCATTTGCATAAACATCTTTCGATTGGACATGAACCCCATCAGCATAAAGTCGAATCGAAATAGAGTTTGGTCTCATGGTTTCTCGATTTTGATCGTTCCACAGTTTCTGGCCTTGGATTGAAATAGTTTCGAGAACATGAGTATTAGTAAGAATTGATTTTGTTCCATTTTCAAGCACTGAACTGCTTTGATATCCTGGAACTTCCGACACCTCTTGAACATGATAATCAACTATTACTCCGTTTGAATCAAATCTTGGCAAATCACTCCAAGTAAACATCCATTGCATACTTCCATCAAGGTTAACTGGATTACCATAAGGAACTTGGTTCGCATATAATTGCACCTGAATCGATAGCGGACGTAGACCATCCCGATTATTGTCATCATCCCATACCTTTAAAACCTGATGTGATATAGTATTCGATTGATAACGATTATGAAGGTCAAAGCCATCTACGGTTAAATCGAATCCTGCCACTTCATCTTCGTCAATTGAATAGAGAATTTCTTTTCCATCCAAAAATTTCGGGAGATTTGGGAATTGATATGCCCATCCTTGATCTTTGGTCACAGTTTTCGATTCAATTTTAGTTCCATTTGCATAGAGATTAACCGTTATTTCACTTGGAACCACACTTTGATTGAATGGTTGAGTATTTGGTGACACCGCTTCGCTTTTTGTGTCAAAATGCCAGTATTTCTTACCTTTAATTTCAATCTGTTCTGGACTATGACGGTTCGTAATGGTCAAGCCCTCAACAACAGAATCATAACCCGGCACCGCGTCCTCATGGACTGTATACACAATTTCATTGCCAGCATCATCCAACTTTGGAATATTTAAAAATGTATACTTCCAATTTGTTTCGGCTGAAACAAATTGTTTATAAGTCGTGTCTGCACCGTTTGCACGTAAACGAACCGCAATTTGATCGGGTCGAATTCCATCACGATTATAATCATCGTCCCATATTTTTTCACCCGATATTGAAATTGTATCGATAAAACGCTTATTAATAATCTCAGTATAATATTCTTTCGTCCCATCAAAATCATTTTCTGTGATGCGCAGTTCTTTATCTAGTCGCATATACCCTTTTGGAGCTTCAAGTTCTTTTATTGTATAGTGATCTTTTAAAAGACCCGTGAGTACTCCAATCCCAGTTTCATCAGTTGTGATTGTACCTACTGACTGCCCAACTGAATCACGGATGACATCAAACTTCGCACCGGCTAAGGGTGTACCCGATTCATTTTTCTTAAGAATTCGAATCGTGTAATGATATCCATTTGCGTATCCTCCCGATGTTTGAAATGTAAGCTCCGTATCTCGTTCCCTAATTATCTCCTTATTGGCTTTCATAACGGCATAGTTTTCAAACGATTCACCATTTAAGGCATCATGGTTCGAAAGTACTTTGTAATCAATTCGATAACCGACTTTATCTATATCACCGAAATCTACAGAAAATTGGGTTGCATCTTCATTTATCAATATTTGAAATTTATCCGTTACATCGCGACTTTCGTCCAAGACAAATGAGCCTGCATCATTTACACGCCAAATACCTTGTGTAATTTTAAAGCTTGAAACATCATATCTTAATCCCGGTGATTTCAATGAATCTTCAACATGAACATCATTATACGTTGCGGCTGAGCCATTGATTCTTAAGACATAACGGAGTTCAGTTCCGTTATCATTATTAAACCAAGCATATTTAGTAAATTTTTCAGAAGGATTATCACCAACTTTTTCGTATTCCAAATCACCAACAAAGTAAGATTGACCGTCAATATCAATCCATATAGGAACCGATTGCTTTTCAGTAATGGTTTGTGTATCAATGCGAACATTTACAAAAAGACCTCCACTGACATCTGAATGATGTTCGGGATAATCGGTATAGGTCATTAATATTGTTTTAGTTTGAGCATCCACTTTTGCGACAGCAATAACATCGCCCTTTTTATTTTCAATATTAAATTCTTGATCTTTTAGAAGTCGTAATGATTTTGGTAATTGAATAAGGGTGGTATCCCCTTTTTTCACTGTATTGTTAGGAAGTTCAAACTCAAAATTTAGTTGGACATCAGTCCATTGATTAATGTTTGAAAGTGGCTTCCCTTTACTATCTGTAATTGTCATTTTGGTAATATAACGATTATCCGCATATACATTTCGAACTGAAGCGGTCCCCAAAATGTTTAGAATCAAACCAGTCATGAGTATAAATACCATAAAATAATGTTTTTTCTTAAACATCACATACCCTCCTCTACATTTATGATTATATACATTCACAAATAAATCTTATATTACCTAATTTATGATCTCAACACGAACTCTACCATTCATAGTTGAACGGCAGCAATTCGTCAAAAGTCATTGGTATGACTCACTTTCAACTACAATAATTTGTTATTTTAAATGAGTTATTCACATGTGCGATGGCGTACAAATCGACAAACGAGAAGTAACATACCAAAGACAATTAAGTAGTGTGAAACAGTATCACGTTCGCTAACGCCCGTCAACGGCAAGGTATTTGGTTCTACCTTACTATTTGTTATCGTTTTGGATTTATTCGTAGATTTTGTTTCAGGTGGCATCACTGAGTGGGATTTATCCTCGTGTTGTTCTGGTCGATTTTGAGTATCTAAATCATGTTTTGGGGTGTTCTTCTCCTCTTGCGAAATCTTTGACGAGATTACAATTGTTACTGGATGAGAAACCATATGTCCCGATTTAAAAACGACATTAAGATTGCGCTTGATCGTACCTTCAACATCATAGTCGACAGGTACATCCAACGTCATTGTTTGAATCTCTGGATGATCCTTTAAAAGTGACTCAAACAAATACGGATTTCCTAAAGATGTCATAAATTCTTGAGGTAAATTTACTTTGGGCATTGGCTGCAGCGGAATAAGCGGGTTCGTTTTCACAATACGACCAATTTTCAAGCGACCCGTCATCATTTTTTCTCCATCACTCAAATCTTTTTTTAAGAAACGAATCTCATGAACTAAATCAAGATCTTTAAGTGTAAATTGATGGTTTTCATTATCATATGTGATTTTATCCGAGAAAATATCAGGCTTAATTACGTCTCCATCAATCCACTTAAATGGATTCTTAAATGAGTACACACCTTCATGTTCTGAAAGGTCAACTTCCGCAACTTGGTCAAATGCTTTCAAGTCTGTAACTGAACTTGGGATATGACTCAAATCAGAGATTCTATTTTTGGAAAGATCAAGTTCTTTCAGTTGCGGTAACGTTTTCAATGAATCTACATTTTTCAATTCATTATTTTTGAAATTCGCAAAGACAAGTTGGTTTAGTTGGGCTACATCTGGCAATGATTCAAGCCCCAACGATTCAAGCGTCAAATATTGGAGTTGGGGATGATTAAGACTCAACGTCCTTGGATTAATCCGTTCATCCCGAACGATAAGACGCTCAAGTTCTTGGTAACCTCTCAGAAAGTTCGCATCTTCCATTCCGGTATTTACCATCGATAAATCACGGATTGTGTTGGGCAAACGCTCTGGATTAACGACATTAATATTTTGAAATCCAAGTTGAGTAAGATGAAAATTTTTCAGAACATCCGCATCAAATTGTGTATCATTTTTCTTGAACTGAGTAATCAAGAGACTCTTTAATTCATTTAAGTGCTTGAGTGGGGTATAGTCCTGCACTCCTGAATTCATAATCATCAGTTTCTTTAAGTTTGGAATGTATTCAAATTCATCTAGACTTTTGGTATTGCGAACTGGAAATCGATTTAAATCCTCTATTCCCTTTAAAGACTCTAAATCAAAGGCATTTTCTTTTGATTTCAATGCCCGTTGGACGGCATTTCGAATCCCTTCATCCTCGAGGATAATGGATGCAGCATGTACAGGTATTTGAAACCAAAACATAAATGCACACAGTAAAACAACAATTTTTTTCTTCACGGTATCCTATCTCCTTTATTCTAAATGCAAAGCATTCGCATTTAGAATATTCGATTTTTAGCGATTCGTCAACCTCTTTTATATAAATTTGAAGGATATACTCTAAAATAAAAAAATCGTCATGTACTGAAAACATAAAAAAACAGACATGATAATTTTCATGCCTGTTTAAGAAAAACATACGTTTTAGTGTTCGCTACGCTTTGCTTTTATCACTTCTAAAACAAGTAACAAAGCACCGAAGCCAATGACCGCTTCACCATAGTATGATTTTGAAATTCCTGTATTAGGAAGTGGATCGGGTGTTTCAGGTGTTTCAGGTGTTTCAGGTTTCTCAGGAATTACCGGTGCATTATCATCAATAACGTGAACTGTTATCTCTGCATAAGTATTCTTTTCATCACTACGTGTCTTAGATTTTAGGCTATACATAATCGTGTATTCGCCTACTTGTTGTGTGTCGACGGAACCTTTGACGTCAATAGTATCCAGTGAGAACGCGATAGCATTCCCGTCTTTGTCTGTTGCGGACACGAAGTTATCTTTAGCATCCCACGTATCACCAACATGAATCGTCGAGTCTTTTGCGTTAATACGCGTTAAGTCTTCTTTGACCACAACCGTCGCAATTGAGGAAGTGGATCCATATCGATAGGTAATTAAATACGTACCTGGCTTAGTCGTATCAACAACCCCTTCAACAGTAATATCCTCAAAGGCAATCTCATTTCCCTGAGAGTCACTTGCTTTGACGAAATTATCTTCCGATTTCCACGTATCACCAACATAGAGCGTACTGTCTTCAACATCAATTTTTACCGTTACTTTTGAAAAGGGTGTGATTACATTTCCTTTAAACTCAAGTTCACCACCGTTATAAACACGGTGATAAGACCATTCAGTAATCATTTCACCCGTGTCTACCGTAAAATTAGTCCAGTTCATCGTGGATGTCGTGTCATCAAATGTTCCCGTTGCATGACTTCCAAGGGGATCGACCCACACGAGTGGTTGACCTTCATAATCGATAAGTTCAATTTTTTGAGCATATGAATCACCTTGAAGTTCGACGGCATCTTCATAAATTCCCTGCTCATTAACGTAAATCATAACACCCGGACGAAGTGCTAAAATATCATTTAAAGATGAAATATCAGAAATATGATTTTGATCGAGGCTGATACTATTGGCATAACCAACATTAGGACCATCTGGCGCAATCGCAATGCTTAAGATGACGCCAATATCATCATTGTTTAATCCCGAATTATCAAGGTTTATCGTTGAAATCTTCTTGCCTTCTAAAGCAGCAATTGAACTTAACGGATTGTTTCCAATTGATAAGTAACCGATGGCATCAAAATGAGCAAGTGCACTAATGTCTTCGATTTCATTGACACTTAACGTAATCATATCCATTTCAGTTTGTGGCATTTGATTTAAAAATGAAATATCGCTAATTTTATTTTGTGCTGCACCAAACGTTCTTAAATGAGCTAGGCTTGAAACAAACGAGATATCCGTTAAACCATTTTTTGTTAATAGTAGGGTTTCAAGATTATCCAATTGACCAATCCAACTAAAATCAGCACCGGCATAATGAGCTTCCGCAAACGTAATTGATAAGGATTCTAAGCTTGCCTTCGCATCGACAATAGTTTCTAAATCCGTAACATGATCCCCTTTAATCTCAAGCGTTTTCAACACGGGATTGGTTCCAAGATTTGGACCAATTTCAATCGCATTCGCATTATTACGCAAAACGATATTTGATAATACCGGTAAATTTTTAATGGGTTCAAGGGATGTAACATTTGTATTTTGAATGGTAATGGTTTGAACATTAACAAGTTGATCAATTCCCGTTAAATCCGCTACAGACGCTTGATTAATGTCTAATATCGAAACGTTTAATAAGTCATTAGGGGTTAAGTCTTCAACCGCAACATTAACATTTGCCGCAATGATTTCACGGAGCGCAGCATCCGGTAATAAATCTTCTACCGTTCCTGCTTTTAAAATAGGCGTGACAGTGTTTTCTGAAGCTTCCAAAGCCATTAAAGGGGTAATCCCTGAGACAAGTAAACTTAATGCAGATGCAATCATAACCTTCTTTTTAATCATATATTATTCTCCTCTATACTTTAATTAGAAATATCATCAATACAAATAGAAAGCCTGGCTTCGAAAAAACACATTTTGAAAAACACAACCCCTTTCACATGATCAATGACCCCCTCTCATTTGTTTTTCAATTAGAAGTTGACTGATTGAAGTTAACGCGGAAACACGACCGCCCGTAACAGTTGAAACTATCACGGTATCTTTCAGACGGTCCACCCCAACGGTAAATGAGTCTGTAATGATAAGGGCGGCGGATGTTGGTTCAAAAACAAACTCAATCAACGATGGATTGTAGATATGACTTAATTCCGCCTGAATTTGGTCTCGTAAAATAAAATCATAAGCAAAATCCAAATAAATCGATACTTTTGGCAAATGAGTGGGTTTAAAAGGCATGGTGAGGGCCAAAAAATTTAGAAATGATTGGGGGAGCTCATACGAACTCAAGAGCGCTTCAACATTAATATCATGGACATTTGACTCAAATAGCGTTTGAAGCTGTTCATGCAACATCGATTCTCCGACCACGATATTTTCACACAGCGTGTAAATCACAAGCAACTCAGTCACATCCAGCGTCTCATTGGTCCAACCATAATAGGATGCAATTTGATGTTTGATGCGTTCCATAGTATGAACATGATCGATATCAGTTTGCATGTACAAATTAAGAATACGATCATGAACTTCTGAACTGTATAATGTTTGATTTAATTGGAACGTATCATGCAGAACTTGATCGATTGGAATATTAATGAAAGAGGCTTTATCTGTATTTATAAAAAGTGAGTATTGCCCCAACACCGATGTCGCATTTTGGTAATGACACTGAATCATCATTAGATCGGCCAAAGTAAATTGACGTGGCGTAAATAACTTAATAAAGCGGTAACTGTGATACAAGCAATTTAAAGGATGACCCGCAAGCACAATTGAATTTTCTTTCAAATCAAAACGCAAATCGTAGTTGGAAAACACATCATTAATTTCTTGAATGCGACGATAGGCCGTACTGCGCGAAATATGTAATGCGTCTTCGATCTTATTTAGGTGACAGTGTCCATCCGACCTAAAATCCTCTAAGATTTGCGAAATCATGGCCACACACTTACTTTGACTCGCATAAAACGCAAACATTTTATAAGCAATATTTCTTAAATAATACTTTTCTTCTTGTTGAAGAGCACCGAGACTCTCATATTGAGTTCCCGTTACTTCGTAAACATCTTGCAAAACATCTTGAACAAGACGACTTTCATGGCGTTGTGAATAGAAGGTTTCTTGGGAACCCGATTTCAATGAAACGATCAATAATTCAAGTTTAAATTTTTCAGATTTATTCATCAATTCAATCATAGAATCCCCTCCTGTTTTTAACCTATAGATTAAAAATTTAATGTAGTATATTAAGATGATAATACCATGTGATTGAACCTCACACTATGAAAATACATTTCACAATACATCGGTAGTATTTCTGTAGCGTTATTTTATTATAGATATCCAACATGCGCGGTTCAATCTTTGTCTTGAAACGCCAAAAATTGTGACACAAAGACCTGAAAATGGAAAAAAAAACTCACAGAGACGTGAGTTTTTTATTATGATATCTTTCCATTATGATCATGTGTTCGCTTAATCAGTAGAGCATGTTTAAAATCCATACCGAGATCTTCAATATATAAACTTAATAGTTTTTTGTAATCCGATGCATTCGCAATCACTCCAATCAAATCGACCTGTGAGGCCACACACGCTTCCACAAACTTAAACAATCCTTGCCCAACCTTCTGATTTCGATAAGGTTTCGAGACAAACAATTCATCCAGCTCGAAGACACGTTCACCAACTTGATTGTACGATGTCGCTTGTGATAATTCTTTAATTGTTCCCAATGCATAACCTATAATCTTTGCTTCATCCATTGCCATAAATAATTCCTTATCCCTATAGTAGTCTTTAGTATTGGCACTATAAGCCGAACTGCATTGTTCCTGTTCCCATTCTTCTGATAATTTAACGAATGCATCCAGATTGACTTCATGCATTGTTTCAAAATTCACTTTTCGATATTTTATCATCATATTTGTCTCCCTGTGTTCAATTTAGAGTTATTATAATTGTATAATTACGAATTGAAACTATGATACACATTTAAAAGCGTTTCCTAAAAATAGCCCGTGCCATTAAAACGACATAAACCATTAAAGATTTTTAATAAGTTTTTATACCTTTTCCCTATCTTTTATTTATTCGATTTAAAATAGGACACCAGGATGATTAATATCCTCTGGTTGGAATTGATTGATTTGAACTGGAAGGTAAATGCCATCCGATTTAATGCCCCCTCCTAAACTATCCAAAAATATTTTCTCTGTGTTGTTACTCAAATTAATACAATCATGTGCCAACAAGCGATCTACTTCCGAGATAATTCTTTCTGAAACTTCAAAATAATCTTGCTGATTGATATTAAAATTCTCTTCTGATTGAAAAGAATCAACAACGACCGCTTGACTTAGTATTCGATACTCATAAGCAAAACGCATCATCGCAAAAACCAATTCCTGTAAATGTGCCTCGTATGCATCATGACTCATTTCGTATTGCGATCGATCAATCATTACATCTACTGCCTCCTTAATGGATTCCGATGGAACGATTTCTATTGTGCTTTTCGATTCGGTTGACACATTTCGATTGAACTTCTTCTTAAAGAAGGGTTTTGCCTTATTAGTCCACCATGGCATAATAATATGTTCACTCACCTTAACAGCCACAATTACAGACAATAACCCAATTAGGCTCTCTTTGACTGAATCATCACGTGCTTGATTAAGATGATCCGATTCATAGTAGGAATGATCGAATCCATAATCATCATCAACGACTTCCCATTCCACAATATCTGTAACACGATTATGACTATCTTGGCTCACGCCTCTAACACGATGTTCATTCGTTTTCGATTGAACGAGATGTTCACCTTCCCTTAAAATCGGACGATACTTTTTATTTGTCATATTGGATACCCACCTGTTATCTCTTAGTAATGTCTGTCGTCAAAAACCACTTTAAACCCTGATACTAAAATTACGATAGACAGATTTCTTATAAACCCATCATATCATAATCAAAGTAAAAACAAATAAATATTATCGATGGATAAAATATAACAAAACGAGAATTTAAATCATAAAAAAAAGATTTCAAAATGAAATCCTTTTAGTCTTCTAAAATTTCTTGGACGCGTCCTACTTGTCCGTCAGCTAACATTACTTTGATGCCATGTGGATGATGTGAACTGTTTGTAAGAATACGGTCTACATACCCTTCTGTAAGCTTCCCTGTACGTTGGTCTTGTTTCAACACAACATTAACATGGGCGCCTATTGTTATATCTCTACGATTTTTTCCGTTCATGTAATTCCCACTTTCAATTTTCTTATTCATATTATATCATATCGACTCCCATCCGATTCAAAACAATGTATACGATACACGATCGATGCTTATTCAATAAAGTTCATAATTGATTACCAAGGTCGATGTTCATCTTAATTTCATCTTAGATTGATGTATATCCATGCGTTATCAGACTTAAAACTGATATACTTTATCCATGGAGGAACCTATGAAAAATACATATACTTTAAATAATGATTTGGAAATTCCTGTAATTGGTTTTGGTACATGGCAAACACCAGATGGTGAGATTGCGGAACAATCCGTACTCGATGCACTGGAAGCTGGATACCGCCATATTGACACTGCTGCCGTTTACGGTAACGAAGAAAGTGTTGGTCGTGCAATTATTAAAAGTGGCATTCCTCGTGAGGAGCTTTTCATCACAACAAAACTATGGAATGACGCTCACTCTTACGAAGGTGCTTTAGAAGCCTTGGATATATCATTGAAAAAACTTCAATTGGATTATGTCGATCTCTACCTTATTCACTGGCCCAACCCACTCCCACTTCGTGATACTTGGGAACAAGCAAACGCTGAGGCGTGGAGAGCCATGGAAGAGGCTTATCGTGCCGGTAAGGTTAAGAGCATTGGGGTATCTAATTTCCACCCACATCACCTTGACGCACTTTTAAAAACAGCTGTGATTAAACCAAGTGTGAATCAGATTTACTTAAGTCCAAGTGACATGCAAGAAGAACTTGTAGCATACAATAAAGCACATGGTATTCTAACCGAAGCATACAGCCCACTTGGAACAGGCAGTATCTTCGAGGTTAAAGAACTCCAAGAAATCGCTCAAAAGTATAACCGCACAGTAGCGCAGGTTGTTCTACGTTGGTCGATTCAACATGGTTTCTTACCTCTACCAAAATCAGTAACTACAAGTAGAATTATTGAAAACCATCAAGTATTTGATTTTGAATTAGATCAAGAAACAATGACTTTCATCGACTCGTTAAAAGGTACCGCGAAAGTAGCACTCGATCCTGATTCAGTAGATTTCTAAGATTTAACGTACCCAATCATATACAAAACACGCTCTTTGACTGACATAGATTCAGTTACATGAGCGTGTTTTTTAATCAATGTTTAATTGATTGGTTTTTATGCGTAATCAACAATGACATTTTTATCTTGTATTGTTAAGACGGTATCTGCTAGGTGCTCGATATGTTGATACTCATGGCTTGTGAAGATAATGATTCGGTCTTTATTAATATATCTTTTTATTAAGTCAATGAGTACCATTGTTGACCTTTTATCAAGAGCATTAAAGGGTTCATCTAAGAGTACGAGATTGGGTTGTTCCATGAACGCTTGAATAATTCTTAACTTTTGTTTCATTCCTAACGAATAAGACTTATAGCGCTTGTGAACATTGCATTCCATATCGAAGATTTGAATTAATTCGTTAAGGAAGTTTTTATCCGTTTGTTTTCGAATTTTTATCAAGTACTCGAGATTTTCCATACCTGTGTAATTTTTGATGAAATGCGAATCATTGATTAAAACACCAACACTCCTTGGAAAATCACGGTTTACACCTAATGTTTCACCATACACATTGATTGCTCCTGTGTTGGGTTTAGAATAGCCGCATAACATCTTCATTAGGACGCTTTTTCCAGATCCATTCTCGCCAACAAGTCCTACAATTTTTCCCTTCGGAAGTTCCAAAGAGACGTCTTCGAAAATTTCTGTTTTTTTAAATCGCTTCGATACATTTCTTATCTTAATCATAATATTCTCCAATCTTTTTTGAATGACCCCAGTATAAAAAATAAGTCATAACAATGAAACATATATAGATTGAGATATACCGTAAATTGATATCATACGTGTCAGGCATTACAATTAAATGATACTTGCCGATGATTATATCTGCTAACAACAACATAAATACAGTAAATATTTTGTGAATTGATCGGGAACCGTTTTTTGTTGCTATGTTTATAAAATTATAAAGTAGTTTTAAAAATACCATCAAGAGTGCTATCTTGATGCCCTGTAAAAAAAGTTCAACTAAACTATTAGGAGACAAAACGAAACGAACGTGTTGAGTGTTCGAAAAAGCAACTAAAAGTGCTCCATAACCCATAATTATCACGAAGGAGTTCATTAAATATTTTAAAAATAGATAGATCCAATAACGGGTTATACTTTTAAATCGTGACATCATAAACATATGAATTGACGTTTCTTGTTCACTTACGGTATCTGTATAGAGAAACAAGTAATACACAATCAGATTCAATACCCCAAAAACTATTATGTCTTTGAAATAGAGTCCGACTCTGATGAATGCAGATGAGTTCATAAAATATACCTTATATTCATCGTAAATTTGGAATCCATGTACCGTATCAAGGTGTACGTTTAATAAGTGTATAAAAGTGATGGTCAGTAATGGGAGGACCATCATACAAGGTAAGAATTTTTTTATTTTTCTAAACTTCATAGCGACGACAACTTATAAAGTACAATACCACTGCTGAGATAATCGGAACCAGCAATGACGATAGATACATAAGTGTATTAGGATAACTATAAGCTCCTGAAACGATTACAGCTGATGGATCGAACATATATCTAAAAACGGAGTTATAAGGGATAAATAATGAACTTGCGATTGAAAAAGAAATAAAATACATCGTAAATGCTAGTGTTGCCATAGGCAAATTTGGGAAATAAGGGACTACAAAACCATATGCGACACCATAGATTAATGGGACTACAAAGAATACAAAAATTCCCCATAATAAGTGATACAGCCTACAGTGGTTTAAAAAGAAATCTTTCGGCAGCCAATCAATGAATAGTTTTACCGGAATACTAAATTGTATATCATCTGCACTCACTTTGCTTCCAAACAATGAGGCGAATATATAGAAAATTAAATAACCCACGAAGATTGCTATTGAGACTTTAAGCGACTCTTCAAAAATCTTCTTCCGTATGAATTTTGAATAACAATCAAAACGATAACACTCAAAAAAGTACTCATTGTTCTTCTTTAGGTAGATGTTTATCCCAACAATAGTGATAAATAGAGGAAGTAATAATTGAAATAAATTCGAGCCCCAGATCATCATACTAATGTAGGACCCTACACTTTGATGAAAAAATGGCCACCAATTATTCTCTCCACCGAATTCCAACGCATCGATTCCCGAAAACTTAAAACCATTCTGAAATCCTTCCCAAAGCGTTGATAGCGTGTGATTATTAGATTCAAGAGAAATGAAGAATACAGATGTAGAAAGCAATACAATTAGTAGATAATCACTATTTTTTCTTACGTTACGTGAAAGCATCTTACAATTCCTATCCTATTTTAAAGTCTTACGGTCTCCAAGATCCCGAAACTTGTGTATACCCACTATCCCATATATTTTGTCTGCGAGCTCGTAAATCATATTGAGTTCCTCTCTTTGTATTGGTATTTGTTATTGTAAAACAACCCGAGTCATGATTCATAAAAAGAACTTCTCTTTGTTCCTTACCCGTTCTAGAATTATGAATCGAAAAAAACATGTTGAGTCCTTTTAAAGACGAATAATCCCATTCAATACCACTTGGGCTATACGTCTCTTTATCAACGACACTTGAAACTATCGCTCTTTTTCTATTTGCACGACCGTCGAAACCATAATAATAACAATTATAGTCCGTTGGTCCAGCAGGTTCATTCGCTTGGACGGATAAATCAACGATGCTTCCTAACACCATAGTAAAAATCAAAAAAACCAATACACAAAATGTTTTTCTCATAATCACCCTCCTATTCTTTTGTGTACGCATAAAATATAACACAAAAAAAGCCCCTATTTTACTCCGCTATTTCGTATTAAAGACACGATTTTATTTAGGAAATATTTAGATTATTGCATATAATACTTCCATTTTATATCTCAGTATTAAATTAGATACGGAATTTTTTTAATTGTCGTTTTACTCTTAAATGACAAAAAAGTGCGAATGATTTCGCACTTTGCATACATATTCTTTTATCGAGTAATACCTAATTCAATAATTCTCAATAATTTTTCGAAAGTATTAAATCAGTATAAAGTTTATCGCTACAATACCGCATCGACCCACCTATCAAATGGTTTAAAACTATTATTTTTAATAACATAATTCTCATTATTCACGATCAAGTAATAATTACCTACATTGTTCAATTCGTAAGTAGTTCCACTCTTTAGATTTATTGTTAGTACTATCATTCCACCATAGATAACTTCCATTTTACTTTTAGAGATTTTCTCTACCTCAAATTCATCTAATGCGTCTACGAGTTCTGAGATATCTTCAGCATTCACTTCACGTTCTAAAACAGTTGGACCGATATGTCTCTCTATGCGAACACTTTCTATACCATTTAACTCAATATCATCTTGCATTGTCTTCAGCATGTCTTGCTTAACACAACCTGAAATGAAAGTTAAAACAAGTACCCATACGATCATGAATCTTTTCATTCAAATTCCTCCTGTTAATTTTATTATACATGTTTTTCATCAACTTTAATCTATGTAGGATTATTCCGATTTAAGTAATCTACTACTTAAACATAAGATTTATAAATAGAGTATTTTCATCTTATTTACTGTCTAACATCAAAGAGTTAGACAGTGCATTTCTACATAATGAATCTGACTCATTTTTTATAAAAAAGTGCGGTCATCTACCGCACTACCAAAGCTATACTCATTTTTAAGGGCTGTAGATATTCAAACTAAATGATTTCTTCCAAATAGATAGATTTGTTCTGATGTTTTTGATTCATATCCATCTTGCTATCATTATGATAAATGATGTAAACACGAATTGTATTTTACCAATTAAATATCATCCACAAGGAATCTGGTTTTCATAAATAAATGGTCTATTCTTTAACAATATTAAGCAAAGAATAAGTAAAAGCTATTATCGAAAATACAATTAATGCATATGATAAGAGATTAATCATCGTAAGTCCTTTAAATTGTAAGAACATCTTCCATGAGTCTCCACTTATACCCCGATCAACAGCATAAAAAACATGTGCGATTCTTAGTACAACAAAAGCAAAAAAGCCAGCACCAAATAATATTTCTCCAAGTTTCATTGCCTGTTTATTTTTATTCATAATATTCCCCCTCATAATTTTATTAATAATAAATTACACTCAATATTTGAATATAATTCCCTTTTTCAACACTGCACTTACATTATACAAATAGACCCAAGGAGTACGAATTATAATCAAATCATCCCCTGAGTACCCATTTCTACTATGACTAGGTACTGGTACGCCAATTCGATGACTACATCAAAACATACCTTCTGCTCTTTTGATTTGAATCTATAAGATTAGATAACTTGTTCATTATGCATTCGATCATTAGTTACGTTATAAATGTTGAAATTGAAAATAAAATGCTACTATCTAATAGTTTTTAGTAGATTCTTTTTTCAGAGAAATACTCCGATATTGATTATAGAAAAAGCATCTACCGATATTATTTATACCTTATAAAATCATGCTTCAACTTAGAAAGCCCTTACACAGATATTACCATAACATGGTCAATAATCAAGACACTTTGTCAAAATAAAAAATAATAAGTGTATTGGTATCTGTCTTCCGAGATAGATTCATTTTAAGTGACACATCAACCGCCTGAAAAGCCACATGCATAATTAGGCGTTCGGTTTATTCAACGAAATATTAGATATAAAAATTACTACTATTATTTCGGAATTAAAGATCTAGATTTACGAATGCCCTTAATAGACTACTCATCTTATTATAGTTCTATAACTCGATCGCATAATTGCATAATTTCTTTACTATGAGAAACAATCACAACGACTTTCCCTTGCTTTGTAAACTCAGAAAGAATTCCCATCACAATCTCTGCATTTTCTTGATCCAAATTACCGGTTGGTTCATCCGCTAGAACGATATTACCTTTTTTTAAAATACACCGGGCCAATGCGACTCTCTGTTGCTCCCCGCCACTAAGTATATAGATTGGGGTTTCTAATATTGCGCTATCGAGTCCAACTTGTTTTAAAGCATCGTCTAACTTATTATCATCTTTCTTTTTAAGTACCAACTCAAGATTATACCGAACGCTCTCATTATCAATTAAGGCATAGTTTTGAAATAGATAGTTGATATTCTCACGGACCAATTGCTCTTTTTTACGTTTGCTAATATTTTTAGTAGCTATCGAATCAATTAATAATTCTCCTTCATAATCAGAATCAATTAAACCGATTATATTTAATAGTGTACTTTTTCCAGAGCCACTTTTCCCAGATATCCCAACCAACTCACCCACCACAAATTTTTCATTAATATCATGAAACAGTGTGCGATTACCAAATGTACGACTTACCGACTTCAATTGAATCATCATCTATTCCCCCTTTATCTGATTACTCGAATTATTTCTAACAAATTTCGATTTCACAATACTAAATACGATAATATCAAGCATTATAATTAACAGAAACAGAACTCCAATTCCTTTAATACTAATGGTCGTTTTTAAGAACACCGGCAAAATAACAGTAACAATAACAACAGCAAGTAAATCTGTAAAGAATAACAAAAGAATGTATTGTTTGAATATATTGAAATCAGATTCTCCTATTAGTTTTCTAACGAAGATTTCTTTTCGAATATCGCTCATATACGTATGTGTTATATTAAAAGATACAAAACTGATTAATAAAATTGAGATAAGCAGGATACCTGTATAGATTTTTAAAGAAAATTCCAAAATAGAAATCATTATATTTAGATCATTTGAAGTGTTGTTAAAATGCTCAACAGAAATATTATTCTCTAAATTGAACTTTTTGAAAACATCTTCATTCTTCTTATACCACACTTCCTTTGTTTCCGTCGAGTCCAGACTAAACTGCGCAGCCGTTGATGTTCCATAACCAAAGAATCGGAGTTGATAATCGGGAATCCCTTTAACTGTATTCTCATCAAATACAATTAATATCGGATTATGGATAAGATAATCCGAACCGACCACTTCACTGTTCATTGAGAAAAAATCTGAGTCTTCATAGATTATTGATTCCATCTGCAAATCATTTACGATTGTTTTCGTTGATTGGAAATACTCTCTATAGTCTTGAAGTATCGAGTTCTCAGAATCTTGTAGCTCTCTCGGTATTAATATGACACGTTTTTCTTTTTTTAGGGCGTTTTTAATTTGTTCCATCGGTAATAATTTATAATCGTTTATATAGATATCATTAACCAGAGCAAAAATATACTGATCATCATAACAATTTCTTGCTAACTTTAGTTCGTTCGTTTCATCAGGGCAAGAATAAGCGGAAAAATCAACATAGTAGCCATTATTACCCGCGACGACTTTTTTATAAAAATCTGAATAATTAAATTCTGGATATCCTTTTGGAACACGCTTATTGCTTGTAGAATTATTATCTGATCTGTTTTTTGCATAACTTGTAAAAGCATAAGTGTCCCGATAGTTTTCAAAAATACTGAGTTTATAGCGTTGATCAGCAAGCGACTCTAACATATTAGTCGTATTGAGTAAAAAATATCCCAGTATAATTGTAAATAATACTTTAGACACCATCGAAATCCTTATGATCGCATTTGTTGTTTTTTGGTTTTTTGTAAGCGAAGCAATGCTATATTTTCGCGTAATAACAGTTGAAGATGTAATAATCAAAATAATCGATGTCAGTAGATATACTGATAGATATGTGATCTGAATTTTAATTAGGTAAATATTCCAATAGTTCAAAATTAATGATGTCACAAACATTACAATAACCGAGAAAACTATATACCACGAAATATATTTAGATATTCCTTTTTTCGCTACCGAAAAATCAGACAATCCAAGTAATTTATATACGCCGATTTCTTTATTTCTTTTTACAAAACTAAAAATCGTTACGAGCATATTACTTATCGAAAAAATTACAATTGCAACCATCAAAAACAAGAAGAAAAACTCAGCATCACTTGAGATTGTTTTTTGCTGAACAATTTCATCAGCATCTAACCCCGCTCGCTGAGCAATTTCTTCGATATATACTTCAGCCTGTTCTTGATCTTTTGCATAGAGATCAAGAAAACCGTAGACTTCTTCGTCTAAGGTACTTTCATCAAGTTTTTTAAAAGTTAATTCAAGTTGCTCGTTTGAACCAATGTTTAGTGGTTTGACATAAAAATCGTGATTTTTATTCGTTTCAAAAGTTGATAAACTTAATGTTCCCGGCGGAATTCTTACGCCTAAAAATTCTTTGACGTCAGTGCTAAAGTCATTAACAGATACATAGCGAATTTTCTCGCTGTATTTTCCAAAATAAACATGATTTTTTTGGGCAGAACCGATGATACTCATAAACTCATCTTTCGATATTTTTGCAGTATCTGGTATATAAATACTTTTATAGGATTCGGATTTAAAAATATCATTAAGCATCGTTTCTTGTTGTGCGGACACTAACAAGATTGAGAACATTACTATAAAGACGATGAAAACAGATGTAAAGATTCTCGTAATTTTTGATGACATTGCAATTCCCCTCTTTTTTAAAATGTTATGCTAGTTTTTAACCATTAAATAAACTTATTAAGTACGGGTTATTCATAACGCAGAATAGCGTAGGAGTATAAAGTCCCACCCAATAAGCGTAAACGTTGGGCAACCTCAGGTATCTTACCAATTTCCCACGATGCAACATGATAATACTCAAAACTTGCTCCAGTAGTTGCTCCTAAACGAGCTTCTGTTTGTTTCTAGATGATATTTTTAGCATGCAGCTCCCTGGCTTCATTACTTACTGTCTTCCATGAACTCAAGTATATTTCATCTTTTTATTTCAAACCATTGTCCGAACCAAAATTGCCGGAATCAGCTAATACACAACTAACAGAATTGATTAATTATATAAATACAGATATATGTATAATAATTCTATTTGCATTATAGGCCCCTCTAAAGATTGTGTATTCTTTATTATTCTATCACACCCTGTATGCGATTACATTATTTCGTATATTTCAACTTTAAATCTTAATTTATTTTGAATCAAAACATGACAGCACACCACTTCAAACAAATTATCTAGACTACTAAAAGATAACCTATAGATTTTGCTGTTACTCTTGAAAAAGACTGTCTTCTACTTCCTTATATTTATTTGTTCATATATAGTACGAAGTTAAACTCTCCGATTTAATATTACCATTTCTCAACCAAGGTGTATCAACTTTAGACTACTAGAACAAATTCCGTATTTGCCACTTCATGAAACTATCGAGTCACAATACTTTAACGATTTAGCTAAGTTATTACTGTTCTGAAGTCTCCCTGTAAATAATCCTCATTGTTTTGATCCGAAATCCAATTATGAATTCTATCAATAGCATAACTATTCGAGTTATTTGCTTCATTGAGAAGTTTGTTTAGGGATTAGTCTTTGATTTGATTCACGACATTTCCTCCTCAAATATATTGAAATGATCACAGATTCCCATGTGCGAGGATAGATTAAATACAATCTTATTTCTCCTTCTCTCAAATCTTGTGAAATTAAGTTCTCTCTGTTTCATAAACTTTTGACACATCATTCCTATAGACTGCTACGATGTGGTTGGAAAGGAGGGATTAAGTGAAAAAGTATCTATACAACAAAAGTAAAACTGATGGTGTTTACCATGAGGTACATGTTACTACCTGTAATCATTTGCCTGATATGAAAAACCGTGTTTCACTCGATGAGCAAAAAAACTGTCATGATGCGATAAAAGAAGCAGAAAGACTTACCGGTGACCATGATTTTGATGGATGCATGTACTGCTGCGAAAATTGTCACAATGGATAAATTATTAAGAACAGCGTGTAAAGTCTAGCGTTGTTCTTTTTTTAGTTCTTCGTTCTATATCTTCTTAAACTCATGTTAGTCATCAACACCATATTTATAGTATCATTCCTTTATTGCCTTTATATCAATACCCAATACTCATCAATAATAGATTTAAAGCTTCCAGGTCTGACTTTTGCGAATCACAAGAACTGTTCCCTCCTCCTTCTGTGAGTATGTAGATTGAGCAAAACCTATTTTGGATGCCATTTACAATTGCTTAAGATTTGATGACTTTCGTGACGAACTATAACTGATCTCATTCATTTCACGCTCTTATTTATTATCTATAATACCAAATAGGAGGTTTATTGATATTTCTATTGATTATATTATAATGGTATTACAAATACCATTTCAGATAGAGGTTAATTATGAATCAAGATGAAAAAGATAGATTAGGACTTATTTTAAAAAAATACCGTATTAAAAACAATATGACTCTAGAGTACGTTGCTGATAAACTCAATATTACTCATAAATCTGTTCAATTTTGGGAACAAGGAAAAAATGAAATCAAATTATCAAAACTGATAGCTATTTCCAAACTCTATAATATTTCGATAGACTCTATATTAGAAGAAGCAAATATTAAATAACAAAAATATTTTAAATGGGGGGGATTATGTTAAATCGTAAAAATAATCTAATCAAAAAGTTAAATATATTAATGAAAGATATCATATTTCTGTTACTCAAAGCGCTATACTTTTTTGTTAATGTCGTAGCGATATTTTGTATATTTAGCGAAATTATCCTACTCTTTTCTCTTTTTAAAGATCAAGAAAACGGCAGCGCTTTTTTTACATGTTCAATAATTTCGGCTATAGTTGTATACATACATTTACACCTAAAAAAAGAAATTAAGAAATTAGAACTACAAAGGACTTCAGATATAAATCCACAAGGAAATCATATCAACAATGATAATTTGGTTTCTTCTGACAAATACGAACCTAAAAACTCATTTATAAATATTGATATAGAGAAGATAAGCGATTCTATAGATGAAAATCTAAATAATAGTAAAATTGGAGTTCCTGAAAACATGACAAAAAAAATAGTAAAGAATAAAGTTTATTCTAGAATTTCCAAGAAACAATCAGAATATGAATTAAGCGAAGCAATAGCTTTAGACCAGAACGTTTTGAAAGACCACGACTTGTTAACTCGTATCGTTGAATTTGTTATTCATGAGAGTACTTTTAGTCAAAAGAAATTACAAAATGAATTTGATCTTGATTTTAAAACACTCTCTTCATATTTAGATACACTAAGAACGCTTCAACTTATAGATTACAAAAACGAACGAATTAATAAACATTTTGACCTTTCAGATATTATTTTAAGAATAGAAAATGCACGTACAGTACATAAAGATTTAATAACACGAAGGAGATTTGAATCACTTAAAAATCATACTGAATTTGAAGATTTTATAATTGATCTTGTGACAAAACTTGATTATGAAATTGTTGAAAAAGTACCACTCGTCAATAACCAAAGTGTTGATTTTATTGCAACAAAAGATAAAGTTAAATTTGCATTTCAATGTAAATTTCATAACGCTCCAATAAACTATGGTACCGTCAAAGAAATAATTTACGGAGTAAAATTTTTCGACTCACACGTTGGCGTAGTTGTAACAAACAATAGTTTTAGAAAACCTGCAAGAGAACTTGCAGATTCAAATAACATTGTACTTTGGGATGGCGATGATTTAGTAAGACTCATTAACTCTATAAATTACTAATAGCTATAGCTAACAAAAAGATAATTTAACAAACTACCTTTTAACGATCTCATAACTAGTGAAAGGATGATTTTAGTATGCCTGTTTATAAAGATCAAAAACGAAATACCTAGTATTTTGATATCAGGTACCGAGACAGTTTGGGAAAAGTAAGAAGGATAAAACGACGCAGATTTGACTGTAAACAAAGAACAATAAATGCAGAACGAAATTTTTTAAAAGAGATGAAAAAGGACGATTTACCGAAATCGAGAATGTCTATTAGGGAAATTGGAATAGAAATGATTGAATGATCAAAATACGATGTTATAGAACAAACAAATAAATCCAATCTTTACAAAGTAAACCAATTTATCCCTGATACAGCTATTGCATCCATTACACTAAGAAAAGCATTAGCTTGGATAAATTCATTGGCAGAGATTAAAACGCCTATACGCTATAAAAAAGACGGTTCAACCATAGGTGGTAAACCGTATTCAGTTAAATATAAAAATGAAATCATTGCACTTTATAAATCGATATTCAGATATGCAGTAAAGATGGAGTATATATATAATGATGTCTCTATCAATTTATCCCCATTTAAAAAACTATTTGAAGATATGACCAAATACAATATTATGGATTATGAGACTTTTATGGATGCTCGGAAAAAACTCCCTGAAAAGACCCTCGTAAATATTTATTTCAAATTACTTATTTTACTCGCGTTTTCTACAGGTGCTCGACGAGCTGAGTTGAAAGGACTCACTTTTAAAGATTATGATGGTAAAGGAATTTCAATTAATAAATCTGTCACAGGAAAAAATTCTGATCGTGCAAAAATAAAAAAATTAAAAACTTCCGCTGCTGTTCGATATTTTAAATTAGATAATTTTACAGTCACGCAAATGAATAATTATATCGAATTTATTAAATCAAAATTTGATATAAAACAATCAGACTTTATTTTTGGAATCAAAGCCCCTCTTGCAAATAACTCGATGCATTATTCATTCAAAAGAATGGGACTTGAATGCCGGTTACACGATTTATGACATTCACACGCTACGCTTCTAATACAAAATAACGTCACAATTAATTTTCTTCAATCTTGATTTATTAAATAGAATCAAGTATAATATGGCCGTAAAGATAGTGCTTTCTTTATTATACTGAGTTTATAGATGATCTCAGAAGGAAGTAGTTTGTTTTGCAACAAGAGTACCCTGACAAAAAAACACTAATATTAAAAGAAAGCACTCGGAAGCACTTCTTCGGAAGTGCTTTTTTTTGTTATCAAAGGAGAGATTCTATGATTATCACATTGCCAACAAATTTTATAGATGAATTAAGCAATAGGTATACCTACAAAGGTCATACTCAGATACTCGATGCAAATCATTATTATACAGCATCTATCTTAATTAATGATACTCCGTTTGTAGCATGTATTCCTCTACACTCATATTGTAGAGCTAATTTCGTCCCCATTCTACCTCCTAATAAAAGCACCGACTGGAGAAGTCATGGTTTAGAATATGGAAAAACCATCCTTCTAACTTCCGATGATTTAACTAATTATGCTTCTATTGGTGGTGTTGATGAAATTGTATGGAACGATATACTCTTAAAACAGGAATTAATTGTCAAAGAAGTTAAGCAATATTTTATTGAAATAATTAACTCTTTGACTAAAAAAGAATTAGGATTGTTGCTATCACGTTTTGAAAAACAAAATTTAAACTATTCAACACTGAATTGCTTTCCACACGTTTTGAAAAACAAAATTTAAACTATTCAACACTGAATTGCTTTCCAGAACATATAGCGACACTAAGGAAGTATGACATCTCCCAACTTGAATTCAAATTCGTATCCTGCTCGACTATAGAATCTCTTATAGATTTAATTACAGGTTAATTTTTAACGGAATACAATAAAGTTAAATAACTATGAAAGTGAGGTATATTTTATGTTTCTAAACATATCGTATGAAATATGGCAGATTTTGGGAGTTGTCTTATCCTCAATTATTTCTACAGCAGCTTTTTTATGGACTTTATATGAGTCTAGAAAAAATTCAAGAGAGCAAAATAAAATGATTGAAGAGAGCACACGTGCTAATCTTCAAATTTACACTGCTCCTTTAATTACGAATAGAGATCATTTTTACGTCGTAATTAAAAATTTCGGCAATTCTTCAGCTCGTATTGAAAAAGCAAGCATTGATGAGACTACAGATTCAGCCTTGACTGTAAATAAAAATCCATTCTCAACTAGAATGAAGGACACAGTACTTGCTCCAGGACAGACAGCAACTTATGCAGTCGTTCCTTCTAACTTAAATTCTAATCATGTATCAACAATAGAATTATCATATTTTTCAACAAATACCAACAAAGTATATAAGGCAGCGTTTGAAGGAAAACTTAGATCCTTAAGTACACTCCCATCTATTGGAATCAGTGATGCGCCAATCGATAAACAATTATTAGAACTATTACAAGACCATTTACGACGTAACTTGTAATTCCATTACTACTAAATATTTTTTCAGTATCAATATTTATTAAAAAGTGGGATCATCTTCAAGTTCTCACTTTTTATTCAGATTATACTCTTTTGAATAATTCTACTTTTATAGATCTTTCAATTTATAGAGAGCATTGCTATAAATTTTGGCATTATTCAAAATATCATCAAGATTCATCCACTCATCTGGTAAGTGGGCAATATCTTTTTGAGCTGGGAAACTTGGACCAAATGCAATAATATTAGGAATAATTTTTGCATAAGTACCTCCTGTTGTTGTAACTGGAGCCAAACGTTCACCCATTACTTCTTCATAAGCATCAGTTAATAAGGTGATTTCTGGTGACTCTTTATCATAAAATACAGGATTCCAGTTGTGAGCACAAACTACTTCAATACTTTCAGGAGTTACCTCACGGATTATTTCCACCAGTTCATCCACAGTTTTTACTTTAGGATAACTTAATGAAATTTGGAAGAATAGGTTATCATGAGTCATACCCAGTTTATAACCACGCATAATCATTTCACCAAAGTCTTCATCTTTAACATTAATACCTAACTTAACACCATTATTTGGACTTGACAGAATGTATTCGTTAATAAATTCATTAAAGTCTTCTTGAGAGCCATGATTAACAAATTGAATTAGAGCACGACCTCTTTCTCCGTAAACTACTGGCCACTTACAATCTGGTGTCCATCCAAATACCGGAGGATTTTCTTTGGTCAAATAATGTTTAACACATCCAAATCCTGACTCTTCATTTGTACCAAAAACAACACGAACCGGTCTATTAAAGGTCACTCCCAATTCTTTAAGAGCATAGAGCGCATAAAGATTTGTAAGAATTGGTCCTTTGTTATCTAAGACGCCGCGACCCCAAATTCGTCCTCTATCGATGACACCGCCAAGTGGTGGATAAGACCACCCTTCTCCTACTGGAACGACATCAACATGACCAAAGATACCGATATAGTCGCCATCCCCCCCACCATACTGCGCATAACCGATGATGTTATCAATGTTCTTTGTATGAAATCCTAGTTCTTCAGCAATGCTAAGCACCTCTAAAAGTGCTTTTTTAGGCATTTCACCGTAAGGTGCATCCTCAGTGTGAACCCCCTCAACAGATTCAATAGCAACAAGACGTTGGATTGATTTTAGAAGCTCTGGCATTAATTCATCCATTTTTGCATAAATTTTATTAAGCATATTATTTTCCCTCCAAAGGTTTCACACGTTCACTTAAGTACTTATCTAACCATTCTTGGGGGGCAATTTCATGTATCATGTGATCTCCTACTCGCTTTGTGATATAAACAGTATTCGCTTGCTTTTCAGTTGCTACCGAAAATGAAAAATTATCAATGTTTGATGCAACTCCCCATTCACCATTTTTATTCATAGCAACAATAGAAATATCACCTGCTTCACCTCGACGTTCAATCAATTCACGATCAAGATCGAATGTTACTTTTTCTACTGCTTCTTGTGGTGTGATTCCTTCCTTCATTAGTCTCACAACTTCATACGAAACGACGCCCTTCATCAAGTCTTCACCTAGACCTGTTGCGGAAGCTCCCCCAACAAGACTATCAGCATAGAGTCCTGACCCAATGATTGGTGAGTCGCCAACGCGTCCTTTTTTCTTCATGAAAAGGCCACTTGTAGATGTACCAGCAATAATATTTTGTTCGCTATCTACCGAAACCATTCCTACCGTATCATGACCTGAATATGGAGAAATTTCGATTTCACGAATATCTTTTACGCGGTTATGATAATGAATTTTGGCGCGATTGGTTAGCATGTTTTTACGTTCGAATCCTTCCTTATGAGCGTAAGCCTCTGCACCTGCACCTACCAATAAATTATTAACTTTATATCGGCTTAAAGAACGTGCAATTGAAATTGGATTTGCAAAATCTTTAATTGCTGCGACAGCGCCAATATCAAATGTTGTACCATCCATATATGCTGCATCCAATTCTACTTCCATTTCCTCATTTGGAAGTCCTCCATAACCGACTGATTTGTAGAATGGGAAATCTTCAACTGCTTTAATTGCTGTTTCAATTGCATCTCCTGCATTACCATTATCTTCTAGGATAGTAACTGCACTATCTACACCTTCTTTAGCCATTCGCCACGTAGCAATAATACCCCACATAGTTTATACCTCTACTCTCTATAATTGTAATTTTCACTTAATATTTTTCTATACTTTTCTACTGTTAGATCTCTGACAATATATTCCACTAATCGTAATGTTTCTTGGATATCGAATTTATGAACGACACCTCGATGCGTATGCATATAACGCATTGGAATGGATAATATGATTGATGGAATTCCTTCACGTGATTTATGAATGTTTCCCGCATCAGTACCGCCATCTAAGAAGCATCCTAATTGGTATTGAATATTGTTGGTTCGACAAATCCCTTCAAGATAATTAAGAAGACCTCTATTTAGTATAGTCATAGAATCTATAACACTAATAGTAACTCCTCCACCGAGTCGAATGATATTATGATCCTCGGGAGTATCTCCAGCAACTGTAGTATCTATCACAATTGCTAGATTGGGATAAACCAAATCCGCAGTGGTTCGAGCGCCACGAAGTCCTACTTCTTCTTGTACTGTTGCTGCCAAAGTAACTTCATTATCTGTTGGCTTATTAATTAGAGAATTCATTAACCACATTCCAACCGCTACACTTGCGCGATCATCAAAGGCCTTACCACAAATATAATTTTTATCATTCATGATACGACTTTTTGATACAAACGCGACCATATCCCCTTCTTTAATACCCCTATCAAGTATTTCATTTTTAGAAGAAACACCCATATCTACATAAACACGGTCAATTGGAATTGTTTTACTTTTTTCTTCTATCGTCATTCCATGCATTGCTTTACTACCAATAATTCCATAGAATTCTTCATCATGATCATTAATAACTACAACATCTTGGTTCATGATTACATGGGGCCAAATACCACCAACTGGTTGTAAAAAAAGATAACCACCTTCATCAATCTTTTTCACATAGAAACCGACCTCATCCATATGTGTAGCCACCATGATGCGAAGTCCATGTCCTTTTTGAGTAAATAGAGCTGAACCAATACCATCTTGTTCAAGTGGTAAGTTAATTTTTTCTTGTAGATATTTTACAACTCGATATTCCATACCAGAAACACCATAAATATCTGATAATTCTAATAAATCATTCCAATAAATTTGATTATTCATGACGAGTTCCTCTACAGTTTTGTGTTTCCACAATACGCTTAGAATTTAAAGTTGTTAAATAGTGATTCAATACAGTAGTAATATTATCGAGGTACTGTGTATCAATGACATTGTAAATCGAATCTTTATATTTAAGTGGAATTACCACTACGACTGTTGGTGTACCGGATAAGGATTTATGAATAAAAGAACCGTCTGTTGGAAGATCAGTCAAATGAGCTTGAGGCATAAAACCGCATGCTTTGGCTGCTTCATAAAGATCTTGTTTTAATATTTGACTTGGTAATAGTGATTTATCAAAGCTTCTTATAAAAATATATTTGTCGTCCCATGATTCAACATAAACGGCATCAACAACGATAGCAAGATCTGGATGCACTGATGTTGTCGCAGTAATAGCACCACGTTGTCCAACGACCGAATGGGAAATCCCTCCAACATTGAGATTAAAGTTTAAATTCTTATTTTCAAGTGATTCTAAAAGTTTTAGACCGACTTCGATACCAGCTCTGTTTGATAAATTATTGGCTGCAACATTCTGATTTAACAACTCAAATCTTGGTGTAGCGATGACAAAATTACCAACAAGAACTCCAGCACCTTCAGCTTCTTCTTTAGTTTTAAATCCAGCATCAATAACAAAGTCATCGTCTTTTCGTAATACGATTCCTGATAACTTCTTATGATGGCGATCGAGGAGTGTTACATACTGATTGTTCAACCATGCTTTCATATATAAACCAACGACAATAAATTCCATAGTTCCGTTATCATTAATTTTAGAAATCATGAGTCCACTCTCATCCATGTTTGAACTAATCATAACATTGTAATTAGAGTTTCCATTTTTCACACCAAATACGGATCCTAGACGATCTTCAATGATTTCTAAATCTTTATCAATATAAAAATTATAGAGATAATCTCGAATTTCTTTCTCATCACCTGATACCCCAGGTAATGCACATAATTCTTGTAAACGATTCATTGTAATTACAACTCCTTAATATATAAACGATTCATAACTTGATTTTGGCTGATCTTCTACAACTGCTTTTAGAACTTTTGACATGTTTTCAAGCGACTCATTCAAACCTGTTCCACCTTTACGTGGCATTTTGATGATTCTCACACTGTCTTTGTATTGTTCAATCACTTCTTCATTTTCTTTTGAGAACATTGCTACTGCTTTTGTATCAGTGTTTTTTTCAATGTATTGTGCAAGAATTGCTGACATCCTTGAATAATCTGGATAATCAAAACATGGACCACATAATACAATGTCTGCTTTTAATTTGGTAGCAAGTCCTGCAACTTTACGCTTCACTTCTTCTTCATGGTCGAAAAAATAACCATTACCACAATACATAGTCGCTAGAACGAGACCCCCTTCTTGTTTAATGTATTTTTCAAACATGTGGTAAGATCCAATTCCGCCTTTTTCCACCGCCAACTCAACGTTCGGTCTTTCCTTACCTCCAGCTCCAGCTTGTGTTTGATCAAAAAATAGTAATACTCTCATAATTGTCCTCCTAAATAAAACGAAGCAAACTTATGAAGTCCATATCGGTCTTTCACAAGTCGCTTCGTGTTTTATATATTAAATCTTATAAGTCATCAAACGAAATATCATCGAGTGAGATATCATCTAATTCATCCACTTGTAAATCTTGTGGTTTCTTTTCATCTTCGAGATATTGCTTATCTAAGACTCTAAAGAATGGATAATAAACTAAGCAACCGAGTGCTAGAAGTCCTAATTGGAATATTCCAGCAAATAGACTACCAGTTGATAACCAACCTGAGAAGAAAATTGGTGTTGTCCATGGTAATGCAATACCCGTTGTATATGGAATGATTCCAATGATTGTCGCAACTGTTGATAATGCTATATTCATAACCGGTACAAGTAGAAATGGAATCAATATTATTGGGTTCAGTACGATTGGAAGTCCAAATATAATCATTTCATTAATCCCAAATATTCCAGGAACAATCGATAAGCGACCTAATTGTTTCATACGTTGCGATTTACCCATTGTGACCATTAATAGGACTAATGATAATGTACTTCCGCCACCACCGTAGTTTCCAAAAAAGTCAGAGAATGGACCCGTAAAGATATATGGTAGCGATTCACCCGCAATGTAGGCTGCCTGGTTTGCATAAGTCATCGTATTATGAATTGGAGAGAATATGGTATTTGTAATTGCAGGTCCATTGATACCGAAGAACCAGAACAGAGTTGATAAAAACTGGTAAATTACTTCAAATAACTTATTTGTTCCAAGTCCCATCAAAGGTGTTTGCAATACTGTAAAAATAAAGTTCTGTGCATTTCCAAAAGATGTATTCACAAATAATAAACGCACTAAGAAGAACGTAATCATTACAAACATACTTGGAACCAAAGCAGCAAATGATCCCATTACTGCTGGTGGAACACCTTCAGGAAGTTTAATTACCCAACCTTTTTTCGTTACATATGCAAAGATTTGAACGGCAACAATCGCGGTAATCATGGCGAGGAATAAACCTTGAGAATTTAAATTTGAGAAAGCAAACCCTCTAAATGCTTTTCCATCTGCATTTAGGAACAATTCATGTGTTTGTGGCGTAATGATTAGATACGATACAAGCGCAACCACTCCTCCCGAAATAGGTTCAACTTTTAGTTGTTTAGCATATGAATAAGCAATACCTAAAACATTTAAGAGTGCAATCATATTTATTGTAGCATTTGATACCACCAATAAATGGCTGTCCCAACCTGATCCAAAAATTCCCTCCATAAACTCCGGATATCCAGTTATAGGGAAATTCGCAATTAATAAGAATATCGATGCAACTATAATTAACGGAGTACTAACTAAAAAACCGTCACGAATAGCAACCAATACTTTATTTGTACTTAGCTTCTCAGCAATTGGAGCCATCGTTTTTTCTAACCAATCAAACATGATCTTATTTCCCCTTTCCCTTAATTAGCATAATTGCTTTTTTTAATACACGTTCTCCATCAACTTTGCCATAATCCTCTAAATCAATGACTTCAACAGGTACCCCTGATCCCGCATATTTTGCTTTAGTTTCCTCAAATTTATATTTAATTTGTGGCCCTAACAAAATTACATCCGGATTAAATTCTTGGACAATAGAATCCATCTTCGAGTCAGAGAATGCTTTTACTTCAATTGGTAACTTATGTGAGTCTGCAACTGTTTGCATTTTGCTTGCTAACAAACTCGTTGACATCCCAGCATTACAAAATAAATATACTCTCTTCATAAATCTTCTCCCTCCTTATTGTACTTACATTATATCCGCTAATGTAACCGCTTGCTTATATTATCGTTTCCTAAGACAACGGAACATAATTACGTGACTATGTGATGATAGTTCTCAAATTCACCTATATTACATATCTCTAGATACTTTTCGTAAGAATTTTAGAATCAATAAATAAAAACCTTTCTATACTGAAAGGTTTTTATTTATTGATTTGTATCGCTAATTCATTAATTATTTCATAACTCTTAATAAGTTGCTCTGCTAAAATTTTAATTGTTTCAGCTGCCATCAATTGATCTTCTGCATGCATTAGAATCAAATTAATCCCAAGCGGTTCACCGCTTGCTTCCTTTTGAATTAATTCAAAGTGGGTCTCATGTCCTAAAATGCGATGATTCTCGCCTTCCTCAATCAATTTCCGTGCTTTTACAAAATTATTTTTTTGAGCAAAAGCAATTGCTTCCATAAAAAAGGATTTTGCAGTACCAACTTCGCTAATTATCTTAAAACTTACTAATTCTATATCTGTCATTGTATCCTCCTAATCATTCATCATCCAATGAACAAATTCATTTCTATTTTTTGATTGTAACAGCTTTGACATTTTTGATGGATTTGTTATGGTTTCCGATAACCAATCAAAAAACAACCACATTGTTGAGCTATCTTTTTCGTTTATTGCAAGCATCATTACCAGTTTGACGTTATAACTTCCCCATTGTATTGGTTTTCTTAATAATGCAACAGCCACTTTTGACTGCTTGCTCTTGAGATCCAAAGGATGGGGAATTGCTATTGAATAACTAAATGATGTCGACGACATTGCTTCACGATCCAAAATAGAATCTTTAAAGTCCTTTGAAACAATACCGTTCTCATAAAGCTTTTGACTCATATAATCTATAACTTCTTTTGGTGTTTCTTTCTCGAGATTTTTAAAGAAAAAACGTTCATCAATTAAAGTGCCAAATTGATTGCCAAATTCAAGGTTAAATTCTTCTTTATCTAATTCATTTAATGCCCTGAATATCATTCCTTCGTCCTCGTGACTCAAAAACATCGAAATTTGAACTGTTTTTACTTCAAGATTATGATCGATAGGCAACGTAGTAATTATCAAATCAACATTCATCTTTTCGATGTTTTTTTCAACATAGTACTCGTGTATTGCTATAATTTCCATACGTTCTTTAAACATGTTCGTAATCTTCCCTTTAGTTAATTTTGAAAGACTTCGATTATGCGGAGCAATTAATAGTACATGATGCTTTTTCTTACTAGATAAACGATCATATGCCGCTC
This sequence comes from Erysipelothrix sp. strain 2 (EsS2-6-Brazil), assembly GCF_016617625.1. Lineage (NCBI taxonomy): Bacteria > Bacillati > Bacillota > Erysipelotrichia > Erysipelotrichales > Erysipelotrichaceae > Erysipelothrix > Erysipelothrix sp. strain 2 (EsS2-6-Brazil). The sequence continues at coordinate 97,005 of NZ_SBAR01000001.1, forward strand.
CAATGTGTAGTGAAATAAAACCTACCTCTGATTCAGACAATTCAAAACCAAACGAATTTCCAATTAATCGACCAATAACCAATCCCATTTCAAAAATGAGTGGGTATGATTTTTTTATTTCTTGTAGATGAGCATTAGGAATTACTGTACCGTTTTTCATTCTCAAAACTAGTGATTGAATATGTAGATGCAATCCATTTTTAAAATCTTCGTCCATTGAAAAGTCTAAATCAAAAGTCTCATAAAGTACTTTTACAACTTCATCAAGAAGTTTTGAAAGATCTACAATTTTATTTTTATATTCTAATATATCATTCAAGTGATAAGCATTTTGATATCCCATAAGAATATTAGCAAAACCTCTAACTTCCGTAATAGAATATTTTATTGGAACTATCTGTATAATTCTTTCAAAGAAATATTCTGATATTTCAAATTCAATTCTTTGATCCACTTGTTTATTAATAGAATCATCAGTGAGATAATGACCACTTAACATACGCTCAATCGTTATTCCCATATGTACCACAATCATTGGAATCGCGGTTTCTCTAACCGAATAATTGTATTTATTAAGAGTCTCTTCAAATATTTTGGTTACCTGTACCAAATCAAAACGACTATAAAGAAGAGCTGTACGATTAATATTTAAAAAATTATCTTTAATCTCGTTTGTTAATAGGTCACGATAAATCTTCCGCTTAAGGTGTTCGTTTCCTTGAAAGAATATTGTATTTTTTTCTCGAACTAACTTTAAACCCCCATATGGCTTTATTAAATCTCGGATTCGTTTAATGTCACCTTCAATCGTATGTTCACTTACAAAAAGTTCATCTTGTAAATCCATAATTTTTTGTCGTTTCTTTGAAAACAATAGTATTTTTATGATATAAATACTGCGCTCATCTGGAGTTTGAGGTATGACATCTGTATTTAAATCTTTATAAGTCTGATATTTATTATAGTTTAATTGATATCCTTCTCGGGTACTCGATTCTATAATTCCAGGAAGTTCTTGATTTAATAAATCAATATCAGAGCGAATCGTTCGATCAGTTACTCCCATAATACGTGAAAGTTCTTTACCCTTAATCCATATTTTTTTATCTGAAAGATATTCTAAGATTCTCCGCTGTCTAGAATTCATCATTTACCCCCTTCCACTATTCTTATTGGTCAATTTTAGATAATTAGTGACTGATTTAATTTATTAGACGAATATCAATCGTCTCCTACAGTTCTTCCCTCCATACTAGTCTAGTTCTCTTTGTTTATATCTATTTTAGCATCAAAATAACATTCATAACATCAAAGTTCACAGCCATGACTTAGGAAATTTTATATGTCATAATCTCATTCTAATAAACAAATATACAAAAAATAAAAACTATTACGAGAGTAAAAATATTATTCTCGCAATAGTTCTTTTTTTAATTATCTTGATTTGTATCATAACCAGTTGGATAACTTCGAGATTCTTAGATAATCATTTAAATATTATCCAATACAACATAACTATATAAATCAAAATGTCTTGATAATCATCAATATTTAGTTCCAATATCCTACGATTTTAGTCGCTCGTAGATAAATATACCTCCGATTGTCATAGTTACAGTAACTAATGATGTAATGATTGGTAGTCTCTTATCAGAGACAATGCTTTCATTAGATGCACCAAATAGACGATTACCTTCATCATCAAAATTATTGAGTGCATTTATTTTTTCTACATATTTTGATAAAGGTTCTTTGAGTTCATGTACGGAATAAATTTTTTTCTCTTCAATTCCATCTATAACATCGTTACCGAAAGAAAAGTTATAAAATGGAATTACTGTATCCTCTCCTTCAAAATATACAAATGTCAAGGACGGCAAATATTCGGTAACAATATAATGAACATTATCTAATGGAATATTATTGGAATTACTAATGTTATGAAGAAATTGAATATCTACATTTAAATGACCATTATTATCGACCTGAATACTACTTACTTGGTATTCACCTTCCCATTCCGAAAAATCAACAAGTTGATTAGTTTCAGTTAATGATTGATAATAAATATTCAATGTTTGATTTTTCACATCAATTCGTTCACTATTAATAATCTGATCAATAATATCAGTATCTAGACAAATAAGTTTAATCATTGATCCAGATAATGGTGCTATTTGCGGAGTAGTTTCTCCAATAGAACGTGTCCTAAAACCATTGTTTCTTGAATCTACAAAAGAATTAAAGAATGTAATACTTTCTTCAACATTATTTAAATCATCTTCCTTAATACTAATATTATCCAAATCAGTTGATTCATTTAAATAATCTGCCTTTATTGGTGTAAGTAGCAAAAATATCGGAAACAAAACAACTAAGACAAAGATTATAATTAACGATAATTTATATTTTTTGTTAATAATTTTCATAAATCCTCCTAGTATTTTCCATTTGCCATAATATTATGTTTAATCTGCCAATTTCTATAACCACTTGCTACTCCAGAAGTAAATTGTGCATAATTCACATAACTTGTTCCCTTTGCAGGATCATTAATATAGATATAATGAACATCACTTGAATTTCCGTTTTCTACCCATTTATACCCTCTTCCAACGATTGCATGACCTCTATTAATTCTATTATTTTCTATCAAAAGAACATATGGCTTTCCATAATTTATTGATGTAGCATATCTCCAATATCCTAAATGGTTTTCATCAGCAAGGATATAATTGTTTCCATAATTACTTGCATAATTTACGGCCTTTAGAGTCTCTGTTTTTGAGCCAGCTCGTAATACATCTCTACTTCCTGTAATTTTATACACGATATCTAATATACTGCCTCTACTACCATATAGATAATCTCCCACCATCTTTGCCGATGTAGCCCAACACCAATTTGTATCACCTTGATAATATTGAGGAACCCAGAGTGTCTTTGTAGCAGATGCCGCCTCTATAACACTTGCTGTTGCTAAAAAAGAGAAGATTCCTGAAAATAAAACAATAAGTGTTTTCAAAAAGATTTTTTTGAACCTTTTCATGCTATTTTTTCATCCTTTCTTTTTTAAATTTTACCAATACAAATATTATTTTGCAAGCGCTTTCTATTGCGTTTTTTATTAAATAATTCATAAAATAAATTGAATGATTGGACTACTAAAACAATAGAAGACTACAATTTATTGGATAAAAAAGAATAATATGAAGTGCTTTTTTCACTAAGTTTGGCAATATAGCAATTTCAATTTTTATATTTACATGTTTAAATGATAATTTAAAACTTGAATTAAGAAAAAAATATATAGACTGAAAAAAAAGATAGATCAGTGATCTATCTTTCCTAAATTTAATAAATGAAACAGATTGAATTACCTAAAATTAATTATTCATATTAGATTTAATTAATTTCTTCTTCAAGTTCCTTTGCTAGCTAATCAATACCTAATAAATCTTTTACTTTCGTGGTGATAGACTGTACTTGGACGCCATAGATAATTTGGAAATTATTATTAGCTTGAATCAAACCTGATGCATTGAGCTCATTTTCCCAAATAGAGCGATCTAATACCTTATCTGCATCTTTAACTTCGACACGAAGTCGTGATGCACAGTTTGTCACTGAGATAATATTATTATAGCCACCAAGAGCTTCAATAATTTTTTCTTCAAGTGTGAGCTCTTCACCACCTACTTCTCTGGCTGCTTGAATTTTTTGATATTCTTTCTTAGACATTAATTCAGCATCAGAGCTCTTACGTCCTGGTGTATTGAGATCTAATTTTTCAATTGCGACTTTGAATACATAATAGTAAACGATAAAGGTGAGTGGTAATAAGAAGATTAAACTCATTGCATGTACTTTATGAGGTTGAAACAAGTTTGGAATCATAAATAGTAGAGCATTACCAGTAATAGAAATTTTGAAGACCTCTGCAATCACATACGCTAAACCGCATAAAGGTGCGTAGATGAAGAAGTATAGTTGTGGTGCTAAGAATAAGAATGTATATTCAATTGGTTCTGAAATACCAACTAGTGCTAATGTCATAACCGCTGGTACCAAAAGTGCTGCGACTTTCTTTTTGTTTTCTGGTTTCGCAACTTTATACATTGCATAAGCTGCTCCTGGAAGGCCTGCAAGTTGGAATAGAATTCTACCTGAAGCAAAGTTTCTTATAAGATAACCAGATGCGCCTGCACTAGCTGCTTGTGCATTCATAATATTTTTAATTCCTTCATAGACTACGCCATCCACTTCCATGACGCCACCAACTGCAGAATATTCAATTGGGAAAGCAATCAAATGATGTAGTCCAAATGGTAGTAACATTTTGTCTACTGTACCAAAGACAAAAGTTCCTAGCAAGCCAGATTTACCAATAAATCCAGTAATTCCTGCAAGCCCTTTTGCAATAAATGGCCAAATATAATAAGTTCCTATTGCAAGTGGAATAGAGGCAAATACAACCATAATAATAACTGTCTTGGTTCCAGCAAAAAAGCCAAGCATTGCTGGAAGTTCTGTATCGACAAAGCGGTTATGGATTTTTGCTGTAACAAGTCCCGTTACAATTCCTGAGAAAATACCCATATTGTAAGTGAAGATGCCCAATGAAGTGCCCCATAAGTTATTGAAATTCATTGCTTCTAATTCTGTATAACCTTGGCTAAGCAATGCTTCAATACTTGTGCTTTCGGCTGTCCATCCTTGAAGTCCAGCGAAGTTTTTAATACTTGTCATATAGGATAAGTAAAGTACGATACCAGCAAAGGCTGCCCAACCCTTTTCTTTTTTAGCAAGGGTAAATGCGATTGCTACGGCAAACCAAACCGGTAAATTATTCATAAACATAAATCCTAAGCTTGTAATCAAACTAAAAAGACCATGTAAAACTGTACCTTCTGTAAGAATATAATTCGTGAATGCACTTCCAATACCTACAAAAAAACCAACAAGAACAAGTAAGATAATTGGTACCATCATTGCTCCTGAAAATGTTTGTAGTTTTGCTTGAAGTTTCTTCATGATATCCTCCCCTTTCGCTTATATTTTAAATCTATGTGTTCCCTTTCACAATTATTGATGTACCTTATCAATAAGGAAGCGTTTAAATTTCAAGCAGTGTTCTTATGGCTTCGACATAGATAGCATAAGCTTTTTTGATCGAGTCAATTGACATTTGTTCGTTGGGCATATGGGGTTTGGGATCATCCCAAGGAAAAGAAGCACCAAAAGCAACACCACAGTCCATGACTCGAGCATAGGAAGCACCGCCTTTTGTTAAGACATCTGCCTTTTCATGCATTACAATTTCGTAGGCTTTCTTCAGTTTTTGAATCAGTTCATTTTCTTCTGAGACATATAACGGTTTTTTCTCGCGGATGACTTCATATTCAAAATCATACCGTGACTTCAAGGTTTCAAGTTTCTTTATTATTGCTTCTTTATTGGTTGATATTGGATATCTAAAATCAATATTTAAAATCACGTAGTCTGCCTCACTATTTAAAGACATCATGCAAGCACTTAATTTTCCCATCGATTCATGTTCTGTGTAGAATCCTGTTTGTCTTGCGTATGGGTTTTTATAGAAATATTCTTTTATGAATTGTGCCCAGGTTCTTTTGTTTATTTCTGTATTATCAAAATCATCAATCAATTTATCAATTGCATTTTCGCCTCTTTGGGGGTTTCTTGATAAAATCTGTGCGCCTGTGTATGTTTTATTATTAAATTTGAGATCATGGCAAATATAATTCACTCGTGGTGCAGCGCTTATGTCGTCATGGCCTTCATTTTTAAACTTGAGTGAAAAACAAAGAATTCCCTTTTCGCCATTAACAATTGGGAAATTACCATCGGGTGAAAAGCCGAGTTCAGGTTGTCGGTGGTGTTTGAAATAATGCTCCATGCATTCCCAGGTTGTTTCTTCAGCACCTCCGGCAATAATACGAACACGTCTTTTGGGTTCCCGTGCTTTATAAAACGCTTCTTTGGCTGCATAAAGCGCACATAATAAAGGTCCTTTATCATCATTAACGCCTCTAGCAATTAACACATCACCTTCTCGACTCAGTTCGAATGGATTATGGCGCCATGCCTTTAAATCACCGACTTCCACTACATCTAAGTGTCCTAAAACGCCCAGTTCGTGCTTGCTATCACCAAGTTCTGCATAAACAGCATAACCATCAACATCACCCGTTTCAAAACCAAGTCTTTGTGCAACATCTAAAAATACATCCATCGCATTTCTAATACCTTGACCAAAAGGCGCTTGATTTGTGCGGGTTGATAAATCACGGACTGATTTTTGAGCAATAAGTTTTTCTAAATCATTAAGAAATTCTTTTTCATTCATAAATAGTTTTCCTTTCATATGATATAATTAGATTAATAATAGGAGGTTTTGTGATACAACAATAGGAGGTTCCATGATGCATCAACGGCGCAAACAGTTACTCAATATTTTATGTGATCAAAACAATTACATTTCCAGTAATCAATTAGCAAAGCAATTAAATGTTTCAAATAAAACCGTCAGAAACGATTTAGACTTAGTCGAACACTTTTTAGCCCAATATAATGTGACACTAGAAAGAAAAACAGGGTATGGTATCTTACTTAATTGTAGTGAAAAACAACGATATCAGTTAAAAATACTCTTAGAGTCATATAATCAAGATTCGGATTTAACTCCCAAAATAAGACAAGATGCGATTGCTCTAACGCTTTTAACTGAAACAGATTACACGATGGACGCCCTTTCAGATCTTTTTTATATTTCAAAATCAAGTGTTTATAGCGATATTAAATCGATTGAAAAGTTATTTTTATTTTACAACATCACTTTACATCGATATGAAGATAAGACTTTTTATTTAACCGGTAAAGAACGTTCCTTGCGAAATGCTATATTTGATTTATTAGCTAAAGAACGGACCCTTCATCTTCTTTTTAAAATTATAAAAAAAGAAAAAGGTGCTTGTGGAGGTGATCTTTTACATCCCGGCTTTGATATGACTGATGATGAGATTGCTGATCTTATTGAACAGTTACCTGATTTTTCTGTTATGTTTGATTCAATCAATAATTATGCGCATTTTATTATTAGAATTCTCGTTACGATGTCACGTCAAAATTTTGATCCCACTGTTGAGATTTCAGAGACTTTCAAATTAGCATTACAAAAGAAGCCCTATCTTGATATCGCACGACAAATCATCGCGCTTCTAGAAAAGATTCAAAAAAGAAAGTATCATGAACATGAATGTTTTTATTTACAAGTTTATTTATTAGCTTACCTAAACACTAAAGAAGACAATGATTATCAAGTAGAACAATTTGTCGATAAGTTAATTGTGACTTGGACTGAACTTTTACCACATGCCTTTGTGGCAGACGGACAGTTGATACAAAACCTTTTAAATCATCTTAAACCAACAGCGATTCGTTTGGCACATGACATTATCATTCAAAATCCACTTTTACCTGATATAGAAAAACAATATCAAAATACATTTCGGATTGTAAAAGAGAGCATTGCGCTAATTAATAATCCTTTTTGGAATCAACTGGAAGAAAATGAGATGGGATTTTTAGCACTTCATCTCGCTTCCGCGATTGAACGCTTTAAAAAACCTTTAAAAACAATCTTAATTTGTACCATTGCCCCGTCTGGTGGACAATTGTTAAAGTATCGTTTGGAACACAGTATTCCAGAAATTGTTATTGATAAAATCATTCCCTATAATGAGTTTAAAGACGCGGATTATGATGCTGATTTACTGATTATCAACTCACAATTAAACAAAGAGAAACAATATAAAACACCAATGCTAAGCATTACTGCCCTGCCTTCTAAAGATGATCTTGACTTTCTTAGAAATGAAATATTGGATTATTATAATAAGAAAAACGACCCGGAAAACATCACTTAATCTAGGTCGTTTTTTCTATCGTTTTTACGATTATTTGTAATGAAATGAAACTCCATAAAGAAACCGTAATATTGTAATTGATTAAACCCGTTAAAATAATAATGATTGAGTCTATAATGGCAATCACTTTAGCGGTGGGTAAATCACTATGAAAAAACGATTTAATTAAGGCTGCTAATAAATCAGTACCACCTGTACTGGCTTTATTTTTAATAGAAATACTAATCGATAATCCTATTAAAACACCGGCAATAAGGGCTGACAAGGCAAATGCCAACATAGGTGAGAAAGCGCGAACTGAATATAATATATTAACTTTAGGTACAAATCTCATCATTAATGACGTTAAAAGACTAATACTTAAAGTCTTAGCACCAAAAGAGGCGCCTAAACGTAATGATCCTAGAATTAACAAAGGAATTGTGATGCATAAAACCATGTATTCAATTGGTAAGTTAATGATTTGTGACAAGACTAAGGCAAGGCCCGTCAAACCACCTGGTGCAAGATTATCAAAGACAAAAAAGAAATTGACTGCAAATGTGGTAAGTAAGGATATCAGTACAATTACTACCAGTGTCTTTGAGTAAGTTTTAATATTATTCAAGATTGAATTTTTTTGCAGCTGCATCAATGGCACTTCGGCAGTTTTTGTAACCGGCTGCTGGTCCTTGTGGATCTTTGAAAATAGCTGATGATAAAACAATCACATCAGGATTACATGCAATTAATTCATCCATGTTGTCTTGGCGTAAACCACCATCGATTGCAAGTTCACAGTCAGGGTTTTTCTCATCAATCATAACGCGTGCTCTTTTGACCAGGTCAGTCACGCTTCTACGCCAGCCCCAGTTGTCTTTTCCATCTGTTTCATCAACACCATGGGTCACAATATGCAAGCGATCGATATCATAAATTGATTCTTCAACAAAGCATAACGGTGTATAGCAACCCAAGGTTAAGCCAATTTTTAAATTAAATTCGCGGCACCAATTGATAATATAAGCGAGTTGTGCGCCAATAAAATGTTCTGCAGGAATAATGAGCATTTGTGCCCCTGCCTCTGCAATTTGTTCAATAAACATGCGGTCCATTGTCACCGTATAGATATGACATTCAATGGGTGCTTGGGTATATGGTCGAATACCAGCAATTACTTGATGTCCTCCCATTAATTTCATGTTTTGTAAATCGTACATGTCAGCGGCATCTGAGTGAATATAATCGACCCCTGCATCACTTACTTCCTTGACAATATCTGCAATGTGGCCATAGTCAACATGTGCTAAGCCTGCAGCAATTTTAATATGTTTCATAATTATCCCTCCATAGTTATTATAATCGCTCTTCATTTTATTATCATATAATAAGGTACTCCATTAATGCGGTAAGTTCAAAATTATTTCAATCGCTTTCGCAACTCCTTCATAAGTATTATTTTCAACAGTTACATCAGCATATTCAAGTAAACGTTCATCGGAATTATTCATAGCAAAACTATAGGCCGCATTTTTAAATAGAGGTAAATCATTCACACCATCACCAATCGCATAATAATTGTTTTGTTGAAAGTGAAGAGTTTTATCTACTTCTTTACAAGAAAGTTCCATACCAAAATTACCATACTCATAAACCTGTACAAATTCTCTGAGTGTTTGGGCATGATGGTTTTGCATAAGTATCACTACTTTTAAAATTTCATAAAACTTTAATTCTTTAACATTATTAATTTGTTTTTTAGTCATTCCTTTATAAAAAAAACGATTGTCTTCATGGGTGAAATATACTGTATCAAGTGTTTTAAAAAAACATGGTGTATCTTCACTTATGAGTGCATCCAGTTTAATCAAATCCTCATTACGTAATGGATATGTTTTTATTTCTGTTTCATTTTCATAGTACGCGCCATTAAATGCAATTATATTTAATCGCTGATCCAATAGTGATTTAATCCTTGATACAAACACAGCCGGTCTGCCTGAACATAAATAGATCTGATACCCCGCATCTAACGCTTTTACGATTGCTTCTTGATTTTTCCGAGATATATTTTTATCACAATCAAGTAAGGTACCATCTAAATCAATTGCTATAATGTTAGGCATTTTTTATGATGGTTCTCAGTGTTGATGTATCAGCGAAAGATAAATGTTCCATTATTGGGTGTACTAATATTTTTTCTAGTGTTTCTTTATGCTCAACCAGATCCATTAATGAGTCATCAAGTTGAATTTCTTTTAAAAAACTCACAACATTTTCATATAAATCATCATTTCCAAATACATAGTTAGAAATAGTTTTAAAATCTTCTTCGTTTTCTTTTTGACAGGTTTGAATATAGGAAGGATATAGTGAAGCAAGAATGGCACCATGAGGTCTGTTTGTATAGCCTCCCACGACTTCAGCTAAGGGATGTGGAATCGAAGCTCCTGAATTAGATAAGGCACGACCGGCTATAAGTGAAGCCAGTGTCATTGCTTCTCTAAGTTCAAGATTATGAAGGTCATTCATTAAATTAGGTAAAGTATCGACAATCTTTTTCATGGCATTTAATGCATCCAGTTGCGCTAAGGGATTGGCATTTAAACTGACATAACTTTCAAAGGCATGGGTAAACGCATCAAAGCCACTATGCGCCGTTACAGATGCCGGTAAGGTCAACATTAGCGTTGGATCGATTAAGGTTTCCTTAGCTAAAATTTGTTGGTGGAAGATACTTAATTTCTCATCACCATACGTCAAGACAGCTGCTTGGGTAATTTCTGAGCCTGTCCCTGATGTGGTTGGTGTTAGAATGAGTGGGAGTACATTTTTTCTATCTTCGTAGTCTGCATGGGGTGAAGTGTAAGTTGCAAAGACATTATCCCAATCAATGTCGCTCTCTTTCGCAAGAAATGAGATGGCTTTAGCACTATCCATGACACTTCCCCCACCTAAACCAAAGATAACATCGTAATCATTTTCTAAGGTTAAAGCAATCCCTTCTAAGATATTTTCAACGGTTGGATTGGCTTGAATATTGGAAAATTCATCAAAACTAATTTCGTGTTCTACTAATGATAATCTTACAGTTTTATAAGCAGGTTCTAAAAATAACTCACCATTATTAATAAATAAACAACGTTTACCGTAACGCGATATTAAACTACCAATCTCTGCTAAACTGCCGACACCATAATTTACAATTGTTTTCTGTGCATATTTAAACATTACAAACCTCCTTCTATGCCTAATACTTTAAGAGCCATTCTATGATCATCTTCAGGTGTGAGACCCGTGATTGTGAGCGCACCAACACAATGATTATGTTCATTGAAAATTGGGACCGATCCCGGTGTTAAACAATAATGCTCAGTATTGAGACCATACTTATCATAAAACTCAGATAAATCCCCCTTATTCTTGATATTTAAATCTAATGTAGAATTTTCAAATTGAATACAAGAATTTCGTTTTCTTTCTATCCAACTTGCTTTATCAATGCTTAAATTTATATCACAATAATATAACAATGTTTTACCATATAAAAAAAGTTCATAGCCAATCACATTATGCTTTGCACTCAAACTTAATGCATAAGTCACACGGTCTATAAACGCTCTATCTATTACAAATTGTTCCATCACTACACCTCCACTATCACTTTATCATTTTACCCAAATTTCTTTTTTTATTTATGTCATTTATTGATGTGGTAGCTCTTAAACTATTTTAATTTAATACAAAACAATAACATCGACTTATCCAATATACAAAAATTATTTTTTATTTTTATATATTGGATACTCTTCAAAATATGACGATAGCTCATTTTTAAGTCGTTTTACTGATAGATTTCTTCACTTTCAACTATTCAATATCTTCTAAAATGAATAACTGTATCCAAGTTGCATATCCAATCTTTATCATTACTACAATGAGTTTGTGGATGGAAACTTCAAGACTAAAAAAACTCCTTCATTATCAACACAAGGAGCTGCTTTTAATAAAATTTGACTTCTATTATTTATTTCAGGATAATAATTATGGATTCATGGGTTTATCAATTATTAATCCATTCTCTATATTTATAGTTTTATCAGCTATTCTTCTTGAAAATACTGGATCGTGCGTGATAATCGATATAGCCATCCCTTTCTTTTCAAAACATTTATAATTTCTATAATTTTTTCAATATTATTTTGATCCAAAGCAGATGTGGGTTCATCAAAACATAAAATCTTCGGTGTTCGAGCACAACTTCTCGCAATCACAACTCTTTGTTGTTGATCTCCTGATAATTCATATGGATAAGAATCTTTTTTGGCTACTAAATCAACCATCTCAAGTAGCTTCTCAGCTAATTCAACAATTTCATTCTTATCATTATTGAAAACATTGAGCGGTGATTCAATAATATTTTCTAATACGGTTAAATGAGGAAACAAATTAGAATTTTGAAAAACCATTCCAATTTGTCCTCTTATTTTTTTTATAATCAGAACTGGTATTAATTTCTATATCATCAACAATTATTTTTCCACTATCAAACGCTTCAAGCCCGTTTATACATCGCATCAGTGTTGTTTTTCCAGCTCCTGATTTCCCAAGTACGACAGCAATTTCTTCCATACTAACTTCAAATGATAGCCCTTTAAGGACTTCTGTACTATTAAACTTCTTTTTCAAATTAATTACCTTTAACATATTTCACACCTCTAACTATAATACGAAAACTTTTTCTCAGCCACTGATAATAGTTGAGTTGAGATTGCCGTCATCAAGATATATATCAATCCAGCAGATACAAAAGGCATCAAGCTTGGATCTCTATTACTTGCCCCTATTGCGATTTTTAATAAATCATTAAGTCCTAAAATATATACCAGGGATGTATCTTTCACAAGTGTAATATGTTCATTTGATATGGGAGGAATCACTCTCTTTATAACCTGAGGAAAGATGATTCTGCGATACTTTGTGATATTGTCAAAACCTAAAACATAAGCCGCCTCAAATTACCCTCTATCGATAGATTTTAGACCAGATCTAAATATTTCAGCATAGTATGCTGCATGATTTACCGAAAACGCTATTATCGCTATCGGCATTCTGTCAAATACGAGTTTTTCACTTAATAACGGTAGTCCGTAATATAAAAACATCATTTGCAGTAATAAAGGACTCCCTCGCATAATCCAAATATAAAAACTTGTGACCGTTCTTGCGATTTTACTTTTTTGAAACTCTTATATAAGCAATTACAATTCCTAGAGGTATCGAAAATAACGTTGTGAAAACAAATAACTTTATAACTATTTTAATGCCATCAATCATTGACTTCCTCCAACCACTTCTTGCTTACCTTTACTAAAACCATTTTTCTTCTAATTGTTGGAAAGTTCCATCTTCTTTTATTTCATCAAGTGCCTTATCAATCGTTTCTCTTAATTTAATATCATCGACCCTGAACCCCACGGCATATTTTTCAGTACCTAAATCTCCTTCGAGCACTTTATACTTCTATGGATTTCTCTGCTTAATATAGTATTTAAGTAAAACTTCATCACCAATCACTGCCTGAGTTCTTCCAATCTCTAAATCTCTAAGTGCTTTATCATATATATCATAAGTTATTGGTTCCTTATTTTTTATGTTCGCTAAGAACTCTTTATCCTTCTCTATTGCTCCTAATACAGAAGAAGCTGCTTGGCTACCGACCGCTTGATCTTTTAAATCCTCTATATTTTTAAAGGGTTTCTCAGCCATTGTTATTGCTATTTACTTATTATTTAAATAAGGTTTAGAGAAAGCAACTTTTTTTATGCGTTCATCTGTAATACTGTATCCATTCCATAGATAATCTACAGTTCCATTGTTTAATGATTGTTCCTTCATGGACCAATCAATATTTTCAAATTGAGGTTTATAGCCTGTTCTTTTGAACGCTTCTTTGGCAAGTTCTTTATCAAAACCTATTAATTCATTCTGTTCATCCAAAAATTCCATGGGGACAAATGTATTGTCTAAACCAACCACTACTTCCTTACTATCTTTTGATTTTTCTTTTTCATTTGAAGCACATGATCCTAAACTCAACATCATTATGGCTCCCAATGCTATGAATAATACTTTACTAAAGATTCCTTTCTTCACGTTGAATACCTCCCTTATAAGAATCAAATTTAGCCCTATATTTTCACTAAAAAATAAATCAAAACATTTCCTATAATTATCGTATCTATATCTACTATTCTTTTCTTAAAATATCTAATAAGATTTAACGATTAACTACTAAGTCATGATTTATTATAAACATATTTCTATTCCATTTAGAAACTACACACTAAAATATGATGGTAATTCCTAGTTCTTTTAATTTAGTATGTCGCATTGTATTCCTCCTCACACCTCTTTTGCATTCAAAATATAAGAAGCATCTTTCTTACATTATTTTACCTATTTTTTACTTCTCAACAAATTTTTGATAAACTTTAAAACTTATTAAATAAAAACAAAGCCGCTCATTAAATGGCGGCCTTGTCTATTCATCTGAGTAATTGATAAAGTTTCGTTTAAGTGAAAATCAAACTGGTGATTATTTTTCTGGCTTCATAGATTTCTTAGTAACTAAAGTAACAAAACCAATTATAGTCATCATAAATCCATAAAGTATTGAATTCGACATTGCTACACCCGTTTGCGGTAATGTATCCTTCATATCCATCTCTGGCATGTTGTTAGGTTTTTCCCCTGAATCCTTGTCATTTGGATTAATTTCACCATCTGAAGAATCTTTACCTAATTTATCGGCTTCAACATTCGTATCAACTTTAGATTTATATACAGATGGTCCTTCTGATCTCTTAGTTTCCTCAACAACGATGTCAATGTTCTTAGTTTCTTTGGATCCGTCTGGATAGATAATTTCTATGACTCCTGGATAGATTCCTGGCGTATTTGGATCAACGCTATTTTTTGGTGTTTTATCAACAACAATTGTTCCTTACTTTGTTCCTGGTGTAGTAGTATCAATTTCTTCCTTCCATGTATAAACCGTATTGGTAGGAAGGTCATCCTTATTGACAATTGCATCCTAAGAATTTGGTTTCATGTTTAACTCAATACTAATATCTTGACCTACAGGTTCGATTTTTCTTTTTAGCAACCATATTCGCGAGTTGCAATATCACTGAACTATCTTTTCCTCCAGAAAAAGAGAGATAAACAACAAAGTCTTCCGAAAATATTGCTTCAAACCTTTCAATAGCAGCATTGTGAACGTCCTTCTACAAATAAACCTTTCCCACTTAACCACCTCCGCAGAAATACGCTTACTTTTACAAATATTTGCATTAATAATATAATGATACAAATCATATTTAATAATATTGCATAATAAATTTATTATTTTTCTTACCATTCTTGTATTCAAATAAAAACTAAAATAATTAGTATTAGTTGTGTTGAAATCATTGTTGTGCTGAAATCGTTAATAAAAATCAATTATATATTAATAGTCAGATTTGCATTGTTCGTAAGCACTTACACTTTTCCAATAAAATGCTATAATAATAGTAGACAACGTTTCTTTGAGTAATTACTTTGAATTATAACTTGTATTCTAAAGAAAGGAATTATTAAATGATTTCAATTAAAAAAATTAGAATTAGCAACTTTAAGTCTATACAATTTATGGATTTTTTAGTAACTAATGAAAAAACTGTATTTGTTGGTCAAAATAATGCAGGAAAATCAAACATTAACAAAGCAATCAATTGTGTATTTAATCCTCGATATATACCTTCCGAGTTCGACTTTTATTCAGGTATGAAAGAAGATGATGTGTGTTATATCGATATAATGCTGATACCAAACACTGATGATAAATTTGATATAGACTGGTTAATGTTATTTGGTGAGAATATAGTACAAAATGAGTATCATCAAGAGAGTTTTTCTATTAGAACAGTCATTAGTCAAAATCACACCTCTAAAAGAATAGAAATTAATAGATTCCCAATTCTAAATTGGGAATCACAAGAATTTACCGATATTAATAGGAGACTTCCCAAAAATTTAAGTAAATGTATTGGTAGTTTCTATTTGGACTCTAGCAGAGATATTGTTGATGAACTTAGGATCAGAAATTCGAATTTTAGCAAACTAATGAAAAACTCAAATTACAAACTTAACGAACTAGATTCCTCTAATATCGAAAGGGCTCTAGAAATTGTTAACCGAATGATTCGTAAAAAACTACCTTCCATTTCAGAAATAGAGGATAATTTATCAGAAATTTCAACTACAATTGAGAACATCAACGAACTTCGTATAATTCCAATTCCAAATAAATTTGATGATCTTGATAAAGGTGTCGAAATTGAAGTTAAAAACTCTAATAATAATCTGCCCATTAGTGTGTTTGGTGACGGTACACGTAGTTGGGTTAGTATTTTAACCTTATCATCTTATATTGAATCTACTAGAAAGCAACTCGAACTGGAAAATTTGCCTTATTTCCCCATCGTTTTATTAGAAGAACCTGAATCGCATTTACACCCCCAAGCACAAAATAAAGTTGTTTCACAACTAGATAAAATAAGTGCTCAAACTTTTATAACAACACACTCTAGTAATATAGTTTCTGAGTTGGGTATTTACCAACTATTTAGAGTTTCTAATGACGAGAGTACTCAACTACAAACTGTAAATAAAGATATCAGTCAAACGGATAGGTATAAAATAATGAATTTTATACTTCCTTTTTATACAGAAATTTTATTCTCAAATATTGTCATTCTAGTCGAGGGAATATCAGATAAAATAATAATTACTGAGTATCTAAAAATGAAATTACAAAAGAAACCCTTTGAATTGGGGATATCTATCGTCGCTACTAATAGCAAAGATAGTCTGCCTTTATTTAGACAGTTTTGTGAATTACACTCAATTAAAAATATCATTTTCGCAGATGGAGATGCGAGAGATTCAGTACCTAATGCATTACAACACAAAAATCTCTCAACCTGTAACTTAATTTTCACCAAAGAACTTGATATGGAATATGAACTAATAGAAGAACAGTTAGATTTTTGCAGCAATGCTTTTGCTTGTATGAAAGCACTCCCTTCAGAATACATCGATACCCTAAAAAAAGAAGACAGATTAAAAAATCAGGTTTTGACATATTTCAAAGGCAATAAATCACAATATCCTCACTATTTGGCAATGAAGATGGATGTTAATTTTAATATCCGATCATTAGACCTTCTAATTTCTACATTAAGGAGAGTATAACAATGAACCTACCTTCAAAGTTACAAAAAAACATAATTGATTATAGAGGCTTTTTAGTTGTGAATGCACCACCAGGAAGTGGGAAAACATTTACGCTAACAAAAAAAATAGAGAAAGTTCAAAATGAATCAAATAAGAAAATAATTGCTTTAACTTTCAGTAATAAAGCAGCTGTTGAATTACAAGAGCGAATCACCGATAAAACTAATGTAATTGCCACTACAATTCATAGTTTCTGTCAAGATATTGTTTTAAATAGAGGTTATCAATTAGGTCTACCTGGTAACTTAAGAATAATCTCCGAAGAGCGAGATAAACTTTTTATAATAAAAGAGGTAATTAATGCATCGCCATACCTGTTGGAAAAGTTAAATGATTTTTCATTGGATGAGTTAACAAAAATTTCAAAATTTATTAGTACTCAGAAGAATAAATTTATTCCCCCTGAATATTTTAAAGAATCAGATTCTAAGCATTCTAAAATTTATTATGAAGTGTATGATGGCTATGTTAATAGCATGCTTAACCAAAATCTCTTCGATTTTGATGATTTATTATATTATGCCTATCAAATTTTGAATCTTGAAGAAACTCAGTCTCTTTATCGAAGACTTTATGGTCACTTGTATATTGACGAAGCTCAAGATCTAAACTTAGCTCAATACGAAATAATTAAAAGTGTGGCAAAATTAGTAGATGATGTGATGTTGATAGGCGACCCTGACCAGTCTCTCTACGGGTTTATGGGATCGTCTAAAGAAATTATGTTAACACAATTCCGGAAGGATTTTAATGCTTCAGTGATTTCGTTGAATGAAAACTATAGATCAGCAAAAAAAATTGTTGATATGATTAACAAATTGAGTAATGGCAGTGCAGATAAAAGTCTTGCGCAATTCCCTATTGAAGGCGAAGTAACTTTTAATCAGTATGAAAATGAAGAAGAAGAAGCTGATGAAATCCTTAAGAAAATATGTCAGTTACAAAATGATGGAATCCCATTAGAAGAAATAGCAATATTGGGGAGAAATATATATTTATTAACAACCATTAAGGAGCTCCTTGATGAGCAAGAAATTGAGTATAATATTGGGGCTATTGGAAAAGTTTCTTTCGAAACGCAAGAAGCAACAGTATTACTAAACATCATAAAATTATTAGATAATCCTGATAATAAAATCATCATGAATTATTTTAAAGAAATGTTTGAATTAGATAATTACAATTTAAATGAAATACACAGAAATATTGATTTAATTTATCCGGAAATTTTTAACGCTTCAAAGAATATTCATGCAAATATACAACTATTTACTAGAGAGATAGATACACTAATTAGCTATTATTCTGAAAAAAGAGATTTTAGTGATGAATTCAAATACTTGCTTATTAATGATTTAAAATTTCTAAAAACAAATTGGGTAAATTATTCTGCATCGTCAGAAAATAAGTCCCTAACTTCTTTCATAAATGACATGCATTTAGGAAAAACACAGAAAACAGATCTGTCTGGTATTTCTTTGCTTACAGTCCATAAATCTAAGGGACTAGAATTTGATACTACATTTGTATTAGGACTTAATGAAGGTACATTACCCGATTATAGAGCAACTGAAGATACTATGGCCGAAGAAGACAACAATGCTTATGTTGCATTATCGCGTGCAAAAAGGAGATGTTACATTAGTGCTCTTAAATTCAAGATGATGCCATGGGGCAGTAGAAAACCCCAAGAAATTTCTCGATATATTGAGAGGATTGAAGATGTTTTTAATTAAAACAATTGAAAGGTTCAGTAAAATGAAAGTCACGAAAAAGAAATTAATCTTTACCCCATATTATATTAATCAGTCGAGACTATTTGATCTTTATGCATTATTAAATGGTGGTTATAATGAATATTCAGAAATCATGGAATCAGTCTCACAGAACAACAAATCTAAGGTAGAAGCAGAAATTAACGGAGCATTGAGCGGTTTTAAAATGTTCAATTTTGGAGGCTCAGTGGGTGGATCTAAAAATAAAGAATCTGGAACACTTGAAAAACATAGCCATAGAATGGTTCAAACCATCGCTTCGATGCTAAGTATAGTTATTGATGAACTTGCTTCTAATGATTATATTTCAAAAATTAGTGTTTCAGAGGCTGGAAGTTTTATCAATATACCTGTAGAATTTAGAATAAATTCATTTAGACATTTGATGAATGAAGTAGATAATTTTATGGATTTATATAATCTAATTGAAAATATGAATAATCCCAGCAAGGCTAAGAATAAGAAGAATCAGAAGAATAAGGAGTTTGATCAGGTCAAGACAATCATTGATAAGATGTTTTCTGGTGACGAACTACTCTATGAAACTGACAAGTATGCTGTTATAGCAAACATTTACGACGAACATTTATATCAATCAAACAAGACAGATATTATTGGATGTAAATTACAATGTTTAGGTCAAATAAAAAGAATATTTCCATATGGAACGAAATTAATGAAAAATACCACCTTCAACAAATTAAGTGATCAAGAATTAGAAAGGCAACTCCTACATGCAATTGAAGGTTTAACAAACCAACAATCTATTTCATTTGATTCTATTCCAGTAACAAATATATCAAATAAGATAGTCTATCAAATTGAAATAATTGCTCTTTTTCAAACTTGAAAAAGAGCAATTATAAATTTATTATATAAAAAAACCTCTTGTTTTCTTTTTTTAACATTAGTTTTTTGCTATATCCTTTCAAAAGCAGCCCACTGTAATCGTATAGTGGGCTGCTTTTGTTTATGTTTTAAAAAGAATCAATAGATAAATTCATAATTTTTTAATTTTAATAGCTAAATAAAATTAAATCTTAAAGAATA
This sequence comes from Erysipelothrix sp. strain 2 (EsS2-6-Brazil), assembly GCF_016617625.1. NCBI lineage: Bacteria > Bacillati > Bacillota > Erysipelotrichia > Erysipelotrichales > Erysipelotrichaceae > Erysipelothrix > Erysipelothrix sp. strain 2 (EsS2-6-Brazil). The sequence goes on from NZ_SBAR01000001.1 coordinate 117,100, forward strand.
AAAACTACGAATACTATGTTCTTTAACCTTGTAATTTGACACCCTTACCATAGCACACTCGTTCGTAATGCAAAATTCGAAAATTTTTAAATTAAAAACATTTTTAAAATTTTTCTCTCGAGTTTCATTTCGAGATGATTCGCTCACTACATTCACCCTTCTCCCGCACTAGTACGACTTACGGCATCTCTTCATTTCATTTTGCATTCCTCTCCTTTTTGTGTGCTAAGGATAGGGTGTCAACCCTGATTACTAGAAAGGAGCGATAAATAATGAGTGAATAACCTTATATTAGAATTGAGGTGTGTGATGAATATAGAAAGAGAGAAAATAAACAATGTTATATTATCAAGTGAAAGAAATTAAAAATGAAATCAGTGTATTATGCTCATCAAAAATAGAGCTTTACCCAAATGATTTGGTGGTGATTCCAGATTACAACAACGACCCAATTACTGGACGTGTTGAAAAAGTCGTGCCACCTTATCAAGTGCTTGTATCACCATTTCAACCAATTGAAATAATCGATAAAGTAAATATCAAACTTAAATCACATGTTTTATCTACTTATGAATGTATAACTTCTCAAAACTTTGTTAAAAAAGAATTTTGAGAATAAATTATTTTGTCCTAAAGCTCATACAACAAGAAGTTATAAGGTTACAACAATATAATTAAAGCGGTTACATACAGAGACTTGTATACTTAAATTAGCTAAAGAACTAGAGCTAAAGGAGGAGTATATGAAGAAATTTTTGACTGGATTTCTTACTATAGTCGTTGCCTTAACAACAATGACTACGAATCCAAGTAAAATCTATGCTGACAATACCGCAGAGTGGGAATCTATTTCTTCAAGTAAAGGGTCCGTGAAGGAAGTTATCAAAGATGGCGTACGCTATTATGAACTTTCATCATCTGATAGAAATGATAATCAAGACAATCCTGCAATCTTTAAACCTAATAAGGAATGGAAAACAGATGGTAAAGAAGCAAACTTTACATTTGATTTTGTTGCAGAGAACACCTCAGAAAAAAACCGCTTTGGGGTTCATTTATTCTATACTGATTCTAAGAATTTTCTAACTGTAGCGTATGATGCAGGTGGGTGGTTTTGGGAATATAAAGTTGACGGAAATGGCACTTATAAAAACGACAATCGTCTACCAGGTCCTAAATTAGGTTCGAAAAATACGTTAGAAGTTTCTTTAAAAGATGATCTTCTAATTGCTTGGATTACAAGTGATGATGGTGATAAGAAACAACTATTTACTCAATCATTCGATACAAATGTCATCAATCAACTTCAAGAAAAGTCTGAAGACATTGTCGTAAAACTAGGGACCTATTCAGGAATTCTCTCAAAAATTCTTGTAAAAGCGGATAACCAAGATGATATTGTTATTCCAGAACCTGAATTTGAGAGACCGGTCCTTGATACTTATGAGGAATATACGTTTGAAACTAATTTTGAAGATTTGACGGATGAATCACTAAAAGAGATGTTTACCGTTGAAAAAGGAAAAGTCGAAACATCAATCATTACACATGATGGCAATAATTCAGTACGACTTGATTTTCAATCAAGAGATAAAAATCTTATTATCTTCAGAGAAACACCACTTTTAGAAAATTATATTTTTGAAGCTGACATTACGATTGAAAAAGCAGAGGACGCCATTAACGATATGATTCGTTTTGGTCAACTTGTGCGTGTTCAAGATGGTGGTGAATATGGTTATGCTGTAATTGGAGATAATCAAGGGGATTATTTCACAGAAAACTTTGGTGCTAAACCAGCATGGTCCCCTACTTCCAAAGGAACAGTATTAAATCCAAATGAGGTCCACCACTGGAAGACTGTTGTAGAGGATCAAACAATAACGCTTTTTATTGATGGACAACAAATTCTTTCGAATACAATGGATGGCCTTGCTAAAGGCATAGGAGCATTTGGATTTTTTAAAGATCGCGGTATGGGTTCAGTGTTAGTCGATAATGTTAAAGTTACGAAAATAACACCTGAACGTCCTGTTGATCCAGATAATGAAGGTGTCGTACCTGTAGAAATTAAATCTTCAGATATGACAGTTCGTCTTGACGAAGCATTTCCACGGGTGCTCGATTACACCTTAACAAGTGGTAAAAAAATGCATGGTCAACCAACTAAAATTGATACAATTAAAATTAATAATGTTGATATTGTTCCAGAAGTAAGCTTAGAAAAAGTATCCGAAAATAGCATTAAATATATTTTAAAAGCAATCAATACGGAAAATAAAATTAATGCTGATCTTACGATACTTTTGGAAGTGAAAAATAATACTCTTGAATTTAGTGTAACTGAAATTAAGAATAATAATACTTCACAAAAAACAAATGAAGAAATTATCCGTACCCTCGAAATTCCAAATCATAGTTTAGTATCCGTCAATTCATCGGAAACGAATGCTAATGTGTACGGCGCAAAAATTTCAACTGATACAACTGTTAATGGTGATACATTAACGGAGGTAACTGACACACTACGAAGTTTTAACAGTAATTATATGTATGCTGTCATTTCAAACAGCGAACTTTCAGCAAGTATGCACAGTAATTCACAGTACTCATCAGGTGGTGGCGCAAATGACTTTGTACGTATAAATGCACGTGTAAAAGAATTTGAGTCTTATAACTCAGTAGGATTATCTAGTTCACCATGGATTTACCACCGTGATGTGATGTTCAATGAACAAACACTTGAATTACCAGAAGCTAAAGTTGTCATTACAGAAGATGCTAATGATGATGGTGTTGTGAATTGGCAAGATGGTGCTATTGCATTTAGAGATATTATGTATTCACCAGTTGGTGCAGAATCGGTTAAAGATTTAGTAGCTTATCGAATCGCAATGAACTTTGGTTCTCATGCTCAAAACCCATTCTTAATGACATTAGATGGTATTAAAAAAATAAACTTGCATACAGATGGCCTTGGACAATCAGTTTTACTAAAAGGTTATGGTAGTGAAGGACATGACTCAGGACACTTAAACTATGCAGATATTGGACGTCGCATGGGTGGTGTTGAAGAGTTCAAATACTTAATAGATGAATCGGTGGACTATGGCGCAAAGATTGGTATTCATGTTAATGCGAGTGAAACTTATCCAGAGTCAAAATATTTCAATGAAAAAATCTTACGTAAATCTGCAGATGGTTCCTACAACTACGGTTGGAACTGGATTGATCAAGGTATCAATATTGATGCTGCCATCGATTTAGCTAATGGACGTCGTTCTCGATTTGAAGACCTTAAAAACTTAGTTGGTGACAACCTTGACTGGATTTATGTTGACGTATGGGGTAATGGTCAATCTGGTGACAACAATGCATGGGCAAGTCATCAACTCGCAAAAGAAATTCATGATCAAGGATGGCGTTTAGGCGGAGAATGGGGTTATGCATTTGAACCTGATTCAACATTCCAACACTGGGCAGCCGACCTTACTTATGGAGGTTATACGCTAAAAGGTATCAACTCAACATTAACGCGCTTTATCTTTAACCAACAACGTGATTCATGGCCTGCAGACTTCCCTTCATATGGTGGCGCTGCCGAATATCCGCTCCTTGGTGGTTATAACATGAAAGACTTTGAAGGATGGCAAGGACGTAACGATTATAATGGTTATATTGTAAATCTTTTCGAAAATAACCTTTCTACAAAATATATACAACACTTTAAGGTGAATCGTTGGGTTGAAGGAACTCCAGTTAATATGACTAACTCAAAAGGTAAAAACTTTGATTGGAACCCTGAAATGATGGTTGAACTTGTAAATGACGCAAATGATAAATTAATAATCGAAAGAAAATCAAATGATTATAAAAATGACCGCGATAATTATCGTTCTCGTACCATAAAACTTAACGATCGTTTAATCTTAGATGGTGATAAGTATCTTCTTCCTTGGAACTGGGATGAAAATGGAAATAACCTTACAGGCGATCAAGAAAAGCTTTATCACTTTAATAAAAAAGGTGGAACATCAACTTGGGAAATTCCAAGCGATTGGAATGTATCGTCTGTTAAGTTTTACCAGTTGACTGAAACCGGTAATAAATTAATTGATACTATTACAGTTAAAGATGGTCGAATTACCTTAGATGCAAAAGCAGATATTCCTTATGTAATCTATAAAGGAGACCAGGCAGAAAAAAATGTAAGCTACGGAAGTGGTGCTCATATTGTAGATCCAGGATTCAATTATCAAAATCTTGATGCATGGGATGTGACAGGAGAAAATGCAGATGTCATAAAATCACAAGCAAGTAATGATATGTTACGTATTCAGGATAATTCGAAGACAACTAAGGTTAGTCAGATACTTACAGATTTAGAAGCTGGTGATACTTATGTAGTTTATGTTGGTGTCGACAACCGTTCAGATTCGAAAGCAATTCTTGAACTTAATGTGGATGGAGAAATAATATCTAACTATACCGAAAAATCTATCGCAAAAAACTATGTAAAAGCATATGCACACAATACAAACTCATCTACTGTGAATAACAATAGTTACTTCCAAAATATGTTTGTGTACTTTACCGCACCTACTAATGGTAAAAATGTTACATTATCCTTAATCCGTGAAGCGGGAGATGGCGCGACATACTTCGACGATGTGCGAATTACAAAAAACAATGGTAATCCTCATCTAAAAGAAAATGTATTCTACCAAGACTTTGAAAATAGTGCTCAAGGTATTTACCCATTTGTTGTGGGGAACGTTGAAGGTGTTGAAGATAACAGAACTCACTTATCCGAAAAGCATGAGCCATATACTCAACGTGGTTGGAACAATAAGAAAATTTCAGACGTAATTGATGGCGATTGGTCCTTGAAAACAAATGGTTTAACACAACGTAGAAAACTTGTTTACCAAACGATTCCTCAAAATATCCGCTTTGAAATTGGAGAAACATACAAAGTTTCATTTGATTACGAAGCAGGATCAGAAGGAACATATGCAGTTATGATTGGTGATGGAGAATTTACAGGAAATGAACAACAAATCCCTCTGACTGCTACACTCAATAAAGATGGTGCACAACGCTTTGAAGTTGAAATTACAGGATCAAAGTCTGGACAAACATGGTTTGGTATCTATTCAACAAGTGTAGCTCCTGATCTTCAAGATTCCTCGAATAAAGAAGCAAACTTTAGAAGTTACAAAGATGTTGTATTAGATAATGTTCGCATTGAGAAAGTAGTACCACCTTACGAAGTCACATTAGAGAACAAAGAATTTAATATAAGTATGACTGGTCTTTCAAATGTTATTGAAAACACAGATATACTTAATGTAACTAAAGATCAAACACTCAAAAAAGAATTTGAAGAAAAGATGATTGATGTAGATATTTACAATATGAGTCTTGTACGTAACGGTATTGAAGTGAAACCACTTAATGGTGAAGTTACTGTAAGAATTCCAACACGTTCGACTCGTCAATTTATTTTCATGAAAGCATCGCAACCAGCGACTGAACTACTCCATCTACAATCAGATGGAACATGGAGACCAGTCAATGCTGAGTATGTAGATGATGCACTTGTATTCAAGACTCATGAGCTTGGAACTTATGCTTTAAACTATGGTAAAAAAATTATTCCTGTAGATAAGACATACTTAAAAACTCTTATTGAACAAGCTTCAGAACTAAACCCAGAATTATATACTGAATTAAGTTGGAAAGAGTTTGAAACAGTCCTTATAAGTGCAAAAGAACTTTATGATAATGAAGAAGCTATTCAATTATCTATTGATGAAATGGTTCAAACATTAACGAAAGCAATGAGTAATCTTGAACTTACTTCAGAGGAAGTTGTAAATTATGATGTCTTGCAAGCATTAGTTGAAACATCCAAAACTCTTAAAAAAGATGAATATACTGAGGAAAGTTGGACTAAATTTGAATCCATCCTTAAAAATGTAATTACGATGTTAGAAAATCAAGATGCTGATAGTCAACATGTTATTGATGCAATCGGGATTGAACTCAATGATGCTATAAGAGCGTTAGAAAAAACGAAATCAATCGATTCAATTAAACCAATTGATCCAGTCGATCCAAATAATCCTTCTCAAACAAAAGACTCTTCAGATTCGAAGCTTCCTGGTACAGGTGTCGAATTTCCTATGAGTATTATTGTTTTAGGTATTAGTGCAGTGGTAATTGGAACACTATTTTTCATACTAAATAAACGTAAGCGTCAACCTAATTAATAAAAAACAACGTACCTTTGATGGTGCGTTGTTTTTTTAGTGAATCATGGTATGTATAGAACATGCCTTGAATTCATAAAGTTTCTCAAAGTTGTGTCGAAATTAGTGAGTATTTTATATTCTCATAACTTTGGTAACTTTTTGGTAACCTTTAAAATTAAAAACACAAAAAAACCCACTTAAAAGTGAGTCTAAATTTTAAATGGTGCCCGAGGACGGACTCGAACCGTCATGAGTTTTACCTCGCTGGATTTTGAGTCCAGTGCGTCTACCGATTTCACCACTCGGGCATGTTGTTTGCTTAATAATAATATCTTAAAAGGGGCTTAAATGCAACCTAAAACTTAAAGTATTTCACATAAATAACGAATTTATTTATTTCCAATGAAAATAAAAGAGTTCACGCATGTGAACCCTTCTATTTCTTTAAAATTTGATCTTTTAATACTTGGTATTGTTCTTTATTAATCTCGAGGGGTTCATGGCGCATAGCACGCTCGATTTCAGTAAGTGCGCGTTGGTCATGACCATTTTCTTCCAAGATCATCGCTTTACGGAAATACCAAACACCTTTAAGTTCCTCGGGGGATTGTTCGATCAAGGTATCAATGGCTGCGAGTGAGTCCATATCGTGATTAATAAAAATTGATTCATCCAAATCTAGTTTCTCAAGAAGTTGGGTGCGATTATCCATATCCGATTCGCGAATAAAGGTACGCAGTGCTTCAAGTGCTTGTTTGGTGGATTCAACTTCATCACGCATCAATGCATATTCATAAAGCTTCATTAAGTACTCTAATTTTTGATTGCGGTTCATATGAAGTTTCTCCATACCTTGCGCAATGCTTTGAACCTGCTCACTGTCATTGACACTCATAAAATAATTAAGTTTAAAGAAGTTACGGTTAAATGTGGGGATGGTCAGTTTCGCAAGCCAACTATCAATATTTTTCGTGAAGGTTGGGGTGTCACTTTCCATAAATGCTTTCATTGCCTTATCACTCGCTCTTTTACCCAGTAATCGGATTAAAAGTTGAATCGCGATAAATGCAACGACAAAGATCATAAACAATTTTAAGTAATCCATGGCTTCCTCCTATTTGGAATATCTAGTACTATAATAGACTATTTCACGTAATAATGAAATCCCTATCACCATTATTCGAAGCTTTCAAATTCGATAATCCCACATGCAACCCCAAGCATTTCTGGATGTTTGTATGCATCACGTTGTAATTGGGTTGTTTTGTTCATGCGACTGATTTCATACATATCGGTTGTCCCATAGATGCGTTCCAGTGCTTGATATCGGTTATGTGAAGAAGCAATGACTTCGAAGCAATTTCCAAACTGAACGATATGGCTGTTTGGATCACCAATTAAAGCCATAATCCCGCGATGAATTAACCATGTTCGGGTAATAAACGCTTTAAAATGATGTTCGGGGAAGGTCTTTGTAAAGAAGTCATGTGCTTGTTTGAGGGATGCATCGATGGCTTGTGGTGATAAATTGGCATCACGTTTTATATGAATGTTAAGCATCATGGTGTTTTCAGGAAAACGGTGTTTTTGTTGTTGGGGTAAGTGCATGGTGTCATGACCACTCCGTTCAATCTCAGCATAACTGAATGGAAAGATTTGATAACGCAAACTTCCAAGTTCAAACATTTCAAAACGGAACATAAAACGTAACCAGATGACATCACTATCGCTGAGTCCATAATGATCATTGGATTTATGATAACGTTCAATACGATAGTTTAGGTCTTGAATGCTGGCGTTAAAGATTGCATCGTCAATACCACGCTGAATATATTGTTCTTTGAGCTCAGGAAGCATATAAAGCGTTCGCATGAGGCGTTCTTGGGAATTGAGTTTCAATATAGGGAGTGCGTTCTTTTCACCCGTATACGGCTTCTCACAGGTTTCCAAGACATATTGATAGTTATCGTATTGTGAGATTAGGATTGAAATTGCATCGTCATTAAACTGTGCTGTTTTTAATAGTTTCTTAAGCATTAGGGCACCTCTTTCATAAATTGGAAAAAAAGACATCATGAAGATGTCTTTTAAGCATTAATTGAGAAAATGTCTTCAGACTCGGGTGTTACCGATTCCCCTTCTTTAAGAAGCGTAATGGATTGACCTGAAGTTAGAATAAAAGGACTTACTAAAGATTTTCCGTTTTCACGAATATAATCAAGATCCACAGTGGTTAACAGATCACCTTGGGTAACCTTATCCCCTTGCTTCACAACACCATTAAATCCTTTACCATTAAGTTCCACCGTATCAATTCCTAAATGAATTAACATCTCCACACCACTTGCATCCGTAATGCCAAAGGCATGTCCTGTAGGAAAGACCAAAGTTACATCACCACTGATGGGTGCATAGACCTTACCATCAGTAAGTTCAAGGGCATAGCCATCCCCCATCATTTTGGTTGAGAACACTTGATCTGGAACATCCTTAAGCGCTAAGACGGTACCGGTACCAAATGAACGGTATGATTCTTTATTTTTTTTAAACAAACCAAACATAATATCGTCCTCCAATCAGTTACTCTAATTTTATCATATTATTTTAAAAATATAATTGTTAAGTGTTTGAAATTTACGCATAAATTTCGTAAACGATTTCGGATATGGCGACTATGCCTTGAAATCGTGAAGTGATTCAAGTAATGCCACTAAGAATTCGTAGGTACGGTCAAATGACGCAATATCCAAACGTTCATCCGGTGTATGAATATCAAACATAATTGGACCAAAACTTACAATATCGATATGAGGCATTTTACCCTTCCAAATACCAAGTTCCATTCCACCATGTGTTGCTTCAGTTTCCATGTCTTGACCACGAAGTTCTTTATAAACTCTCATTGTACGTTCGCGTAGTTTTGACTTCGCATCGTAGTTCCATCCAGGGTAACGTGACGTAAACTCGGTCTCAAGATCATTTTGTGCTGCAATCCACTCAACTTGACGCATTACCGTATCCAAGACAAACGCTTGCGTTGCACGAATCGACATCGTGATTTCCAGTTCATTTTCATCTAATCGTACTGTCCCAATATTTGAAGACGTGATGACCAAGCCTTCAATTGCTTTACTCATTTGAATTACACCGTAAGGAAGCATAAAGAGTGCATCCACAACACGACGTGTGTCTGCTTCACATAAAGCACGCGTTGTATGTCCTTCTGTTAAGGTAAAGTTTAAACCCGCGTCACTGAATTCATATTGTTCTTTAAAGCCTGCTTCCATTTCTTTAAACCATGCTTTAAATCCTTCAATATCTTTCATGGCTAAGGTAAAATCATGTTCACGCGTAATCGCGTTCATTTTTAAACCACCCTCTGCAGCAACCACACGGAAATCAAATTGATCGAGTGCACGACGCATAATGATTCCTGCAATCTTCGAAGCATTCCCACGCTCTTGATCAATTTCACCACCTGAGTGACCACCTAAAAGACCACGAATTGATACGGTAATTGTATCCGAATCAATATCTTCAAATTGTACTGCCTTCGCAAGACGTGCACGCACACCCCCACATGAGGATACATACGTTTCAACTTCACCCGATCCATCCAAACCAATGCATAATTCTGACTTAAGCATTGATGTATCCAGTTCAGTCGCACCCGTTAAGCCCGTTTCTTCTTGAACCGTAAAGACGCATTCAAGGGCAGGATGTCCCATTTCTGAGTCCGCTAAAACTGCCATCATATACGCAACCCCGGCACCATCATCAGCACCCAACGTTGTATTATTAGCATAAAGCATCCCATCTTTAATAATCAGTTCGATAGGATCCACATCAAAATCATGATTACTGTCTTTGTTTTTTTCCGCAACCATATCTGTATGGGATTGAAGCATTACAGTCGGTGCATTTTCATAACCTTGAGTTGCCGGCTTAAAGATAATCACATTCCATAATTCATCTTGGATGTAGTCTAAACCTAATCCTTTCGCAAAATCAACTAAGTGATTACTAATTGCTTCTTCATTAAACGAAGCACGAGGAATCGCACTGATTTCTCTAAAATATTTCATTACAACTGATTCACTCATAAAAGACCTTCTTTCTTGTTATTTGTCGTATAAATCATATCACATTCCTTTGAAATATCACATAAATCAATTATATTATTAATAAGGAGGAGCAGTATGAAAAAATTTATCACAGAATTCAAAGAATTCGCAATGCAAGGGAATGTGATTGACATGGCAGTTGGGGTTGTTATCGGGGGTGCGTTTGGGAAAATCGTAACGTCACTGGTAGCAGATATCTTTACACCACTCATTAGTTTATTAACCGGAGCCGCAAACTTTGAGGACTTGAAGTGGGTTATTAAACCTGCAGTCGGTGAAACACCCGCCGTTGTCATGAGTTACGGAAACTTCCTACAAGCAACAATCGACTTTATTGTCATTGCTTTATGTATCTTCATGGTTATCCGTGCTATGAATAAATTTAAAAAAGCACCTAAAGTTGTGGAAGAGGCACCTGCACCAAAATCAGATGAAGTTGTGTTACTTGAAAACATCTTAGATGAACTCAAGAAAAATAAATAATCGCTGAAAAAGCATAAAAAAATAACACCTATTATAAGCGGTGTTATTTTTCTTATAGTAGTAATATAGCTACCATAATAGATTTTGTCTCCCAAACTAAATCCACCATGTCTAAGATTCATCACATCTCAGACACGTCTATTATATCAAATTTTTCTTACTTTTCAAATGCTTCTTGCAAGCGTTCAGTTAAATATGTATTGCGTTTGGCTTCGTGGTGATTTTCAACTGCGGTGTGAAAGGCATCCAATTCACCAACCAAGACGAGTGATTTTGAAGATCGCGTTGCCCCGGTATAGTAAAGTCGACGGGATAACATGCGGTAAAAATCTCGCACTGCTACAAGAATCACAATGGGATATTCCGACCCTTGAGCTTTATGAACACTCATGGCATAAGCATGAGTAATGTTTATATAGGAAGATGGCTCATACTCGACGAAGTTTCCATCAAAATCAACAACCAAACGTTTGGCTTCAACTTCCACAAGCATCCCAATATCGCCGTTAAATACAAAATCATCCGGTTGATTTTTAAGTTGTAAGATTTTATCCCCTTCTCTAAAAATCCGTGTCCCGTACATGATTTGTGCTTTTTGAGGACTTTCAGGATTACACATTTTTTGAAGGAAGTGATTTAAATTATCAATCCCAGCTGGACCTGAGTACATGGGTGCTAAGACTTGAATATCGCTTAAATCATAACCACGCTGCATAGCTTCATCCACAACCTTTAAGACAATATCTTTGACACTGCCATAACGGCTATCAAAGAACCGGACATCACGATGATAATTTGAAACATCCAGAAGACCTTGATTCATATTAACCGCTAAGTCAATAACTTCAGATCCGGCCTCTTGACGGTAGTTTCGTTCTAAGGAAATTGTTTTAAATACCTTCGATGCAATTAAATCCCCTAACACAAAACCACTGCTCACTGATGGAAGCTGATCTTTATCACCCACAAACAGCAGTTTTTTTACCCTCTCCGATGCTTTTAAGATATGAGCAAGAAGCCATGTATCGACCATTGAAAACTCATCGATAATTAAAATATCGGTTTCTAATGGGTTTTCTTCATGCATACCAAACTTATTGGATTCCAAATCCCATTTAAGAACAGAGTGAATCGTAGCGGCTTGGACGTTGGTTAATTCTTCCAAGCGTTTTGCGGCACGCCCAGTCGGCGCACATAAGGTAATGTGTAGCCATGGACAATTTGCTTGGAGTAATGTGACCACACCCGATAACAAGGTACTTTTCCCCGTTCCCGGACCACCGGTGAGAATCATGACATCTTCACATAAAAAGGACTCAATGGCTTCGCGTTGGGTATCATCAAATTCAAGGCGAAGCTGAGATTCTATTGAAGCGATTTTAGATTCCAAATCATCCAGATCAAAATCATAACCTGTGTATTTAAAATTCTTAAGGGTTTCAGTAACATAAACTTCACTATCATATTGCGTACGGTGGTAAAGACGATCACCATCTTCAACCAATTCACCGCTTTGAACCAGCGCTTGATACGCCGCTTCCACTCGCTCTGCATCCCCCATTCGCACACCATCAAACAATTTATCTTTGGTGATAAAACTGTCACCCGCCCCAAAACAAATTGTTTTATAACGGTCAAGAACCAGTGCCTCAACACGCAAGGGATCATCCAGCGCATAACCAAGCGACATTGCGACTTTATCAGCGGTTTTAAATCCAATGCCATCGACGTCATAAACAAGACGATAAGGATTTTCACGAATCACTGAAATCGCATTATCACCGTATTCTTTGTTTATTTTAATAATTTGCTTATTTCCAAGTCCATGGGCAAGCAAAAACGATACCGCATCTTCTTGCGCGTCTTGTTTGCGAATCACCGAAACAATCATTTCCGCTTTCGCTTCCGTAATCCCCTTAACGTCAAGTTTAAAAGACTCATCCTCACGAATTTGATCTAAAACATCTTCGCCATAAGTATCCACAACTGCAGTTGCCGTTTTTTGACCGATACCGGGAAAATTGGGTCCACTTAAAAAACGAATAATAAAATCACGGTGTTGGGGAAGCATTTGTTTAAACGCAATGACATCAAACTGCATGCCATAACGTGGATCTTCGACGTAATCCCCTGTAAACTCATAATATGAATCCAGCTCTAAAGTCGCCAATGGCCCCTTAATGGTCATTGGCTTTTGATTGCTATTGAAAAGAACAATCCGGAAAATACCATATCCAGATTGTTCATTTTTAAATATACATGTTTCGACAGATCCTTTAATCGTTTGTTCCATAATATTGACCTCAAATCTAACCTAAAAACATTGGTAGAATTACAGTTAATGTTGCGAAGGTATTGTTCAACATATGGACAAAAATTGCTCCCCATATTGAACCTGTTACTTCAAATGCCATAATCATAAAAATTGCCATTCCTGAATAAGGAATTAAGTAAATCAATTGCGTTAAATCTCCGGTAAGCATCATATTGGGTAAGATATGGATTAACCCAAAGAGCAAACACGAAATTACGATGCTTGATCGGTATGATTTTTCAGAACGCAAGGATTGGTAAAACGCTCCACGAAAGACAATCTCTTCCACAATGGGCGCAAACACAATTGTTGCAAACATATTTAGATACGGAAAATTACGCAACCCTTCATTGACCGCTTCTTGATTGGCACTTACGACACCACTTCCCAGAATTAATTGAACCAACAAACCCAGTGCAATATTAAATAAAAGCATAAGACCTGTTATCCTAAATACTGGAAGAATGTTTGTCCGAATATTTCGTTTAAAAAAATAGAAACTAGCTCTCAATGGCTTATAAACGATTGCAACCATTGATATCAATGTAAAAAGGTAGATAAACATCGCCACACGCGGTGTTACGACCCCTTGTGTACCACTTACCCAAGCACCGATGCGTGGGTAAAGGTATTGGAATCCACAGAAATAATTTAGAACCACTAAAATCACTTGAAAGGGGGTAAACTCAAATCGCCCCTGATCAACATCATAATTTCGAATCATAGGTTACTTCATTTCCATTTGTATCAAACACACGGTCAATACGACCGCCACCAAGACATGCTTCGCCAAGATAGAAGACGGCTTCTTGCCCCAATGTGACTGACTTCACATCATCAATCATTTCAACACGGAGTCGCGTCGCATCAATCCAAGCAATACGCACTCGCACATCTTTTTGACGATATCTAAATTTTGCGGTACATTCAAGATCCACTTTTTCATCCGCAAACCAGTTCATTTCCGCAATTTCGGCAGCACCGGCAAAGAGCATTGGATGGTCTGCGCCTTTTCCAACATAGATACGGTTTGTTGATAGGTCTTTTCCCACCACAAACCATGGGCCTACAGCCGTACTGATGTCCAAGCCATGGCGTTGACCTATTGTATAGAACATAACACCTTGATGTTTTCCGAGTACTTTTTGTGTATCCACATCGATGATATCCCCTTCCACATCTTTAAGGTAGTTTTTAAGGAAATCACGATATTGACGTTCACCAATAAAGCAGATGCCCGTAGAATCTTTTTTGGTTGCTACCGGTAAATCTAATTCTAAGGCGATACGACGAACCTCGTCTTTGGTTAAAGAACCTAATGGGAATAATACCCGTGGTAACACTTCAGGACGAACACGGCTTAAGAAATACGTTTGATCTTTATTTTGATCGACGGCACGATACATTTTCCCATCACGTGTAATGGCATAATGACCGGTCGCAAGTGCTTCAAAACCATTCGCATCCATAAAATCATAGAATGCATCAAACTTCACAAAACGATTGCATAAAATGTCCGGATTCGGAGTATTTCCGCGTTCGGTTTCTGCTAAGAAAAATGAGAACACATGATCCCAATATTCTTTAACGTAATCAACACGAAGTAATTCCAAACCTAAATGGTCAGCAACACGTTTCGCATCATCATAGTCCACTTCTTGTGAACACATATCATCTTTAATGGTTGGGTTTCCCAGAATATCATTATTCGCAAAAGAATCCCAGTTACGCATAAAAGCGCAAGTAACATCATGTCCTTGCGATTTTAATATATGAGCCGCGACTGCGCTATCGACGCCTCCAGATAAACCTACTAATACTTTCATTTTTCATCATCTTTCATTGCCATGCTGCATGACCCATACTTTGGACAGGTTGGATCACACGAATGTCTATTTGCCGAACGTAATTCCGGCGGTAGAAATGCATCGATTTCTTCTTCATCATACCCCACTAAGAATGATTTATCATTCATAATGATTGGACGTTTTAAAACGGATGGATGTCGTTGAATAAATGTAATTAATTCACTCATCGATAATTCCTCTAAGTCAAGTTGTGATTCTTGCATCACTTTCGAACGTTTCGAGATAATATCTTCCGTACCGTTTTCACTTCGCATAAGTAAATGTTTAATTTCTTTTTCGCTAAGAACCGATGTAAATATGTTTTTTTCAATAAATTTTAAATTCCGATCTTTAAGCCATTGTCGAACTTTTCGACACGACGCACAACCAGGAGATGAATAAAGAACAATCATGTGCAAACCTCCCTTTTAATCAATTATACATTTTATATGTATATTTTGAAAGACCTAGAAAATAATTCTAGGTCATAATTCATGAATCTTTTTGATATTTATGTTAAGCGAACTTAGTTGCGTTTCCAATCAAGACCAAATTTCGATTGCACATCATGCAATGTTGCTTGGGCTTGAGGACGGACACGGGATGCGCCTTCCGCTAAAACATCATTGAGTGTATTGGATTCAATACACTCGTGATAACGTGCTTGAATCGCCTCTAATTCAGCGCAAACAACGTCTGCGACTGCCTTTTTAAAACTTCCATATTGTTGGCCTTCAAATACTTTTACGGCGTCATCAATACTGATTTCTTTCAGTGAAGCATAGATGGTTAGTAAGTTCGCAACCCCTGGTTGGTGTTCTGGATCATATTGCACAACACCAATACTATCCGTCACTGCTGACATAATTTTCTTACGTGCTTTTTTAGTGTCTTCTTTTAAATAAATGACCCCTTTGTCCCCTTCGCGATCTGATTTACTCATTTTCTTGCTTGGATCTTGTAAGGACATAATGCGTTTTCCAACCTTCGCAATGACCGGTTCTGGAATTTTAAACGTATCCCCAAATCGATTATTAAAACGTTCGGCTGTATCACGCGCTAACTCAACGTGTTGTTTTTGATCTTCACCAACAGGTACAAGCTCTGCACCGTGAATTAAAATATCGGCTGACATTAAGGTTGGATACGTATAAAATCCAGCACTTAAGGAAACACCGCTGTCTTTTTTATCTTTATATTGAGTTTGACGGTTTAATTCACCCATTGGGGTAACACACGATAATAAGAAACCAAGTTGCGCAATTTCAGGAACATCACTTTGGAGAAAGATGTCTGTTTTTTGCGGATCAAGACCACATGCCAAATAAAATGCCAAGGCATCCCTTAAATTGGTCTCAAGTTCTTCCGGATCAATCGGCATGGTAACACAGTGTAGATTCGCGATAAAAACACTTAAATCGTATTCATCTTGCGATGCTACAAAAGGCTTTAACGCGCCAATATAGTTTCCTAATGTTAATTGTCCTGTTGGTTTAATACCACTAATCATTCTCTTTTTCATTTCATTGTCCTCCATAAACATCCATTAAATAGATTTCTTCGGCACGTTCTGCTGTAATTTCTTGGGCATCAACAAGACGATTTAATACATGACGTTGCCGCGCTTTCGCAGCCTCAAAATTAGAACTCAAGGCATAATAAGACGGTGATTGTGGCAACCCCATTAAAAGCGTCGCCTGTCCTTCATTCAATTCGAAAGGTAGGACCTCAAAATACCCCATGCTTGCATGGTATATCCCGGAATAACCATCACCGTAATAGATTATATTTAGATACATCTCCAGGATTTCTTCTTTAGTATACGTTAAAAGTAAGTCACGTGTTACAAAATATTCGGATACTTTCCGCACAAAAGAGGCATCATGATCAAAATATATATTTTTAGAAACTTGTTGTGGAATGGTTGATCCCCCTTCCACAAGTTTACGACTTTGAATATTATGAACAATCGCACGTAAAACTGCACGCAAATCCATTACCGATTTCCGAGTAAATAAACGGGAGTCTTCCGTAGCAACCATGGCCTTTAAAGCAAGGTCAGGGATTTCATCGATTGTAGTATACGCTTCATCTTTTTTTAATTCGATTAAAACCGTATCAATTGGTTTTTTCAGGATAACCGATTGATACTCTTTGTATCCGAAAAAGAGGATGACCCCCGCAACCACCAAGGCAACGGTCACCATCATTAAAACAAGTTTTCGTATCAGTTTTCTCATATTCACACATCGTAATAAAAAACACAGTCGCCTGTGTTTTTTATTGTCCCATCGACTTCATGATCTGACGAATTTGCGCTTCGGACGGTTTACGTCCCATTTGCATGTACATCGCACGAATCATTTTTTCGTTAATTGGTGGGTTTTCTTTTAATTGTTTTTCAAAATACTTCTTACTTAAGAAGAAAGCAACGACACCTCCAACCAATAACCCTAAAACAAAATAAGTAATTGATAAACCTGTTGTACTTAGTAGTGTTAGCATACTCTCACCATCCTATATCTATCTATATTTTATAACGATTCCTTGATAAACACAAGGACCGATTTAATCATTCAAAATAAAAACCCAAAGGGTTGATATTATTCCCTGTGTTAACAGGTGGGTATCCTGTCATGGGTTTAGGATTCTAATAAATTAGCTTTCACACCACGCATAAACATCCGGATTCCCTTATATCAAAGTGTCGGAAATATATTTCCCTTTGGGCACCACTATTATAACACACAATTCATGGTTTCGTGATATACTATATGAGAAAATTACGAGGTGAATGTATGAAATTAAGTAAAAGTTTCTTTTATACCATTAGGGAAGATGTTCGTGATGAAGATTCTACCAGTGGTAACCTACTCGTTCGAGCTGGGTATATTAAAAAAAGTTCTTCTGGGGTATATATGTATATGCCACTTGGTTTAAAAGTTAAAAATAAAATCGAAAACATTATCCGTGAAGAGATGAACGCCATCGATGCACAGGAAATGACCATGCCTACCTTGATTCCTGAAGATGTTTATGTAGCCTCAGGACGTCGTGATATTATTGGTACCAGCATGTTCCAATTGGATGACCGTTTTAAAAAACCATTTGTTTTAGGTCCTACGCATGAAGAGTTGTTTGCGCAAGCAGCACAAATGAAAATTCGTTCGTATAAAGATATGCCATTTAGCCTTTATCAATTTCAAACGAAATTTAGAGATGAAGCACGTCCTCGTTTTGGTTTAATTCGTGTACGTGAGTTTGTGATGAAGGATTCCTATACCTTTGATGCTGATCTTGAATCCGCTGACAAGTCCTATGACGCGATGTTTGAAGCGTATAAACGTATCTTTGATCGTGTTGGACTGGATTATCGTATCGTTCGTGCAGACACAGGTATTATGGGTGGTTTACTCTCTGAAGAGTTTCAGGCTGTTACTGATATCGGTGAAGACATCTTAGTACTTGGCGAAGAAACAGGATATTCAAGTAACCTTGAGGTTGCGGAAAACGTAAATCGTATTCAATCTGATGAACCATTCTTAAGTATGGAAAAAGTCTATACGCCCAATGCACGTACAATTGAAGAGGTTGCTTCATTTTTACAACAACCCGTTCAAAAATTTGTAAAAACATTAATCTATCGCTTGGATGATCAATATGTTGCCGTTTGTGTTCTTGGAGACCGTGATGTAAATGAAACTAAGCTTGCGAAATTATACAAAGCAACGGAAGTTGAACTTGCCGACTTTGAAAACGTTCAAAAACATACGGGTGCTTCTGTCGGATTTGCAGGACCTGTAGGTCTTGAAATTGATGTTGTTGTTGATAAGATGATTGAAGGATTACGAAATTTCACAGTGGGTGCAAATGAAAATGACCACCACTTCATTAATGTGAATCATTCTGATTTTAAAGCAACACACATTATCGACGTATCAAATGTTAAAGAAGGCGATCCAAACCCAGATGGTAAAGGCGTTCTTACATTCTCAAAAGGGATTGAAGTTGGAAATACCTTTAAACTGGGGACAAAATATTCAAAAGCAATGGGTCTTGAATACCTAGACCAAAACAACAAACTTCAAGATGTATATATGGGATCTTATGGAATTGGACTGGGTCGTACTCTTGCAGCTGTTGTTGAACAAAACAATGATGAAAACGGCATTGTATGGCCCATGAATCTTGCGCCATTCCAAGTAGCAATCGTTGTTATCAATAATAAAAACGAAGAACATATGGCCTTCGCAGACGCTTTATATCAAGAATTAACCCAAGCAGGACTGGAAGTGATTCTCGATGATCGTAAACAACGTCCAGGTATTAAGTTTAACGATATGGATCTCATTGGGGTTCCATTACGAATTACCGTCGGACGTGATGTGGAACACGGTGAAGTCGAACTGAAGGAACGTAAAACTGGTGCGGAACAAAAAATTAAACGTGAAGACATCTTGAGTGTTCTTAAATCTTATATGTAAAATACAAAAACTGGACTTAATCATCCAGTTTTTTTTATGATTTTATAAAAAAAGAAGAAGCCGAAGCTTCTACTCTTTTTCCTCACGATGATGTTTCAATACAAACATACCGATTCCTGAGATTAATAATAAACTACCATAGAGTAAGACATTGTTTGCACTTACACCTGTTTGAGGTAATTGTTCTTTACGAACACCCAAGACTTCAGGTTTTGAAGGTTCACCAGGTTTCGTAGGTTCAACAGGTTTTGTAGGTTCTTTTGGTTCGTGTGGATCTACAATGACCGGTTCATCATAATAGTTTGTAACGGTTAAACCGTCTTCACTGTAAACCGCAACATAACCTTTTGGTACATCAAGTTCGATAACGGTATAAACATAATCTTTTCCATTAGGATCTGTTTTTGGTAAATCCTCAAAGACTGCTGTTTCCTCACCATTGACTAAATCTACCGTAATTCCCATTTCAATGCCATCACGGACTAGCCCAAATGTGATGGTAGGTTTAACACTTGGACCACCGTCCCAGATTTTGTGTGCGGTAATATCGATTTTCTCAACGATAAAGTGATTGGTAATTGTGAGTGCATCCGTTTGTTCCATTTCATAGCCTACCGGCACATTGACTTCTTTTGCGGAATAAACGATTTCATTTCCTGCTTTGTCAAGAATTGGTAAATTCTTAAATGTTACCACATCAGTACCTGATGTTAAGGTTTCAAGATGATTTTCAAGTGCAATATCATTTGCATAAAGTTGAATTTGAATGGTTGGGTGAACCGCAGGTCCACCAACCCATACTTTGTTTACAGCTACATCACGTAGGTTATAGGTATTGGTTACTTCAAGTCCATTTTCATGTTTGATATAGTTTTCTAAATCTGTTGTTTCTTTAACAAAATATGTGTATTCATGACCTTCTTTGTCGAATTTTAACTGTTTTCCAAAATCAGCGGTTGTTTGACCATCAACCAATTCCATGGTTGCACCTTCAACACGTTCTGAAACACCGTTTGCGCTACGGTAGAGATCAAATGTTACCGCAGGCCGTGGTGACGTACCACCCACCCATTTCTTTGTCGCAACAACATCAATTCGTTGGTAATCGTTGTAAATTGACTTCGATTGGGATTTTTCAGTCATTTCAATTTCATATTCTGTTGAATCCAACTCAAACCCATCACGCGTTTTGATTTCTTTTAAGGTATAACTACCGGGTTCAAGATTGAAATCAAAGATACCATCTTCATTGGTAATTCCTTCTATTTTCTTGCCATCTTTATCTGTAATCTCAAAGGTAACGCCTTCGAGCACTTCATCTGTATCTTTAATAAATTTTTGCACGCGGAATACACCTTTTTCCTTCATTTCTCCACCGATTGTCGCATCATCAAACATATTCACAACGGATGTATCAGTATAATGTTTGGGTGTATCCGTCACAAGATTTCCGGATTCATCTTTATATTCAATTGTTGACGCATTTTTATAATTTTCAAGTTTCTTATCAAAAGCACGCGTATCATAAGTAACGGTAAATGTTGTTTTTGCTGCTTTTTCTCTTGGAATCATTACCGTTAGAACTTGACCCTCAACAGTAATTGTTCCATATTCTTTATTAAATTCTTCAGCACTGATGTGTTTGAGTTCTCCATTTGCTTCCACGTCAACCATGATTGATCCATCAACCAGTTTATGACCTTCACCAATTGTATCGATTACCTTCACATCGGATTGCACTGCTTCTTTAGGACTGTTGATGTTTAACCACCAGTTCATATCGCCGTGAACTTCTGTTGAGAATGTTCCGGTTTTCCAGTAAAAGATTGGACTTGGTTCAACACCTGTAGGGGTTCCAGGTTGTGAGATTGTAATCATTTGTTTATCCAATGAACCCAATCCAAGATTGGTTGGAAGTTCCGCAATTTTATCTTCTTCACCACGGTATGCATTATCGTATACCGATTTTAGATTAATCGTACCTGTAACGTTTTCAAGTTGAAGTACATCCTCCATAAATTCAAAATGAATGTGACTTCCATTAAAGGTTAACTCACCAAGGGTGATTTGTTTTCCATTTTTATCAAATGCATGTACAGGCATTTTTGAACCCATAGCACGAAGGGAACGTAAACTTACCTCATCATTACTTGGTAATGTTAACTCGAAATAATCACCTGGTTTAAATTTAACTTTTTGACCATTGTTCATATCGCTGAACGCTAAGTTAAACTCAATAGGTTGACTTGGATTGTTAATTAATCCCTTAGGATTAACGTCGAATTGGGTAAATATCGCTTCATTTGTATAATCTTTAGGACTGCTTGATGCATTCACATTTGTTGTAATACCTGAAACGATTAGAACTAAAGCAATAAGTGACCTTAGAATCAACTTTGTCTTCGTATTTTTCATATTCTCTCCTTTACTTGTGAACTTTCATGACCTGTTCACAATCTCTTTGTATATGTAGTATATGTCCTTTGTCACAAAACTTACACATTTTTGCACCTTTTCATCACAAAGTTATCACGATTCCTTACAAAATGTATCTAATGAACAAACTTAAGCAATTGTTCACTTATTTATGGCATTAAATACACAAGATTTTGCACAATAAAAAAAACCTACGTTTATGTAGGTTTTTTAGGCTATTTTCGTTTTTTGCGTCTTAGAATTAATCCCATCGCAATAAGACCCAATGCAGCAGTATACTGCATTTGCGATCCACCAACCCCTGTATTTGGAAGAGCACTCAAACGATTTTTACTCATTCCCAATACATTAATACCATGGAGTGGTGGCACAGATGGTTTTGTTGGTCGATTGTTGAGCGAACCAACACCATTATCGATTTTTGTATAAGTGTTAATAGCGGTTAAGCCATCCGCACTGTATGTAATTTTATAATCAGGAACATCATGTTCCACAATATGATATTTAATGCGTTTTCCAAAGTCATCAAAAACAGGCTGACCTCTGAAACTAACCGACTTCACACCCGATCCCAAGATTTTTTTCACACCAAGGGGTTTATTATTGGCATAAAGTTCAAATACAACATCAGGCTTTTCATCAGGTCCACCTACCCACACTTTATGAGCGGTGATGGTTTGTGAACCTGGGTTGAAGGTATTGGTTACGGTTAAACCATCTTCACTGTAATGGACATCATAAGCTTCATGCTTTGTACGCTCTTTCACTGTATATTGAATGATTGAGCCATCTTGATTACGGATCGGACGATTTGTGAAATGAGCTTGTGTCATGCCATCTGAGAGGCTTACAGATTGATCTGTCTTAGAACCATCTGCATACAAGTCAAAAATCACCGTTGGTCGATTACTTGATGCTCCACCGACCCATTTTTTAGTAGCAATGACATCACGTAGGCCTGGATCATACGTATTGGTTACCGTTAGACCATCAGAACTATAACGTGCAATATAATGTTCCGGACCACCGATTTCTTCAACACGATATGCAATTTTTGTACCCTCCGATGTATAGACTGGAACATTCGTAAAGGTCACCGTCTTAGCACCTGGTGATAGAACTTGCGTTATACCGGTTGCTTTTTGATCCGCAAAAAGTTCAAAGGTAACCTCAGAATGTGTCATTGGACCACCATCCCATAGTTTAGTAGCAATCACATCACGAACACCTTGATTAAAGGTATTGGTAATGGTCGTTCCTTGATACGATACATCATAATTTTCAGGAACATCCCGTTCTTGTACGGTATACGTAATATCAATACCTGCTTCATCACGTTTTGGAAGGTTTTTAAATATACCGGCCTTTTCACCCGCTTGAAGTGTTATTGCGTGCTCTGTTTTAACGTTATTTGCGTATAAATCAACCACAATTGTCGGATGCGTATCGGGTCCATCAACCCATACTTTAGTAAAGGACACTTCCGTGACCCCAGGATTATACGTATTGGTTACCGTTAATCCATCATCGCTGTAAGAGGCTTCAAAATGCTCAGGTCCCTCGATTTCTTTGACACGATACTCATAAAGACGGCCTTGTTGATCATTCACAGGAAGATCTGTAAACGTTACGGAAGCCATTGATGGTAAAAGCGTTTCTTTTTGATTCGATACCGCTTCAAAATCGTTATCTTCAACTCGTCGATAGAGTTCGAATACAACACGATCCCGCGCTTTTTCTCCGCCAGACCACTTTTTAAAGGCGGTCACGGATTTAAGTGGAGACTGATAGGTGTTGGTAACCTCTATAATATTTGCATCACGAATTGGTGATACGGTTTCTGTATAATTTTCTGGAACGGAAACTTCACGAACCGAGTATTCATACGGATTCCCTTGATGATCATTTAAGGGCACATCCACAAAATCAAGGTGTGTTTGACCTGAATGTAATTGAGCTTCAAATCCTAAAACATCTTCAAAGACATTTTCGGTCCCTTTTAGACGTCGTGTTAATTGGAAAGAGGTATCAGGTCTCACCGTTGGTCCATCAACCCATGTTTTTAGAATACGAATGGATGTTTTCGGTGACACATAGTGATTATAGACGGTTAACCCATCAGGGCTGTATTGTGTAATCGTATTCGGAACTGACGTCAATTCCTTTACAAAATAGATGTAGGTATTCCCCTCATCATCGCGAACCTCTAAATCTTTAAAGACAGTGGTTGTTTCACCATCACGTAAGGTTTGAACCCTACCTGTTGATGTACCGACTTTATCAGTTGGTGAAGACGCACGGCGAAGTTCAAACTGTATCTCAGGACGTGGACTCATGCCGTTGGTCCATACTTTTTTCGCAACCACATCCCGTACTCCATAATCGTAGACATTGGTCAAGGTAACGTTGGTATCTCCATCATGCGAAATGTTTTCAAGGCTATAGTGTTCGATTTCATTTACCTCACGAACACTGTAGAAATACGGAACATTCTCTTCACTATATTTCGGTAAGTTCGCAAAGACAACGTCATTATCTCCAGGAACCATAGTTTGCATAATCCCCGTAGCCGCTCCATTACGCGTTAATTCAAGTTCGAGGGGAATTGAAGGTCCTGGACCACCTTGCCATATTTTCTTCACATTTAAATGCGTTACCCCTTCTTGGAAGGTATTGATAACTGTCAAACGATCAGAGCTGTATGAAACAGAATAATTTTCCGGAACGCCTAACTCACGAACAAAGTACGTAATGGTTTTCCCATCCAAGGTTCTTTCAGGTAAATCCGTAAACGTTACGATCTGTGCTTCGGATTCCTTTAAAACGCGTTCCCCATTAGGTACAGGCGTTTCAACACCATCAATTTCTTGATAAAGACGAAGGGTAACGGTTTCTTTGCGTCCACCAATCCATTTCTTTTCAGCCGTAACGGACATGCTTCCTTGATTATATACATTTATCAATTCCAGCGGATTGGAACTTTCTATTTGAGTGTATCCAGTTGGTACCTTTACTTCATGAAGTCGATATTCAATACGACGTCCATCAAACGCAAACGTTGGCATGGAGTCAAAACGCACAGTATCATAACCGCTTTTTAAAAGCTTAGAAGCAACATCGCTATCACGATACTCTGTCTCACCTTCATACCGTTCTTGAAGTTTAATTTCAATATCAGGTTTAAGATCTGGTCCGCCACGCCATAGTTTCTTACCGTAAACCGGTGCTGTCTTCACATCAAAACGGTTGATTACGGTTAGTGGGTCGGAGTATGAATTTAACCCTAGATAACCTTCTGGGACATCCACCTCATTCGCGAAATACGTAATGGTTTTTCCATCCAAGGTTTTAATTGGAAGCACACCAAAATGAGCCTCCGTTTCACCATCTTTAAGTTCAATCGGTGCAAGGGGAACTGGTAATATGTCATTGGATCCCTCAATACGTTTTGAGAGTGTTAAAGCAATGGTTGGTTTTGGACTTGGTCCACCCTCCCACACTTTTCGCGCAATAATGGGTTTTGTCGGAATTTGATAATCGTTAATGATTTTTAAATCTGTCCCTGCTCCTTCATAGCGGGTTGAATAATTGTCTAACTGGGTAATTTCTTTAACCGTATATACAATCTCTCCCGCATGGTCTTGTTTTGGTAGATTTCGATAAACCACGTGTGTTTGACCATTTCTTAAAGTACGTTTCCCGTTTGTGACAGGAGCACCATTTGCGTACAATTGAATTTCAATATCTGGACGCGTAACGGGTCCATGATTCCAAACCTTCTCTACATTTACGGAAATCATATCCGGTTTAAAGGTATTGGTGACAGTTAAACCATCCGTACTGTAGTGAACTTCATAATGTTTTGGAATATTTGCCTCACGAACAGTATAACGAATTTCTTTACCGTCTTGCGTCGTTTTAGGAAGCTGTTTAAACGTTACAGAACCTTCACTTAAGTCTTTATATACACCATTAACCGCTGATGTTACACCATCAATGGTTTGGTACAATTGAAACCTAACTGTTGGATGTTCCCCTGAGTTTAAGGAATCCACCCAAACTTTGTTTGCGGTAACATCCATGTACTCCATACGATAGGTATTGGTTATGGTTAAACCATCTTCACTATACGTTGCGTCATACCCTTCTGGAACCACGACTTCACGAACACGGTAAACAATTTCTTGACCCTTGTCATTGTATTTCGGCATGTCTTTAAAGGTATAACTCGTTTCTTGTGAGAGCGTTACGGTGTGTTCAGTATCAACACCATCCGCAACTAAAACATATTCAGTGTCTGGATGTATCGGACTGCCTCCCACCCATTTTTTAGTCATGGTTACATCTTTTAATAGGTACTCATTTTCAATATGATTGGGTTTAATCACTGTTTCTTTATAATTTTTAGGAACTTCAACTTCTCGAATACTATACTCTATCGCAACGCCTCCTTTATAAGCAGGTAAATTTTGAAACGTTACGGAGTTTTCTCCGCTAGGAATTTCCATAATACTTCCCTCAACAAGATCTCCATTGGCATAAAGTTGAACGGAAACTGAAGGCTTCGTAGAAGGCCCTCCATTCCATGTTTTAAAAACTTTAAAATCTGTCAACTCTGTATCTTTAATAAAGGTATTTGTAACAAAAATTTCATTATTTTCATTAATTGGTGTGATTGAAACCTTATATTCATCGGTTGCGAACCCCGCTTCTTCGACAGAATAAACAATGGGGGTTCCAGTTTCATCAGCAACTGGAAGATTTTCAAAAACAACCGAAGATTTTCCACCCTCTAAGGTTAAAATACGACCTGCCTCAGAAGTAACCCCGTTAAGCGTTTGCATAAGGTTAAATGCAACAATCGGATGGGGTGAAGGACCACCAATCCATGTTTTAGAGACTTTAACTTCTGTTTTTTTAATTTCATTTTTAAAAACTGCAAGCGTCCCGACTTCCGCATGTTGATCAACATCCACGGTTACGGGTTTGGGATCCAAGACAAGCCAAGAAGGTGCCTCGACTTCTTCAATCGTATAACGGCCATCTTTCAGCGAAAGATTAACCACTCCCGTTTCATCGGTTGTTACACGTTCAACGAGGACACCACGATCATTTTTCACAGTAAAAGTAACACCCGATACAGGTGTTTCCGTTCCATCAATAACTTTTACAATCCTTAAAACACCCGGTTTTGGTTTATTTCCAACAATCGAACCGGATGCATAATGATTTTCAACAGATACATCTTTTTCAATGGTTTGGGGATAGCCTTCATGATCATAAAAACTCGCCACAGCTTTATTTTCCATCTCAGCCTGTTTCAAATCTGTGATTTTTGTGTTATACATGACTTCAATTGAAGTATAGTGTAATTTGCTTGGATGAGTTGCCACAATTAAAGACTGACCATTAATCCATACGCCACCATACTGATCTCGAAACGTCTGTTCACTAACCGTAAAGCGATTTCCGGTATGATCGGTAACCATAAATACTAAGGATCCTGGCATGTATTCATGACCTGTTCCAATTGTATCGCGTACCGTCATCTCAGACATAAAGGGTTCGCGTTCACCGTTTAATAGAAGAACCCATCGCACGACCTCTTCCTCTTCACGGGACATTCCGCCTAGTTTCGCAAACATCTCATAAGAACCACTTCCTTGAAATTGACCTTCAATTTGTACCGACTTTTGAGAAACATTCGTTCCAAGATTGGTATACAGTGTTTCTTTGATGTTTTGCGTATTATCATTAAATCCTTCAACTCTAAATGTGAAAGAACCTGCAATATTGTTGAGTTGATCCACTTCATCTGTAAACACAACATGAACATTACTTTCTGTCACATAGACATGACCGAGTGGTTTTTCAACCCCTGGCATGGTAAGCTTAATCGTTTGTGAGATTCCTTTGAGTCCCACGGAATAAGGAGATCCATTCGAATCTACTTTCTGCTCCATTGGTAATCGGAGTTCCATAACATCACCAGAATTCAACTTGCGATTTCCGGATTCCGCAAATTGAACTGTAACGCTGGTTTCATACCCATGGTTTAAATTAGTATTTGAGAAATTAAAATCAGTTATAAGACTGTTTTGATTTGCGACACGTGCTGTATCTGCATCCAACTGAACTCCAGTTGATACAAACATGACCACAGCCATCAAAAGTGCAAATAGCTTTCTTTTCATATACCCTCCCATGAATCCAAATATAAAAATTTAGACTAACGGTATCAATATACACTATTTTTAAGAAAATTTCACTACATTCGCACAATTTGTTCTCGTAATATACATAAACTTAACACAACTCCCATATATTTAACGATAAATGACAAATATAAGGTAATGGAGACAAATAAAAAAGCGCTATAAAGCGCTCTCTTGTTCAAGATCATCTAATTTTAAATAAACATCGCGGGGTTTACTACCCTGAGCTGGACCAATGACACCATTTTGTTCTAAGGCATCGATCATATTGGCTGCGCGATTATATCCAATTCTAAAACGGCGTTGTAATAGAGATGTTGATGCTTTTTTCTGACGAACAACATATTCTTGAGCTTCTTGGTAAAGTGGATCTTCTTCCACACCCAAGACCCCTTGGTTTCCATCAACACCATCTAATTTAATAAAGGAATCATCAAATCGTGGTTTTGCTTGGGCACTTGCTTTATCCGCAATTTTCTTAACTTCGTCATCACTGACATAACATCCCTGAACACGAATTGCATGCGGTTCACCCATTGGTACATACAACATATCGCCATATCCAAGCAATTTTTCGGCACCGGTCTCATCCAAGATGGTACGCGAATCAATTGCACTTGACACCGCAAAAGCAATTCTCGAAGGAATATTTGCCTTAATGATTCCTGTTACGACATCCACGGATGGTCGCTGCGTCGCGACAATAAGATGTATCCCCGCAGCACGCGCAAGTTGAGTAATTCTTTGAATACTTGTCTCAACCTCTTTACCGGCAACAGACATTAAATCTGCCAACTCGTCAATAATAACGACAATCCACGGTAATTTTGACAGATTTTCCGCAGGGAAGGCTTTCACTTTCTCATTATAAGATCCAATATTTCGCACCCCAGCTTTTGAAAATAAATCATAACGTTGTTCCATCTCCTCAACAACAACTTTCAAAGCTGCTGATGCCTTATGCGGATCATCAATAACCGGACCAATTAAATGAGGTATTTCAGTATAAGGTGTAAATTCTACTTTTTTAGGATCAATTAAGAGAAGTTTTAAATCTTCGGGAGACTTGGTGAGCAGAATGGATGTAATAATGGTATTCATACATACCGACTTACCGCTCCCTGTTGCACCCGCAACAAGTAGGTGAGGCATCTTATTCAAAGCCACCGTAATGGGTTTTCCTGTTAAATCCTTACCCAGTGCAACATTTACATTATCTTCTGACATAAATTGTGATGACCCCATCACAACATCTTTCATTTTAACTGGGACCATCTCAACATTTGGAATTTCAATCCCAACCGCACTTTTACCTGGAATCGGCGCTTCAATACGCAAAGTCTTTACTGCCAGTTCCATCATCAAGTTATCTTGAATCGATGCAATCCGACTGATCTTCACATTGCTGTCAGGTTTTAACTCAAATTTCGTTACGGCAGGACCAATATGGATATCCATAAGCGCTGCATCAATTCCAAACTGTTTTAAAACCGCAATTAACCGTTCCCCTTTTTCTTTAGCACTGGCTACATTCGCTTTGGATGTATTTGATCCACGTCCCGCCTCCAACAAGTGAATGGAAGGAACTTTGTAATTTTCAAATGAACTCGTTCTAAAATCTTCTCCTTGTTCCAGTGCTTGTTGGGTACTGGTTTTATCCGATAAGGAAACCGGATCTAATCCTGCATTTTTAAATCCAAATGGATTTTCTTCTAAATCCGTTGTCGGCGTAGCATCGGAAGAATCAGGCACATTGACATCATCCATTGTCATAAACGGTGATTTTGTGACTGATTCTTTCACCACATTGGGAGCATCAAACGAAATAAAACCGGCTTTTGTTGGTTCTGCTTCGCTTGCGTACTCATTTAATTTTTCATCCAGTTCCGCTTGTTTTTCCTGCATTGCCTTCACACGGCGCTTCGCTTCTTTTTGTTCACGACGTTTTTCTAAGGCAGACTTGGTTGCATCAGTACTCTTTTGTGCACTTCGCAACATTTCTCTTGGTGTAAATAAGAGCGCAAGACCACTTAGAATTAGCACAATTACAAAAAGCAAGACACCTGCACGATCCACAAGATATGACAACAGTCCAAATAAAACTGCGCCCACAACACCACCATAAGCATTCTCATTTGAATTCATAAAAATCTTCGGAATACGATTAAAATACTCCGAGATTACGGACAAACCGGACGCTTGGGGTTGTAGAAAGAAATTAACGGAAAGAATCATTGCAGTAAAAAGCAGACCCACGGCGGTCCAAAAACGCCATGTTTTATGTTTCGTATCCGTTCCAATCATTTTGTATCCTGTAATCCCAATGATTAAGATGTGGTAAGGCATCGGATATTGTCCCACTAAAATACGCATACATTGATTTAAAAAGCGGCCAACAACACCCAATTCAAACATCGCAATAATTGCAAGTGCAATTACAGAGAGTTCAACGACAAATTTAATGAGCTCTTGTTGTTTAAGCTGTTCTTTTTTTGTTTTCTTTCCCTTAGAACTCACGCAATCACCCCTTATCAAATATGAATTTCAATAATAACAGGTAAAATCATCGGACGTTTCCCTGTTTGTTTATAAATGTATTTAGAAATAACATCACGTGCTTCATTTCGCGCTGTAACGTTATCATATTTGTGCTTCTCAACAAGTTTAAGAATGGTTTGTTCAAGAATGACACCCACTTCTTTCATAATGTTATCTGCGTCTTTTAGGTAGATAACACCACGAGATTGCACATCCGGTCCGCCCAGAATTTCCTTCGTTTTGTTATTGATAACCATACCAACAATAATGGATCCATCTGTAGCGAGTGTTTGACGATCACGAAGCACCAATCCCGATGTATCTAAATGGTCTTTGCCATCGATTAACATATCTTCAAGTTTTAAGATTTCAGATGTCGTTTTTAAACGACCTTCATCAAACTCTGCGACTTGACCGTTATCCAAGATTACAATATTACCAGCGCTAATACCCATATCAACCGCAACACCTGCGTTTGCGACAAGATTTTGATATTCACCTTTAACTGGAACATAATACTTCGGTTTAAGAAGCGCAATCATCATTTTCAAATCTTCAACAGATGCATGCATCGGCATAACATCTTTATAGTTTAAGGACATTACTTTAACGCCATCTTTATACAATTCATTGATCATAGCTCCCGCGACGGCTTCCGTACCTGGAACAACTGGAGAAGCGACAATCACGTTATCGTTTTCATTCACTTCAACAAGTTGATCTTCACCCATCGCAATGCGTCCCATTTTATTAAAAACGCTAGGGCCAATATCAGACACAATTACCACGACATCTTTGATTTCATTATTAAACTTCTCAGGTTTAATTTCGAGACCTTTAGGCATATGATAGTAATTTAAACGTTCAAGATGCTTCATCAAACGACGTTGCTTCTCACCATAGAAAAACACTTTACGATTGAATTTTTGAGCCGTTTCAATCACTTCAATGAGTCGGTAAATATTTTGTTCATACAACGTCACAAGAATGCGCTCGTTTGTTTCTTCAAAAACACGTTCAATACGTTTTGAAATACGGTGATTAGGCGAAGTAAATCCTTGGCGTTTTGAAGCTACCGATTCAGCAGTTAATAAGAATACGCCTTTTTTACCCAATTCAGAGATATTTGCGACATCACACATAAATCCTTGATTACGCACATCAAAATCAATAATAAATTCACTCGAATGAACGACATATCCTTGATCCGTATCAATTGCAATTCCAAATGTATCTGGAATTGAATGTGTCAACCCAAAAGCTACAAAACGACGCTCACCAATTTTAAAACGGCTGTTGCGTTTAATTTTGTGAATGTGTGCATTCTTTACTTTATTTTCTTTAAACAAATCTTCAATCATAAGCGCAATAAGCGGCGTTGCATATACCGGTGCATTCACTTCCTTAACAAGATATGGGAGTGCACCCATTACGTCATCATGACCGTGTGTGATAAAAATTGCTTTAACACGCTTTTTATTTTTCTTTAAATATGATAAATCGGGAATGACAATTTCGACACCCAATTGATCAGTTTGTGGATATTTTAAACCTGCATCCACGACATAAATCTCGTCATTAATCTCAATGACCGACATATTCTTGCCATCTTCATCAAGACCTCCTAATGCGAGAAAACGAATTTTATCCATAAAATCTCCTTTTAATTAATTTCTATTATGATGTAAACCATTTCCTATATTATACACTAGATTTCCTTCACTTAAAAACGAAGCACTAATGTTTGCACAGAAACTTCAATAAAAAAACCAAGCAAGGCTTGGTTTTACTTACTTTAAATTGCAATTCTTTGAATTGACTTCGACTTCATCGTCTTATCATCAACATCAATCACTACAGCATTTAAGAATGCATCACCTTTGGCCACTTTGAAGTGTGTTTTTTCATTTAATATTACGCGATCATACAACTCATCAATGTCACGTCCAATAACACTATCACAAGCGCCACACATTCCGACATCCGTAATATAGGCTACCTGGCCAATAATACGTTCATCTGCAGTTTGAACATGTGTATGGGTTCCAACCATCGCATCAATTTCTTCAGAATAAATATGTGCAAATAACATCTTTTCGCTGGTCGATTCTCCATGGAAATCTACAAAGTAGTAATCATACTCCGTATTTTCTAAAAGCCAGTCCATATAAGGATAAGGCCGATCACCCACACGATTCATAAATGCTTCACCATAGAGGTTTACCACACAAATTTGTTTTCCCTGAACATCAAAAACTTTATAATAGTTTCCAAAATCAATGGGTTCAATATTCGCAGGTATCAATAGATTCGGACATGCATCATAATCATCGATAATTTCGCGTTTCGCAAATGTATGGTTTCCCATTGTAATGCACTCCACACCTGCTTCGGTTAATTGATTGTATATTTTCTTTGTAATGCCTTTACCATGTGCACTGTTTTCACCGTTTGCAATCGTAAAGTCTATTTCGTATTGCTCTTTTAACATAGGTAAGTGGTCAACAACAATTTGTCGACCACTTGCTCCTACGATATCACCTATAAATAATATCTTCATTACTTAGCTAACTCCATTGCGCGTAATTCACGAATCACAGTCACTTTAATTTGACCAGGATATGTGAGTTCTTCTTCTATTTGTTGACGAATATCACGTGCTAGTTTTACCGTTTGAAGATCATCG
The DNA here is from genome assembly GCF_016617625.1 of Erysipelothrix sp. strain 2 (EsS2-6-Brazil). NCBI lineage: Bacteria > Bacillati > Bacillota > Erysipelotrichia > Erysipelotrichales > Erysipelotrichaceae > Erysipelothrix > Erysipelothrix sp. strain 2 (EsS2-6-Brazil). The sequence goes on from NZ_SBAR01000001.1 coordinate 150,484, forward strand.
ATTTCATCTGGTACAACCATAACACGTAATTCACGACCTGCTTGAATTGCGAATGCACGTTGAACTCCTTCACGAGTTGATGCAATCGCTTCAAGTTCTTCAAGACGTTGAATATAATTTTCAAATGACTCAAAGCGTGCGCCTGGTCGTGCTGCACTTAATGTATCCGCCGCTGCGACAAGTACGGCAATCGCACTGGTTGCTTCAGTATCACCATGATGTGATGCAATTGCATTAATCACAATTGGATGTTCATTATGTTTCTTCGCTAAACGCACCCCTAAATCCACATGGCTACCCTCGATTTCAAAATCAAGACCCTTACCAATATCATGGAGCAGACCTGCACGCTTCGCAAGTTTTTGATTTAAGCCAAGTTCAGCGGCCATCATCCCCGCTAAATTCGCAACCTCAATACTATGAGCCAAGGCATTTTGACCATAGCTATAACGATATTTCAGACGTCCCAGAATGGTTACAATTTCTTTATCCATCTTACTAATACCTAAATCAAACAAGGTATCCTGACCCGTTTTATTAATAACTTGATAAAGTTCTTTACGTGCTTTATCAACAACTTCTTCAATACGACCTGGTTGAATTCGACCATCAGTCATAAGCGTATCCAATGCCATTCGTGCAACTTCACGACGAATTGGATCAAAACATGATAATGTAATAATTTCAGGTGTGTCATCGATTAATAGATCGACACCCGTTGCATTTTCAAATGCACGGATATTACGTCCTTCACGACCAATAATACGGCCCTTCATTTCCTCACTTGGCAAGGTAATGACCGAAGAGGTCCGTTGCGTTGTTTCTTCTTGTGCATATCGCGAAATAGCAAGAGAAATTATGTTTCTTGCGATGTCTTCAGCCCGTTGATGAGCCATTTCTTCTTGTTCACGAATGTAAGTAAGAACTTCTTGCTCCATTTGTTTTTCAACAACTTCGAATAGTTCTGTTTTTGCTTCTGATGCAGGCATATGAGCAACTCGTTCTAATTCTCTTAATTGAACTTCTGTGCGTTCGATTAACGCCTGCTCCATCTTATCTAGTTTGGCAGTTCTAGCCTCTAAGTCACGTTGCTTATTCAACATTTCTTTATCTTTAGTCACTAAGTTTGCATCGCGAAAATTTAGATTTTCTTCACGGCGATCCAATTTATTTTCATATTCTTGGAGTTCCTTACGCTGCCCCTTAAGTTCCTTTTCAGCATTTAGTTTGATCTCATAAGCATGAGTTTTCGCTTCTAAATGTGCTTCTCTTTTTATTGATTCTGCTTTTTCTTCAGCATCTTTAATTAATGAATTTGCACGTTCCTTTGAACGGTTTAAACCTAATTTATTCACGACAATCATCGCAAAAATTGTCAAAATAAAAACAATAATACCAGTTAAGACGGAATATAATAGTTGATTGTCCATTCTATTCCTCTTTCTTTATTAAAAAAATATTTAAAAATTAGTTTCCTAATACTTATATAATACTTTATTAATGTGAATTCCACAAGGACAAAAAAAAGAATGATATATATTATCATTCTTTATCCTCTTTTTTCTCTAAAACTTCACGTTTCGGTAAAATAATCTCGCGAATCTGTGCAGCAATCTCTTCTGTTATCTTAGGATTATCTTCTAAGAAACTTCGAACCGCTTCACGACCCTGTCCGATTTTCTCATCTTTGTAAGAATACCAAGATCCACTCTTATTGATAAAGTCATATTGAACACCGAGATCAATGACTTCACCAATATAACTAATACCTTTACCATAAATGATTTCAACTTGTGTGGTTCTAAAAGGTGGGGCTACTTTATTTTTTACGACTTTAATATTGGCTTTATTCCCAACAATATCCGTCCCTTGTTTAATTTGTTCACTGCGACGAATATCGAGTCGAACTGAAGAGTAGAACTTCAACGCACGGCCACCTGGTGTTGTTTCAGGATTACCAAACATAATTCCCACTTTTTCACGAAGCTGATTAATGAAAATTGCGGTACATTCCCCTCGGTTCATGCCACCGGATAGCTTACGCATTGCTTTAGACATCATTCGTGCTTGTAAACCGACTTGAGCATCACCCATTTCACCATCGAGTTCCGCTTGTGGTACCAGTGCCGCAACACTGTCAACGACAATTAAATCAACAGCACCGCTACGAACTAAGACATCCACAATTTCCAATCCTTGTTCACCACTATCCGGTTGTGAAAGAATTAAATCGTCAATGTTAACACCTAAATTTTGAGCATAAATAGGATCAATCGCATTTTCAGCATCGATAAATGCAGCTTTACCACCCGCTTTTTGCACTTCCGCAATCGCATGTAATGCAAGCGTTGTTTTACCGCTTGATTCAGGGCCATAAATTTCAATAATACGACCTTTAGGGTATCCGCCAATTCCTAGTGCAGCATCCAAACTGAGCGATCCTGAACTAATAGCGTCAATATCAACCGCAGCTCGATCACCCAAGCGCATAATTGAACCCTTACCAAATTGTTTTTCGATTTGTTTTATTGCATCATCAAGAACTTTATCTTTTTTTGCGTCTTCCATACGATCCTCCATATATGAAACTAAACAAAGACTACATACTTTCTGTAAAGAATGAACGGCTTTGAATTACATACGAAGCCCCACTTAATACTGACATCAAGGTTGCAAACCATACTGCAATCGATGAAACTGGAATATGATATAACTCAAATGGCAGATTATTGAGTAAGACTAAAATAATTGCAATCATTTGCGCAACAGTCTTTACCTTACCTAAATACCCAGCAGCCATAACCATTCCTTTTTGAGCAAGTAACATTCGCACTGCATCCACAATGGTATCGCGCCAAATCATAATTAAGACTGCTACAACAGGAACAATGCCTTGGTAGGCGAAAATAATAAATAATGTATTTACAAGAAGTTTGTCTGCAATTGGATCTAAAAACTTCCCAAATACAGTAATCATATTACGACTGCGTGCAAGATAACCATCAAGGAAATCCGTAAAGGATGCGACCGCAAACAGTACAAGCACTGCAATATTTTTATACGACAACATCACGGTATCAATATTTATGTAGGGAACCGTAATCCCAAAATGACTGTAAGGAAATAATTCCACCAATACAATAATTGGTATTAGAATAATTCGAAAGACGGTTAGTTTATTTGCGATATTCATTAGTTAGCTCCTCCAACAAACTTGAAGGTAATTGTTGCATAGTCGGGTAAGGTTGCAATTGAAGCATCCATTTCGACTTTTTCACCATTCAGTTTAATCTCATTACCATTCATGTAACCAAATGTTACTTCCAGTGACTTCCCATCCGCAACATTGAGAATAACACTTGCTTTCTCATTAGCATTAAAAATCTTAGCAGCTGGATTTGCAAGCTGTTGGCCATCTTCGGTAAAAGAGGTCCAAGAAGCATTATGGAATTCAAAATCAAACGTTGCTTTTTCATCCTTAACCCAGTTTTTCACTTCATAAACAACACTTGATCCTTCAATCGATTTTTGAGCGACTTCAAGTTTTGTTTTTTCAGGTTCTTTTGGCTTTTCGGTTTCTGGTTTTTTCTCATCTTCTTTCTCATCTTCTTTTGGATCTTCTTTTGGAACTACGATGGTACTTCCTGGATCTTCAATCGGATCTTTGACATTGAGACTTCCACTTAATAATTTATAACCACCAAAGAATAATAGTGCGAGAATCGCAATCGCAAACAAGAGCATCGCAATTGTTTGTAAATCCATTTTCTTACGGCCTTTCGATGCGGGTTTGCTCTTAACTTTAGCTTGCTTCGATTTTTTTTGGACATTGCTTGTAATTTCATCTTGCTTTTTGATTTGTGAAACCGTAATGGAATCTGTATACGCATTAATCGTATCATCCAACTCACTTCGCAATTCATTATAATCAATATCTAAAGCATTCGCATAATAACGTACAAAGTAGCTCAAATACGATAAATCGTCTTTGAAAAATTGAATATTTCCTTCTTCAATTGCACTCAACTGTACGGTTGATAATTTCGTTTTAACACTCATTTCTTCTAATGAGTAACCTTGTTCTTTACGGCGTTCTTGTAGTATTAAGCCAATTTTTTCCAAGTTATGCTCACCTTCCTTACACATATAAAATAATTATAACAATCATTACACTTTATTACAATGTAATACGTGTGCATTTGTGAAATTAAAAAAAGGAGTATTTCTACTCCTAAATGCATTAACACTCATTAAGCCATGTTCTGTTGCGATAATCATTTATCTACGTTTTAAAAACGTCTCACGTTACCTTCATTTCAGTAGTGTGAGTTCCCCTACCAATTTTGGGTTTCTCGCTTATGGGGTTTACCTCGTTCCACTTCCTAGGTTTCCCTAGAAACTTCGTCACTGTGGCACTTTTATAGCCTCCATCCATAGTTTCCCTTAGGATTTTGGTCTGCCGTTATAGATGCCTCTATACCTCAGCTTATTGATTCACTGAGCACAAACACTACCACCATCTCAGGTGGTGCGAGCATGGACTTTCCTCTACATTTTACTGCAGCGATTATCTTTCGTGTTAGTAAGATTTATTTTTTATTATTAAAGACCGCTTCCTCAAGCCGTGAAACACGTTTTAGAATGTCTACATGACTGAATTGAGTTGGCATATCCTTAGACACACGATCTCTTCCTTCATATTCTAAAAGCATGCGTTTTTGTTGACCTAATGTGGTTTCATATCGATCTAACAACTCTTTTTGTTCTTTGATAATGCCTTCAAAGAATTCATAGTCGTGCATTACTTGATCAAGGAATTGATCAACTTCAACTGCATTATATCCTTTAAAGTCCACATGGAACTCTTTATCCAGGATTGCTTGCGTCGTTAATTTTTGTGCCATAAATTCACCTCTCATCTATTATTACAAATAACCGTTTGAAGTTCAATAGGAAACCTCCGCTTTCCCCCAAGATTTTTAGTATATGATATTTGATGGGAATTATAGTATAATATTGTTGGTGATTAGATGATTCAATATCCAACTGGAAAAAAAACTTACAACAAACCCAGTGGTACTGGCGTTACAAGTAGACGTGGTATGAGTCTTGAAGAAGATATCAACAAGACCAATGACCACTATCTTATGAAGGACATGGCGGTAGTTCATAAAAAACCTACGCCGATTCAAATCGTCAATGTTGACTACCCTTCACGTAACAAAGCAAAAATCACTGAAGCTTATTTTAGACAGGCATCCACGACCGATTATCAAGGTGTATATAAGGGATACGCTCTTGATTTTGAAGCAAAAGAAACCAAGAACAAAACCTTGTTCCCACTTGCTGCACTTCATAAACATCAGCTCGATCATCTTGCTGCGGTTTCACGGCATGGTGCCATAGCATTTCTTATCATTCGTTTTTGGACGATTGATGAGACGTATTTGATCTTTGCAAAAGACTTTGTACCTTATATCAGTGAGAAACATGTTCGGTCGTTACCCCTTTCGTGGATTCGATCTGTCGGTTATCAACTTGAAAGTACATATCAAATACCTTGTCATTATCTTGACATTATTAATAGAGTCTATATAAAGGAGTGTCTATGACAAATAGAAAAAGTAAAAACGAACCTGAGATTCCACATATTAAGCGTGGATCATCAAATAATACGGATGGTTCTCAAAAGAAAACAAAAATAAAAAAAGATAAAAAACCCTTAACACCTGAACAGAAAAAACTGAAACGACAACGCATTGTCGCATGGATTTTAATTGTTTGTGTATCAATCGGAATTATTGGCGTTACAGGCGTCGGTGCACTTACCGTAAAAAACATGAAAAATGCACCTGTATTAAAAAAAGATGACTTTTTAACACAATCCGCATCAACCATTTTTGATAAGAATGGGGAGCCTATTTATAATACTGCTGCAAAGAAATCCGATCCTACAACATTTGATCAAGTGCCTCAATCGTTAATTGATGCATTTGTTGCGGTTGAAGATTCTCGTTTCTTTGTCCATGGCGGTTGGGATGTTCCACGCTTTACCAAAGCAGCACTTTCCAATCTCCTTGATTCGTTAAGACATGGTTCGATTAGTTTTGGTCAAGGTGGGTCGACACTCACAATGCAATTAATTAAAAACCAGTATTTTATGGAAAATGAAGATGCAGCAACGGGTGTAAACCGTAAACTGCAAGAAATTTATCTTTCTACTAAACTTGAACGCGAACAAGTTCTTAGCAAAAAAATGATTTTTGAACTCTATATTAATATGATTAATTATGGTGTTCCACGTACAATGGGTGCCGATGCTTCGGCCCAAGCATATTTTGGTAAGCGTCTTTCCGAAATTAACTTAACTGAAGCTGCATTCTTGGCTGGTGTTATTAATGCACCGAGTGTGAATAACCCTTACTATAGCATTGAAGCAGCCGACGAACGTACAAAAGAAGTACTCTACTTAATGAATTATCACGGATATATTACTGATGAAGAGTACCAACTTGCGAAAGCAGTACGCGTCGAGGATTTACTTGTTGAATCATCTGCTTCCGAAGGCGAAATGTTTGAGTATCAAGCATTTATCGATGTCGCCTATCAAGAAGCCCAAGAACTTACGGGTCTTGATCCAGGAAAAGTTTCCATGAATATTTATACAAGTATGGATCCTACCGTGCAAAAAGGGATTGATGATTTCCAAAATCGTAAAATTACAGATTTAAACCCTTCATTGGTTGATGAAGAAAAAAATGAATACCGACCTATTCAAGTTGGTTCGGTTATTCTTAATAACCATACCGGTGAAATTGCTGGGATTGTAGGTGGTTTCGATTATAATGGTGCATTCCTTCATAACCGCGCCATTGCGAGAAACTCTTCACCTGCATCTGTTATGAAGCCTCATATTGCTTATGCACCTGCATTTGAATATCAAGGTCTTGCGACATCACATGTGTTCTTAGACGCACCGATGAATTATCGTGGTACGGATATTCTAATTGGAAACTATGATGGACGCTATTTAGGACAAGTTCCATTGATGATGGCCGTTGCCGATTCACGAAACATTCCTGCCCTTGAAGCAACACAAGGTACAATTGATACCATTGGTAATGAAAAGATGGTTGAATATTTAAATAAACTTGGATTCAGTTCTGTATCCGAGGATAATTTCCGTCCTGGTTTCGCGATTGGTGATGGAACCTTCACTGTAAGTCCAGTTGAATTGGCAGGTGCCAATGCGGTTATGTTTAATGATGGAAATTATATTAAGCCTCATACAGTCACTCGAATCGAGTTCTTGGATAGTGATCGGGAACCTTATGTTCCTTCGCACACTGCAACACCTGTTATTTCGGATGCATCGGCATGGCTTACAACTCGAATTATGAAATATGCAGTTGAAAGTTCATATAACCCGGTTATCTCGCCAGTACGTCGTAACTACCCTGTATTTGGTAAAACTGGAACGAATAAATATGATGATGAAACAGCTGATGCTACAGGTGTTCCACGAAATTCAATTAAAGACCGTCTCATGATTACCGCAACATCGGAATACAGTATTGCGACATGGACCGGTTTTGACTCAAAAGATAAGAAGAATCCTTACTTCATCGATGAGTACGGTGTTGATGAAGCATCACAAAATCTTACAGGTAAACTCAACAGTTACCTCCTAACACTCATTGAAGAATCCTATGGTGCTGGTGATGATGTTGCCCGCCCGGGTTCAGTTGCCGATATTCAACATATCTTGGGAACATTCCCATATCAAGCGCCAGTAGAAGGTATGGACCAAAGCCTCCTTGCTACAGGTTATATCAAACGTGATTTCTTAAAACTTGCCGAAGCGAGTCCAAAAGACTTAGCAGCACTCAGTGATCATAAAGTTATGATGAATCAAAAAGGAAATAAATTTAATTTTGATATTAAGATGGCAACCTATCCCGATGCGTCGCAATTAACCGTTGCACCATCTACCATAACCATGAATTATCCAAGTGGTGGTACGGTTGATGGAAAACGTCTGTATGATCCATCATGGCTCTTTGGTGCCGTGCGCTATAAATCTGAAATTCGTGTTGATGGTAAACCCATCGCTGAATCGATGACCGAAGGACCAAATCAAGAAATCTCAGTAACGATTGAGAATTTAAAAGGTAAAATTGAGGCATGTTCTTACTACACCTTCGATAAGAGTACCGGTAAGAAGAGTAATGTAGTCTGCACAGCCGTTGATGCCAAGGAAATTAGTGTTTTAGTTCCCTCTGCAGGAACTGCATTTAATGACTTTGTAGAACAAATGGTGGCAGCAGGCTTTAATCGAGACCTCATTCAAGCAAATTATGTTCTCGAAGGAAACAAGTATAAATCAGTTGTTTCCTCGGATCCAAATATCCTTGGTAAAAATGTAAAACCGGGTGATTATTCTGGAACTGTTATCAGTGTTAATGTCACCGATTTAGAAATCACTGCTTCGGGTGACTATCTTCGTTCTAATCTCAAGCGTGCAGCTGATGCAGGATATCTCACAGTTGACACACAAGGTAAAGCATCTGGAATAATTGATTCCTTTACTGTAGATGGTACGGCGATGAGTTCATTCAGATTAAGTGATCATGAAGGATCTCAAGTTGTTGTAAACTTTAAATAGAAGGCTTCGGCCTTCTTTTTTTGCGTGCATAAAAAAAAGAGACGGATTGTCTCTTAGATTTTATGTATATAGATTCGAGGAATATCGTAAAGAATATGACTGATTAATTCATTAATCGATTGTCCTGTGATTGCGATGTAATCATAAATTGTTTGCTTCTCATGACCAAAGAGAATCACGCGATCTTCCAGCGCACAAGGAACTCCGGTCACATCAACCATAAATTGAGACATCGCAATATCACCCACAATCGGACACAGTGTATCATTAATAACAACATGACCACCATTGAGGGACAAGGACTTCATAACCCCATCACAATAGCCTGCTGAGACCGTAGCAAGCATCATATCGTGCGTTGCTTGGAATGTGCGACCATAACCTACATACTCCCCTTTCTTAAGCTCACGCACCATGCAAACGCGTGATTCAAAAGATAGGACGGGTTCATACCCCGCATTTAAAGACATCTCCAGTTGTGAAGGGTGATAGAGACCAAACATAATCATACCGCAACGAACTGCATCAAAGCCTAAATCACCAAAATTAAGGATGGAAGGACTGTTTTGAATATGGGTCATCTTTGGATCAATGCCATCTTGATGGAGCTTTTCAATAACTGTCTTATAACGTTCAAGTTGAAGCATTGAAAATGCAACTGCATCTCCATCATAAGACTGCGCTTCCACAAAATGACTGTAAATACCACAAACTTCTAGACCCTCAAGTGCATAACAAGTCTTAATCTCTTCATAATCTTCCATACCCAAGCGATGAAGGCCTGTATCAACTTTTACATGTGTTTTAACTTTAACACCGTGGTCAAGACCAAATTGATTCAGTTTTAATGCATAGTCATGATTAACAATAACTTGCATTAAATCATACTCAATCAAATACTTAAAATTTGACTCGAGGGTAGCACCAAGAAGAAGAATCGGTGTCGTAATTCCATGGGATCGAAGGTCACGGGCTTGTTCAATGTTTAAAACTGCAAGTACATCAATTTTCATCTTTTCACAAGTATGTGCTACTTCCACAAGACCGCAACCATAACCATTGGCTTTAATGACCGCAATGATTTTCGTTTCAGGTTTAATAATTTCACGCAGTTTTTCAGTATTGTTCAGGATTTTTTGTTCGTCTACAAATACAGTACAGTTGTTAATCATAGTAAATCCTCAATCATTTTGGTAATCAATTCTGGATAACTTACACCGGCACGGTCTAACATTCCCGGATAACGTGATGAACTTGTAAATCCTGGGATTGTATTAATTTCGTTTAAGAAAATACGATGATCTTCAGTTACAAAGAAATCAATACGCGAGAATTGAGCGCAATCTAAAACATTGAATGCAAGCTCACCCAAACGCTGTACCTCTTTTCGGACCGATTCAGGGAATGTAGAGATAGGGAGTGTCTCGGTTGCATGTGGGTGATATTTCTCTTGGAAGTCAAACACCTCACCGGAAACATTAACCTGGTCCACTTCACTGATAATCATCTTTTGATCGGTTTTAAGAATACCGAGACCGACCTCAGTTCCCTTGATATACGCTTCAATGAGAACACGGGTATCAAATTCAAACGCAAACAAACATGCTTTCAGTAATTCATCATAATTACGCACATAGGTCACACCAAAAGAAGACCCTTCACGACTTGGTTTCACAATACAAGGATAAGTTACTTTTTCAATATCAATATCGTTAATATGGGTGATTAATTGATAATCAGCCATATTAATGCCTGCTGCTTCACAGATTATATGTGTAAAGCCTTTATCCATACATAGTGCGGAAGAAAGTACATCACAGCCTGTAAAAGGAATGTTTGCACATTTTAGAAGTCCTTGAACTTGTCCCCCCTCACCCATACGACCATGTAACATTAGAAATGCCACATCAACCGGTAAGAGACTTTGATCATCTGCATAAATAAAACCGGGACGATCATAATTAAATTGTAAATAAAGTTCACGATGTCCCTCAAGTTTATTTGATTGCATCATCGCTAATGTATAATCACCCGTATACCATTTTCCATCTTTGCCAATGTATAAAGGTACACAGTCAAACTTATCTTTAGGAAAATGTTCAAATACAGACGCTGCACTTGCAACTGAAATATCATGTTCACTATTAATTGATCCAAAAACTAATGCCACTTGTAACTTATCCATTTACTTTACCTCTTCCATTAAACGCTCGAGTTGATACGAACGTGATCCTTTAATTAATATCATCGCATGCTCATTAAAACAGGGTGTGACCCGTGCCACAAATGCCTCAAACGTTTCATCATTTGTGAATCGCGACGAATCAAGTTTACGTTGAGAAATCGCTTTATTAAATTCTGGTCCTAATGTATGAACCCTTTTAATATCTAAATCTTGGATGCAATCAAGAACCTCAAGATGTGCACGTTGACTTTCAGGACCTAACTCAACCATATCACTCAAGATAGCAATACGTTCCCCTTCAAATTCATAGTGTGCAAGCAAATCAAGAGCATATTTCGCACTGATTGGATTGGACTTGTATGCATCCAACAAGACTAATGCATTCCCTTTGTTTACAAGCTCAGTTCTTAGGGAGGTTAATGCAACGTGATTCAAACCCTCACGAATAAGTCCATCATCAACGCCAAGTTTACGCATTAAGGCAATTACCCCAGCACAATTGCTCGCTTGGTGATTCCCTAAAAGATTGCTTGAATATTCAATACCATCTACTTTAAATGTGATGCCATCATTATTTGAAGCGACATCTGACACAATCCATTCATTATCTTGATTAAAACCAAAAGTGTGCTCACCATGGCTTATATTACGATAGTGTTCAAAATCTCCTTGGTAAAACGATAAATCTTTATGCGTCACAAAATCGAAGATTCTCATTTTTTCCGAAGCAATGTGTTCAATGCTTTCAAAATTCATCATATGTGCTGGTGCTAAACTCATTACAAGTCCTGCATCCGGACGAATACATTCAGCCATGACAGCGACATCCCCGACATAATCAAGACCCATTTCAAAAATACCGAATTCTGTATCCTCATTCATGCGAAAGAGATTGAGGTAAGTTCCAATTTCAGTATTTTGATTTTTGTATGTTGCGATAGCACTTCCAACACGACTTAGAATACTAAAGAGAATATCTTTCGTCGAAGTCTTTCCATTACTGCCTGTAATACCAATAAATGTCGCATTTAACGTTTCACGGTATGCATGCGCAAACATCTGTAAGCCCACCATTGTATCCTCAACGATAATCTGACATACATCAAGATTATCAATTTTATGATCAACAAGAACCGCTACAGCTCCCTTACCAATCACATCTTCAATATAATCATGACCATCTACACGAGCCCCTTTTAAGCACACAAATAAATCTCCTGCTTCCACAGTACGTGAATCGACCTTAACCCCTTGAATTTGCGCTGAACCCAATACAGAACCTTTTACCCAATCCGCAATGATATCGGTTTTTAAATTTTTCATAATTGATGTTTCTCCTTTAATTCTTCTAATAACTCAAAAGCATCCCGCTCATTTCGTGCGGTGCTATGATAACGTCCAAATAATAATAAGAGATGATGAGCACGAGCCCAATCCTCTCGCGGAATTTTACGCATTAACTTACGTTCAACATCCTCTACCGAATCATTTGGTTTGGCAAGCTTTAGCCGTTTGGCAACACGTTCAACGTGCGTATCCACTGCGATTGCGGGAAGCTTAAAACCTTCCGCTAAAACAACATTCGCTGTTTTTCGACCAACACCCGGTAATTTCATCAGTTGAGTGCGTGTTCTGGGAACTTCCCCATTAAAATCCTCAACAAGCATCCGAGCACATGCGACAATATACTTCGCTTTGTTTCGGTACAAACCAATCGTCTTTAAATACGACTCAACCACTTTAACATCTGCCTGTGCAAGTGCTTCGGGCGTTGGATAAGCTTGAAAGAGGGCAGGTGTCACTTTATTCACTGCAACATCGGTTGTCTGAGCCGACAAAGTAACTGCAATCAACAATTCAAAAGGATTGCGATAATCCAAGTCACTTTTCGCATTTGGAAACTCAGCATCCAAAATTTTAATCATTTCAGCTACGGTCATCCTAAACGCTCTTTTTGCTTATTCGCAAGGATTGCATTGATGTATTGCATCGATACTTTTTTATAGATCACAGCATTTCTTAAACCGTCCAAAATATCGGCTTCCGAATATTTTGATAACCATGTATTAAGAGTCATCAACTCATTTTGAGACAACAATCGTCCAAATTCCGATTCAAACACCTCAAAAATCCCTTCATTAACGTATTCATATCGAACCCCGTCTTGAAATAGTCCGTCAAGGTTAAACTCAAGGGCATCTTTCGATACCTTAATCGCAAGAATATTCTGGCGTACTAAATCATGGATTGTTTCATCCACAACTTGACTGTCTAAAGCCGTACGTTCTGCCAACAGTTCAAGCGTAATCGGAGCATCTTGTTGATTCAAGAAATCAATCATTAATAAAACTAGGGTCTGGGTAGGCGTCAGTTTCAGCGAACCCAAATTCTCTAAAATCCAATCACGGCGATTAATATAAGCCTTATTCCACCACATAACTAAAAGTCCTCCAATTCAAAAACTACGGATAAGTCATCAACATCTACAAATACTTCTTTATTTTTAGTTTTTAATACATATACAAGTTTGTCATTATAGACACCCAAACGAATTTTACGACTTGAAATGCCCATTGACTCTGCCAAATCATAAACCGGCTCATAGGTAATCATTTCATGTTCACCGAAAGCATCTAAACCTTTATTGAACCACACAATTTTAGAGCCTTCATCTTCTTTTATTTCTGTTATGTAATAAACTTGATCAAGTGAAAAACGACTCAATAAGCGAGCCTCTTCATAGCCTTTTAATTTCATCATCGCTTCAACATGTAATTGATCTTCACGTTCATAAGCACGGCGAGGTCCACCAATAAATCCTACATAGCCGATATAGATTGTCAAAACGATTAAGAAAATCAAAAATACATTTGTTGAAAATGCTTTAACTCTATTTTTCATGTTCACACCTCAATCATTATTTTACCATAATTACAATGAAAACGGCGGACATTCCACTGGAATTTCTTGAAATCAAACTTCTTTTTATCACGGTGCCACTTCGATAATTTATGCGTAAAAAAAAACTGAATTGCTTCAGTTATTTTTTCTTAAATTTAAGGATGCCTTTTCGTTCTAATACACTTGCAACCAACCCACTTGATACAACAGCAAGTGCACCAGAAAGTCCCCAAGTAGCTGTAACATAAGCATTATCGACGTGATCAAAACCGACAACGGACCATTCGATATTTTTGTCGACATCTAGATTATAAAAACCTTGTTTCCCCTTAGAATTGATACCATAAAGCAACTGTGATTCATCTTCTAAATCCCAAGCTTTATAAGTTTGTTTAAATTTCAACTCTGGATCAATTTCAAGAATTTTTTTATCCAAGTCCAAGGTATGGTCAACATACGTCGCTTTATTAACCTTTTCATGGTCACTACCATTTGTTGTTGATTGGATAAAGAATGGTTCTTTCTCAGAACGCATCATCATAACCGCATCCCCGAGATAGGCATCATCGTTGCTGAATACACGCCATGATGCTTCGCCATTCTCAAGACTTAACATCGCTTTTAGATTACCGTTACCAAACCCATTGATTTTTTGGTCCCCAATTTTAATTTCGGCTTGTTTAAATCCAATTGATTCCATGTAGCGATCTAACATCTCATCTTCATAAACCGTCACATCGTGGTCATCAACCTTTACGACTGTGGGTTCATCTAAATTACGTTTTAATGTGACTTTATATTCCTTGACGACATCCTCTTGAGCACCACGAACGGTGATAACATGCTCTTTTACGTCATCTTTGAATTCATACTCTTTGTCAAACGTTAAGGTAACATCATTGCCGGTTGAGGCAACATCTAAAAGAACTTTATTGACACGTTTAGGTAATGTATACTCGTATTCTGTTTTACCTTCTTCGATTTTTATTGTCTTTAACGTTTCACCATAAAGTTTGGTATCACTGGAAATAATATCGATAGACTCAACTAAAAATGATTTCGCAATTTCTTCCTTGCGCTCTTTTTCTGCTTGTTCAGCTTCTTCTTTGAGTTCTTCAGGTGTCTTTGATGGCGCTTCTGCACCACCTTGACTTGACCCACCTGATGACCCACCAGTCGAACCTCCTGTTGACCCTCCTGATGATCCACCGTTTCCCGATGAGTTTCCCCCACCTGAAGATGCAACGATTGCAACTTCTTTCGATCCTCCAATTGAGAATTCTGAAGCATTCGCAGACGTCGTTGCAGCAACACCAGAGACTGAGATCACAACCGTTCCACTTGATCCCGCAGTTACAGAAATACTCGCACTTTCAGTTTTACTCTCTCCACTTCCAAACGCACCACTGGATGTTTCACCGCCCGCACTACCGTTTGATACAGACGTATTATATGAAAAATACGCTGTTTCGCTAGCACTGAATGTGAGTGTATAATACCCAGTTTCTCCGGGCGCAAGTGATGAAGGTCCTGAGATAGTAATGCTTCCACTTGCGGCATGAACTGTATTCGCATTAAACGGTAATAAGAGGACCGTCATGAGCCCCACAACAACTAATTTTAATATTTTTTTCATGATTCACCTCTAGTTTAAATTACTATTTCCTAATAAATGACTTTTAATCATCGCTAAATCTAATAATGAAATTTTACCATCACCATTAACGTCAGCTCGTTTAAAACTGTCACCACTGAGTTTTGAATTACCTAATAGATGACTTTTGACCATCGCAAGATCGATGAGTGATATTTTCCCATCACCATTCACATCTCCACGTTTTAGATTTGCTTCGTTATGCAACTTACCCGCTACGATTTTAACTTCACTCCCTTTTACATAACCATAGTTATGATTTTCATTATAGGGTGTTTTAAAAGGTCTTGTCTCAGTATCCCAAGGCATTAAGTCACGATTTGATGTTAATAATGGATCTGCAGCAATTTTATACCACACCTCTGATCCTTTCTTAATCTCATCAAGAATTAATACATGTTGTCCTGTAACGTTTAATTTGTAGATTGAAGCAGAACTTCCATTTGCCTCTTTATAAACTGATGGTGTTCCACTTGATGTCACCAAACCGATGGTATATTGCTTGTAATCTTTCATACCAATATACCAATCCATGATGTAGAAATACTCTGCAGCTTTCTCGCCCCAAAATGGATCTGATGAATACTTAACGTTAATACCACTTTGTTTATCCCCTAGATAACCGCCATAGTAATTCGCTTCCGTAACATCCATATAATGCCAGTTCAAGAAATGGGTCATATGGTTAGAAATGGACATCCCAATACTCTCATAGACAGTCGCCGATTCAGGTGCAGAATCATAGGCAGAATGCCCAAATATATTTTTATCTTTTAAGGCAATATTACTTCGTCCCCATGCCGACTCATTTACTGCAGTTCCAAATGTAATTAGAGGGTTAATCCCATACTTTTTCCCTTCATTTATAAAGTGACTTTCCGAGCCAACCAATAGTGACTCATGTGGCTGTAAATTCTCAACCTCAGTTACTTTAGGTGAAGGGGCTGCGGTATAACCCTTGCGTGCTAAATATTTATTGATATCTTGCGCAGTAACGGATGATTTTGCACGATTTGATAAATATTGATAGTAGTTATACCAAGGATTTGAAGCATTGACTGCCGCGGCATTTTTATTAAGTTTTAAATCCGCAACCATGGTCTTGAGATTTGTGTAAAAATAATGACCATCTGCCGAATAATAATTGACCCCTTGACGTAAAAAACTTGGTGCTGGTCCAAGAAGAATTGATGCTGCATTCGTTTGATTTGCACCACGACTGATATAGTGAACCAATTCGTTATCTCCATTCACTTTATACATATTCATGGATTTTGCTTCATCGAAACTATATTCTCTAAAGTTCGAAGCATTAACCCAACCTATAGCGCCAGCAATTTGAACTTTATAACGATTGTTTTCTTTGCCATAAAACGGAAAGGCACCACTGTAAAGGACTCCATCTGAAAGATACGTACGTGCTGCTTCCCCTGTTGAATTATTGTATAGAAGAATGGTAGATTTTCCCGATCCATTGGGTTCAATAATCCCCTCTGTACGTTGTGCACGGGCTCCAGAAGAAAAATTCCGCATTTGATTTAATACGGTTACTGTTTCATTGTCTTCACCACCTAAGGATGGGACATCTGGATTTTCATTCAAATCAATTTCCCCCAAATCCTCTTCATCACGAAGCTGTTCAATTTCAGGATCAAGTTCTTGTGTAAATCCCTCCAACCCTTTATGGTCCGCATACGTCGATGCACTTGAATTTACCCCCACAAATCCTAAAATCACAGCACAAATTATCAGTTTTAAGAGTTTCTTTTTAAGTTTAAAACGTTTCATTATTACCCACCGCCTTGGAATAAAATATACCATAATTCCCTCACAATCACAATTGAATGGGTGCATCATGAACAATATTTCACATACGCACATACTTGAATTTACTATAAGTTTATATGTGGATAGTGTAGAATAAACTTAGGAGGTAATTATGACAAACGAAAATTCAATGAAGCACATGATTAAACTTTCTTTTAAAGAAGAAGTTCTTAACTGTGTCTCGCACGGAATCATGGCGCTCGCACTTCTTATAAGCCTTCCCTATGTTTCCATTCATGCATATCGAGATGGTGGCGCACTCCTTGCTACTGGAGAAGCGGTATTCGTAATTTCATTATTCTTTATGTTTTTAGGATCTACCCTTTATCATTCAATGGAGTATGGTTCAAATCATAAGTATATCTTTAGATTTCTGGATCACAGTTTTATTTTTGTGGCAATCGCTGGAAGTTATACTCCAATAGCACTTTATGCCATTGGCGGTACATTTGGAATTGTGATTGTTCTAATTCAATGGCTTATGGTAGTATTAGGAATTCTTTATAAGGCTCTGGCTAAGAATGCTAAGCCATCCATTACAGTTGGGATTTATCTAGTGATGGGATGGACTGCTGTCGTCTTAATTCCACGCTTACTAGAAAATACAACGCCCTTATTTCTCGGACTGATTGTCCTTGGTGGTGTCTTGTATAGCATTGGGGCATGGTTTTATATGCAAAAAGATAAACAGTATTATCATTTTATTTGGCATTTATTTATTAATTTAGCGTCGCTTGCGCATTTTATCGCAATTGTATTCTGTATGGCATAAAAAAGGAGCAGATTAATCATCTGCTCTTTTATATGGGCAATCAAAGACATATTCTTGATCTGCATCCACAACACGTCTCATATCGCCATCCGCGACATAATCATGTTCATGCATCCATTCTGCAATTCCCGTATGAACATCCACAAATGAATCCGCAACAATACGTATCAACTCATCGGGTTTCTCTTGAACAAACTTAATCGGTCCAAGGTCTTCAATCGGCTCTTTCACAGCAATGAAAAGCTTAACATCAACAAGTTCGATACGGTCTTCTGAATCATATGCCACTGTATAGTTATATTCTGGCTCTGTTAGTTCTACATTAAGACGAATCAACTCATTGCGTAATGAATCAATTGCTTTTAAGTATAGATCACGAGAATAATCGGGTACCGTAATCTCCATTGTAGCCAGCCACATTTTATCTAATGAAAGTTTTTCAATCTTATACGCCATAAAATACTCCTTTTTACCATTATAACATAAAAAAAGGCTCTTGCCTTTTTTTAACTTAAATCAACTTCTGTTACCCAATAAGTTTACGAATATCGTTGAACATTATGAATACAAAGAGCGCCATAATCATTGCAACGCCAAGAGACATAATGGCATTTTCAATTTTTTCTGGAATCGGTCTTCGAATAATCATCTCGATAAGGGTTAAGAGCGCACGTCCACCGTCCATTACAGGAATCGGAACAAGGTTGATAACCGCTAAACTTACGGATAATTGTGCAATAAGGCTCAAGAAGAAAATAAATCCTTGACTTGAAATTTGAGATGTTACTTGGTAAATCCCAATTGGACCACCCACAGCATTGAGACCCACACCATGAACAAGTCTGCTTAGTACAAAACCAAGTTGCTGGATAATTGTTCCCAGCATTGTAAAGCCCATCATGATCGATTCAAAAAACCCTAAATCGCGATGTTCACCACTAACTGCTTGAACACCAATGAGATACCGTTCTTCTTCTTTATTGAATTCAGGTTTTAGTTTTGTATCAACTTCTTGACCATCTCGCATTACCGTAATGGTAACTTCATGATCTTCATAAACCATAATACTCGTAACGAGCTGATTAAAATCATGAGGAATCACGACCTTCCCATCATCAAATGTTAGTTTTGTAATTTCATCTTGAACGCGTAGTCCAGCCTTTTCTGCCGGTGACCCTTCCGCAACACCTGCCACAATGGGTTTGGGTGCATCAACCGTCCCGAGATGCATTGAAAGCCCTGTGAAAATCACAAACGCTAACACTAAATTCATAAAGATACCGGCAAGCATCACAATAAGACGCTTCCAAGGTTTAATCCCAACAATGGTTCGTTCACGTTCGACACCAAAGTCCGCTTCACCTGGTTCACCAGCCATCGATACAAATCCCCCTAAGGGCAATGCACGAATTGAGAAACTGGTTTCCCAATTTTCTTTCTTATATTCGAAAACTTTAGGTCCCATGCCAATTGCGAATTCATTACAATAGACGCCAAAAGCCTTTGCCGCCATAAGATGACCTAATTCATGAATGAATACAATCAATCCCATAACGAGAACAAAATAAAATATATTAAGTAATACTTGCATGCAAACCTCCTATACAAAGATTGTAAGTATAATATTGAATGTCAAGAGTGCGAAAATCACACTATCAACACGATCCAAGACACCCCCATGACCTGGGAATATATAGCCAAAATCCTTAACATCAAAATGGCGTTTAATTGAGCTAAATGCTAAATCGCCAATTTGACCAATAAAAGGGATTATAAGTGACCCTGCAATGACAGCATTTAAGGGTACGTAGTTAAGAATAAATACTGAACCAAAGATAAAGGATAATATTGCGGACATCGCATAACCGATCACCGCACCTTCAATCGTTTTCTTTGGAGAAATCCGCTCAATGAGTTTATGCTTTCCAAATAGCATACCCCCAAAATACGCAAACGTATCAGTTAGGTATGTAGCAAGAAGTACATAAATAAATACAAACTTATCATAGTTCAATACTACGCTCACAGCTTGCACCGCAAGAACTAACATCATTATGAGGATAAACATATAGGAAACATTATCAAAGGTAAACCATTCGAAAAATACCGTCAGTGCAAAAAGCGTCATGATTAAGACAGCAGTATAGGATGGCAAATAATCGGCTTGAATTAAGCCACCTGTTATGGTAAATGCGATGATTATAGGGACAATAACGGGCTTTAATCGCGATTTATTGAGAAGATATATTTCATATGCTCCCAAAAGAATTAAACCCATGATTAAAGTAAAAAGAGCCCGATTCCCTGCAAATAAGGCTGCACCAAAAACAGCGACTAATACAATGGCAGTGGTTATGCGCTCTTTCATACTAAAGTCCTCCAAATCTACGATTTCGTTGATTGAAATCCTCTACACACGACTTAAACATTGGACGATCAAACTCTGGCCATTGAACATCTACAAAGAGAAGTTCCGCATACGCTAATTGCCACAATAAGTAATTCGAAAGTCGACGATCGCCTCCTGTACGAATTAAGAGATCAACAGGGGGTAATCCAAACGTATCTAAATACGATTCAAATACTGTTTCTGTAACAGTTTCAATACCTTCATCCACAATTGATTGGGCCGCCCGAACGATTTCATCACGTGAACCATAATTCAATGCGAAATTAAGAATTAATTTGTTATTATCTTTTGTGCGTTCAACCGCATTATCCATTACCTTACGCGTACGTGCAGGAATTTTCGTAAGATCACCAATTGTTCGGATCTTAATGCCCTTTTCCATCAATTCATTTAAAAACTTTTCAAAAAACACAGCCGGTAATTTCATCAGATAATCGATTTCTTTTTGAGGACGTTTCCAGTTTTCAGTCGAAAATGCATACAAAGTAATGACCTCAACACCCAAATCTAAGGCTTCCAAAGCAATATCACGTACATTCTCACTCCCGTAGTAGTGACCGAATGTACGCTCTTTTTTTTGCTTTGTTGCCCAACGTCCGTTGCCATCCATAATGATGGCCACATGTTTTAGGCTATTCATAATTAAATTGTCATGATTTCCTTAACTTTATCTTTTGAAATCGCATCAATTTTCTTTGTAATATCATCTGTAAGTTTTTGGACATCATCAAGAAGACGTTTTTCTTGATCTTCTGGAAGATCTTCAAGTTTCTTAATTTCATCATTTAAATCTCGACGAACATTACGTGCAGCTACTTTTGCATCTTCTGCTAAAGTACCAACTTGTTTTGAAACTTCTTTACGTGTTTCTTCAGTTAATTGAGGTACATTAATACGAACCACCGTACCATCATTTTGAGCAAGTAACCCTAGGTTACCGTTATTAATTGTATGTTCAATTTCTTTAAGTGCAGATGGATCAAATGGCTTGATTACCAATTGACGCCCTTCGACTACTGAAATTTGAGCAATTTGTTCAATGGGTGTTGCTGAACCATAATAGTCAATTGACACCCCATATAACATTGACACATTCGCACGGCCTGAACGTAAACCGCCTAAGCGTGTCTCAAAGTTTTCAATTACTTCGTCCATTAAAAGACGACCATCGTTAATGATTGATTGCATCTTTATTTTCCTCCCTTAGATACACGTGTTGCTACTGCTTCACCTTTTACTGCTTTTATTATATTATTTTTTTCATTCATATTAAATACAATTAAATCAATATCATTATCCATACACATCGATGTTGCAGTTGTATCCATGACTGCAAGTTCTTCTTGAATTACATCCATATAGGATAAACTATCATATTTTAAGGCATCTGGATTAACTCTTGGATCTGAATTATAAACACCATCCACACCATTTTTTGCCATTAAAATAACATCAGCTTTAATTTCTGATGCACGTAGTGCAGCAGTAGTATCCGTTGAAAAGTATGCAGAGCCTGTACCCGCACCAAATACGACAACACGTCCTTTTTCTAAATGACGGATTGCACGACGTGGAATAAAGGGTTCTGCGACCTTAGTCATATCAATTGCTGTTTGAACGCGTGTTTCAACACCGTTGCGTTCTAAAGCGCCTTGGATTGCTAAAGCGTTGATTACTGTGCCCAACATTCCCATGTAGTCAACTTGCATGCGATCAATACCTAAATCATCAGCCATACGACCTCTTACAAAGTTTCCTCCTCCGACAACAATAGCGACTTCGACACCATCGTTGACGATTGTTTTAATTTGTTCTGATAAATCATCGAGAACGATCGGATCAAATATTTCTCCATCTTTTGATAGAGCTTCACCGCTTAATTTTAACAATACGCGTTTGTACATGTTGCACGTCCTTTCAAAAAGGACACAGTAACTGTGTCCTTATATCATTAATTAAACTTGAGCTGCTTTTGCAACTTCAGCTGCGAAATCTTCTTCGCGTTTTTCAATACCTTCACCAACTGCATAACGAATAAATGATTCTACGTTAGCATTTGCTGATTTAAGTACTTGTGAAACCTTAGCTTTACCATCTTTAAAGAAGATTTGGTCAACTAAAGAGATGTCTTGCATTGATTTGCTTACACGTCCCTTGATGATTCCAGCAACTACTTGTTCTGGTTTATTTGAAAGTGATTCGTCATTTTTAACGATTTCAACTTGAATGTTTGTTTCATGATCAATGATTTCTGAAGGAATTTCAGCTTGTGATACATATTGTGGAGACATTGATGCAATTTGCATTGCCATGTCTTTTGCTAATTCATCATCTGCGTTCTTTAGAACTGCTAATGCTGAAATTTTTCCACCCATATGCATGTATTCACCGAATACTTCATCATCTGATTTTTCAACGATTGCAAATCGACGTAATGTAATTTTTTCTCCGATTGTAGCTGTTGCAGCAACAACTAAATCTGATACTGTTTGTCCATTAACATCAACTGCTAAAGCTGCATCTAAATCTGCAGGATTAGCTTCAAGAAGTACGTTGCTTAATGTATCAACGAGTTCTACGAATTGATCATTCTTAGCAACAAAGTCTGTTTCTGAGTTTACTTCGATAACAATACCGCGGTTTCCCTTAACAGTAACCTTTGTTGTTCCTTCAGCAGCAATACGACCTGATTTCTTTTGAGCATTTGAAATACCTTTTTCTCGTAACCAGTCAACTGAAGCTTGAATATCGCCTTCAGTAGCTTCAAGAGCTTTCTTACAGTCCATCATTCCAGCTCCAGTAAGATCACGAAGTTCTTTAACTAACTTTGCACTAATCATCTTTACGCCTCACTTTTTTCTGTTTTTGTTTCTGTTTTTGCTTCTACTTTTTCATCACGGTTATTTGTTGGACGGTCATTACGTGTATAACGTTGTTGACGACGACGATCATCGCGTTTACGACGTTCTTCGAAACGTTGACGACGACGACGGTCATTTTCAGCAGCTTGTTGTTCTACATTAACGATAACGTCTTCCATTGTGATATCTTCAACATCTTGATCTTGATAAGCAACTTGCAATACGCCACCTTTTGGTTCGATCATTGCATCAGCCATTAATCCTACGATTGTACGGATTGCGCGGATTGCGTCATCGTTACCAGGAATTGCGTAATCAACTGCATCTGGATCACAGTTTGTATCAACGATTCCAAATACTGGGATTCCTAATTTACGTGCTTCAGCAACAGCGTTAGCATCTTCAATTGGGTCTACCACAAATAATGCATCTGGAAGTTTCTTCATTTCTTTAATTCCACCTAAGAAGTTTTCTAGACGGTCTTTTTCTTTAAGTAATAATGACACTTCTTTTTTAGTATAAACATTGATTGATCCGCTGTTTTCCATTTCTTCAATTTCAACTAAACGACGAATTGATTTTTGGATTGTACGGAAGTTTGTTAATGTACCACCTAACCAACGTTGGTTGATAAAGAATGATCCACTACGTAATGCTTCTTCTAATACGATTGTTTGAGCTTGTTTCTTTGTACCTACAATTAAAAGTTTACCGCCTTTTTCTGCGATATCTTTCATTGCCGCATATGCTTCATCAAGTTTTTCTTGAGTTTTATTTAAATCGATGATGTAAATACGATTCTTTGCAGCATAAATATATGGTTTCATTTTTGGATTCCAACGACGTGTTTGGTGTCCATAATGAACTCCGCTTTCTAATAATTTCTTCATTGTCACAACTGACATAACTAAATTCCTACCTTTCCGTTAGTCCTCCATCATTTCTAAAGTAGACAACTCATCGTGAGCACGGGGTCTACGAATCCATGATGTGTGAATTAGGCATTCTTTTGATGCCATTGTTTATTTTATCATAATGTCCTTGCTTAAACAAGGCTAAATCACGATTTATCCTTGTCAAAATCCGTGATAAATTGTTCCAATCGATCAAGGCCTTTTTCAAGTACATCCATAGGACTTCCATATGAAATTCGAATAAATCCTTCAGTCCCAAAATAGATTCCAGGGATGGTTACCAACCCATATGCTTCCGCAAGTTTCGTGGCAAAAATTTCCGAAGGCATCCCAAACCGTTGAATCGAAGGAAAGACATAAAATGCACCTTCTGGTTTTACATACTGAAGCCCCATTGCATCCAAGCGCGCTAAAACATACGTTCTACGTTTTGCGTAGGCATCGACCATATACTGTGTATCCACATCCAATGCAGCAATACATGCCGGTTGGGAGAAACTTGAAATTCCAGTTACAAGATTTTGATGAAGACGATGCATCAACTCGATTAAATGCGCTTCACCCAAAACGTACCCTACACGCCATCCAGTCATTGCATGCGACTTTGAAAAACTCTGCGTAATAATGATTTGGTCTTGAATTGATTCATCCATGCGTAATGATGGAATATTCCCTTCATACAACATTGAACGATACACCTCATCGACAATTACATAAATATCTGATCGTTTTGATAGCACCTCACGGATTGCTTGAATGCTTGCTTCATTATAAACGACCCCAGTTGGATTATTGGGTGTTGCGAAAAGGATTGCACGAGTGCGTGGTGAGATGACCTTCTCAAGCATCGCTGATGTAACTTGAAATTGTGATTCACTGGTATCGAGAAGTACCGGTTTTGCTCCCGCTAGTGTAACTTGCGTTTGATATAACGGAAAACTGGGTGTGAAAATCACCACCTCATCCCCTTCCGTCACAACCGACCAAATCGCCAACGTTAATCCTTCCGTTGCACCATTAGTGATAATCACATTATCAGCTTTGTAAGGATGGATGTTAAATTGTGATTCATAACGAGCGATCGCATCGCGCAAATCAAGATTACCAATCGCTGGTGGATAATGCGTTTCATTACGCGTCAATGCATCCACTGCCGCTTGTTTAATTATTTCAGGTGTATCCAAATCCGGTTCACCAATCGTTAGAAATATCATATCTTTACGACCTTGAAAACGCGCTGAAAACTGACGTATACCACTTAGGGTCAAAGCCTCAATCCTATGCTTCATCCACATACCTCCAATCGCTTGTTTTATAAATTGCATATAAAGGAACTTCTTTACCGTTAATGAACAGTGTTGTTTTTCCAAAAGCATTTTCACGTTGGCCGTTCCAAGAATTGAACTGACCAAATAGACGCGTCACAATTGTCCCTAACCATACATAATCAGTTAATTCACCCACAACAACAATCTTATCCGGATGAATCGATTCAATTTCTTGACGGACAACACGACACAACTCCGGTTTTTCAATCTCATAGACATCCATTAATTGTTCATTGGGAAATCCTTTTCGCAAATCCAAATATTCAAAATCACGGTTTAAATCGGTAAGCTCTTGCTTTACGGAGTCCCGATCACTGATAACTAATAATTTCATGATTGACCTCTTTTCTCTTTAGTATTATTTTATCATAGAACTTCTAAAATCAAGTCATCAATCCTCTGCCTTATACATTTTTCAGTTGTTTTTTACCCATTTCTGTCTATTTTGTCGTATGATTAATTAAACTTATATTGAGGTATTCTTATGAAACAAAAAATTGTCCTAACACTTCTGATCCTAGCCATGACACTTCTTCCCATAAACGCTGCGGGAAATCATGATTTAATTCCGATCTACGATTTAGATCTGCAGAGTCAAAATTACATCCTTGTTGATTCCAATACAGGTCAAACACTCGCCGAAAAAAATCACGACACACCGATTCACCCCGCTTCCATCACAAAAGTCCTCACGGTCATTACCGCAATTGAAGCATTGGGCGATACATCACTTGACACGATTTATACCTTGCCCCCCGAGGTTTTTGAGGGCTTGGATCCCATCGCCTCTGTTGCCGGATTTCAAGAGGGAGATGCATTAACACTCAATGACCTGCTTCACGGAATCATGTTACCTTCCGGAGCTGATGCGACACGGGCTATGTCAACCTATCTAACACAAGATCCCGAAAAACTCGTGGAAAAAATGAACCGACTCGCACAACGCATTGGAATGAAAAACTCCCACTTTGTAAATACGAGCGGCCTTGATGATCCAAAGCACCTAACAACGTTAGATGACCTTGCATTACTGTTAAGGTATTCATTAAAAAACCCCACATTCGAAACTATCTATAAAACCGAAACCTACCTTACATCATCAACCCCTACTCATCCCAACGGCATCGCACTCACTAACGAATCCTTAAGTGTTGCACACCAAAAAGGCTATACGATGATTAAAGGGGCAAAATCCGGGACAACCGATCTCGCAGAACGTGCACTTTCAAGTGTTGCAGAAGATGCATCACAATCCTACATTTTCATTTCAACCAATGCCCCTTTTGAAAACCGGCTGTATACTCAGATTATCGACCACGGAACCGTCTATCAACACGTCCTTGAACATTATCGTTATGTTCCTTTATTGTATAAAAACACAACCATTCAAACCATCCCAATTAAACACGGGCGATCCGATTTTGATATCTGGTTCGAAGACGATATCATGAGCTACTTACCCAAAGATTATGATCAAGACGACATCAAAATCGAATTTATCCCAAGTCAGAAAGAATTTGAGGCTCCCATCTCAGAAGGTATGAAGATGGGTGAAATTCGTTTCTCTTACAAAGGAAAAACACTTCTTGAAAAAGAAATCATTAATGATGAAGTAATAAAAATCTCCTATCTTCAGATTGCTTTTGAAGCGATAAAAATCATCGGTTTTATCTTAGCCGTTGGATTCGGGATTCTCGGGATTGTCTATCTAATTTATCGACAATGGAAAGATTACCGTGACCATAAGTACTATCTTAAAAAATTAGATCGACGCTCTCGAAAAGAATAGAAAAAAGGAACCTTTAATCCATGACCCGCACACCAAATCTTGAAAAGATTCGGTATGGCGGATCACAAAGGTTCCTTTTTTTATTTTTCTTCCGCAACAACTTCTTGAAGCAATTTCGCCTCTGTCGGGGTAAGATTTCTACTTTCCAAAAGATCTGGACGAACACGGTATGTCTTACGCAATGATTCTTTTAAACGATACGTTTCGATATTCGCATGATGTCCGCTCATTAGCACTTCAGGAACATCATGCCCTTTGTAAGAACGAGGTCGCGTATAATGTGGATATTCCAAGAGTCCATCACTAAAAGAATCATCTTCATGGGATTCCTTGGTAATTACACCATCAACAAGACGAATCACAGAGTCAGCAATAACCATCGCTGCAGTTTCTCCGCCCGTAAGCACATAATCTCCAATAGACATTTCCATATCAACATATGAGCGAATGCGTTCATCAAACCCTTCATAATGGCCACAAACCAAGATTATGTGTTGCTCCTTACTTAAGTCATACGCCAAGGATTGCTTTAAAGTCTTCCCTTGAGGCGTTAACATAATCACTAAAGAATCCTTGGTACGGGTTGCTTCAATTGCATCAATTACCGGCTGACACATTAACACCAATCCTGCGCCACCACCATATGGATAATCATCAACACGATTGTGTTTATCTTCGGTAAAATTTCGCATATCCACAACATCGATTTGAATTAAATCACGTTCGATGGCTTTACTGATAATGGAAGACTCAACAAACCCGGTAAACATTGACGGAAAAAGGGTCAAAATACTTACACGCATTAAAGTCCCTCCATCCAGTTAATATCAATACGCTTCGCTTGCGTATCAACTTTTTTAATAAATCGTTCCACAAAAGGAACTAAAATATCACGATCTTCAGCCTGAATACGCAATACAGGATGTGCAGGTGTTTCCATTACTTCAGTTACTATCCCTAACTTAACATCATCAGAAAACACGGTGCAGTCCTCTAAATCGATGAAATAATATTGATCCTCTGGGAGTTCATGTTGAGATTCTCGGTCGATCGATATCTCACCTTTATGGAAAAACTCAACATCATTAAGCGAATTCAGTCCCTCAAACTTTATCAGAATGGATCCGTGATGACGGCGGAACGACTCAATAACGTAATCCGTTGATTTCCCACCCAGTTTGAAATGAACGCGTTGACCAGGAGCAAAACGCTCCTCCACAAAGTCAGTCTTAGGTGCAACTTTTAATTCGCCCTTAATACCAAAGGGCTTTTGAATAATACCAATAATAATATGTTCCATATAACCTCCAAAAAAAGGATGTATTGCTACATCCTTAATATGATTCAAATTTAATTGAAATACGTTGATCAAGGACACGAGAACCAATTGCCATTGTTTGACGAATTGCATGTGCCATCGTCCCTTGTCGTCCAATTAAACGAGCAATATCTGCGCTATCCGCATAGATTGCAAGAATAATTTCATTTTCATCTAAGCTCGGTAACCTTTTGACACTCAAACTCTTCTCTTCCTCCACAAGTGGAAGAACTAAATCATAAAGAATATCTTCAACCGGTTTCATGATTATTTCGCTAATTTTGATTCGTGGTAACGAGTCATGATTCCTTCTTTTGAAAGAATGCTACGAACTGTGTCTGATGGTTGAGCTCCAACTGATAACCATTTTAATGCTTTTTCTGCATCAACTTTAACTTCAGCTGGTGAAGTTGTTGGATCATAGTATCCAACGATTTCGATGAAACGTCCATCACGAGGTGCGCGTGAATCTGCTGCAACAATTCGGTATGAAGGTTTTTGTTTTGAACCCATTCTTCTTAAACGTAATTTAACTGCCATGTGTATAGCCTCCTATTAATTTAAACGTATTTGTTAATTTCCTTGTTAAGTATATCATAACAGGAAGTGGTGTCAAGTGTTTTTACTTGACACCCTTTGCTTTATAGAAATTTCGATTATCAAGTGCAAACATACGCGTACTAAATTCGCCTTCCTCAAGGTCATCGTAGAACTTTTCAAACATATTGGTACGTGCATCAATGTTATCAATAAAGGTTAACATCTCCGCTTCTTTAATCATCGGTAATACGGGTGAACCGTATTCTAATTTCCCGTGATGCGATAAAATCATATGACGCAATAACAACACTTGCTCTGTATCGTGATAGCCAAGACGGGTTGCTACTTCTACAAAGTTTGAGTGTTCAATAGAAATATGACCCAATAATTTTCCTTTAGCACTGTATTCACTCAACATCGCTGCTGTATATTCCTCAATCTTACCCATATCATGCAGAATTACACCTGCAAGTAATAAATCGCGATTATAAATTGGATACAGGTCACAAATGCTGTTGGCAAGTTGACACATCCCAAACACATGCGTTGCAAGGCCTCCAACAAAATCGTGATGGTTACGCGTTGCAGCGGGATATTGGTAAAATTGCTCCCCACAATCCTCAAGCGATGCTTCAACCAATTCTTTTATGATTGGATCCTCAATTTGATCTTTAAATCCATTTATTTTTTCTTTTAAAAATTCAATATCATATTTGGATGCGTTCACAAAATCACTCAATACATATTCAGACTGTTCTTTAATTTCAATGCTGTGAATTCGCAATTGTAAGCTTTGACGATACTGAAGGACATCGCAATGCACTACTCCAATTAAACCTACTTGAATCAATAATTCTTGTTCTGGTTTGACATCCCAGATCTTTCCTTCAATTTCTCCGGTATCATCTTGCAACGTAATCGACATATAGGGAGCACCATTTTGTGTCACGCCTTTTGTATAACGTGAAATCAACAACGGCACTGTATTTTTTTGACCGGCTTCAAATTCTTTAATCTTCATTTTCATACTCCTCCAGAACACGTGCAATCATATCGTAATCATAACCACGTGATAATGCATGTCGTACAACACGATTTCGTGTTTCACGGGCGTCATATTTACGAGCATAACGTGCAGTGCTTTTTTCCATAACTTTTTTAAGACTTTCAAATTCATCGGTCTCATCAAATTCATCTTTAATCAAACGACCCACAATATCGTTAATCACTTCAAATCCATAACCTTGACGTTGGAGATGTTGACGCAATTTTGACTCACGTTGACGGCTCGAGCCATCCCTTAAAGTCTTCATAAAAGTCTCAGCCCGGCGTACACCACGCTCTGTATAGTCATCGTAGTCTTCATCTTCTAAAGCAGCCAAGATGCGATCTGCTTCAAACCCACGTTTACGCAAGTCTTCGACGATACGCTGATTTCCTCGCATTTGTTCACGATGATAGTCTACTTTATCTCTAAAGTAACGATCATCATCAATAAAACGGCGACGCTTTAGCAATTCAATAACAATATCAACTTGCTCTTGAGTCAGTTCAAGTTTTTTATGCAAATATTCCGACATTTCAAACGAGGTATAATCTTTGACTCCAATTCGCGATAACGCTAACTGGTACGCTTCATAAACGGCTTGATCATCCTCAATCTCATTTAGCTCATTTCGTGACAACTCGCGACCCACCTCGATTCCTCTCCGTTCAAACACATAGTGATCAATCACCATGCGCTCATCACTATCTTTTGATTCAAAATCAATAAATACTTCATCTCCCACTTGTTCGATTGCTGTAACAACATAACGTCCAAAGTATGTATCAATGGCACGTTGGTATACGGTCAGTACACTGTCTGCAAACTTCGAACTATCAAAGGTTGATGCTTTTTCAAGTGCATTCGTTTTAAATTGATCTAGAAGGTCTTTATCTGATTGTAGAAGATGCTGCGCTTTGTCTGCGAACTCTTCAGATGACTCAAATAAATATCCCGTCTCATCATCAACAATAATCCCCTCAAGTGGTTTATCAGGGCGTGCAAAGACACATAAACCACATGCTAACGCTTCAATATACGTTAATCCTTGTGTTTCTGTTAATGACGCCGAAATAAACGCATCCGATACATGATAAAAATTCACAACATCTGTGGAATCCACGGGTCCAACAAAAATGACTGCATCTTGGATGCCAAGTTTCTGTGTTTGATGTAAAAGATCTTTATCCGAAGGCCCACCACCAACAATTAAGAGTTTCGCTTCGACATCCCTTTTTAAAAGTTCAGCAAACGCATCAATAACAACATCTATGCTTTTTTCTTTGGCCAGACGACCGATATATACAAATGTTGGTTGTGTTCCTAAATTATAGGATTCACGAATTTCTCGAATCCGTGTTTCATTCCGAGTCGCAAACCGCGTCAGATCCAAACCCGTAGGAATTACGGCAATCTCTTTACGAATATCATAACCAAGCAACATTTTCTTAGTTTTCTCAGATGGCGAAATAATCACTTGAGCTTGCTTGGTAAACATACGGCTCATCTTCGCGATCGCCTTTCTTGAAAGCTGATCAACGGACTTAAGCCCTAATAGATTTACATAATGGGTATAATCTTCATAAGTCGTATGATAGGTTGAGACAAGCGGTAAGTGAAGGTTCTTCGCAACAAGACGTGCAAACATCCCCACACCAAACTCTG
Source organism: Erysipelothrix sp. strain 2 (EsS2-6-Brazil) (assembly GCF_016617625.1). Classification (NCBI taxonomy): domain Bacteria; kingdom Bacillati; phylum Bacillota; class Erysipelotrichia; order Erysipelotrichales; family Erysipelotrichaceae; genus Erysipelothrix; species Erysipelothrix sp. strain 2 (EsS2-6-Brazil). The sequence continues at coordinate 182,358 of NZ_SBAR01000001.1, forward strand.
AATGAACATGAAGCACATCCAAATCCATTTCTTCTATAACACTCATTGCTTGAATATGTAACGGACTGCTCATGACATAACCATATAAAAATTTCAATTCTAAACCCGGCAGTCGTAATACGCCATCTTCATAAGTCGTGCTTAAAATTGACGGTTGGTTTGTTATCACAAAAACATTATGTCCTTGCGCTTCTAACGCATTTTTTAAAGTAACAATTGATGTTACTACACCATTTATGTCCGGTGTATAAGTATCTGTAAATAAACCAATTCTCATCGAGAATGCCTCCTTTGGCATTTAATTTCACTGTATTAATAATAATCTAATTTAGGAAAAATATCAAAAAAAGACACCCCGAAAATGGGGTGTTCATTAATAAAGGACCACACATTCTTCTGAATCATCTTCACGAAGTTTTACTTTTACGGTTTCATTGAGCGATGTTGGAATGTTCTTACCAACAATATCGGCACGAATTGGCAACTCACGATGACCCCGGTCAACCAAAACAGCTAGTTGTACGCGTTCGGGTCTACCGTTATAGATAATACCATCCAACGCTGCACGAACCGTACGACCTTTAAAGAGCACATCATCAACAATAACCACAACACGATCTTGGACACTAATCGGTAAGCGGAATGCTTGGTCTGATGCTTTCACATCATCACGCCAGTAACTGATATCAAGTGATGCCACAGGTACTTTAATATTTTCAAACTGATACATAAGTTTTGCCATGCGAAACGCAAGCGTGGCACCACGTGTTTCGATTCCCAACAGTACAACTTTATCGAGCCCCTTATTTTTCTCAATAATTTCGTGCGTCATTCGAATGAGCGATCGATTAATTGCACTTTCATCCATTATAGTTTTCATAATTTAACACCTCAAGAAATATTATATCAAATACCTATTGATATTGATATACGACTATGGTATTATTTGTTGGCAGTCAGTTAAATAACGTCTTGCAAAGCCTTTTTAGGGGTATAGTTCAATGGTAGAGCAACGGTCTCCAAAACCGTTAATGTGGGTTCGAGTCCTGCTACCCCTGCCAACAATACAATTACAGCCACTTCTAAGTGGCTTTTTTTATTTTCACACAAATGTTCCTGCCATACATCTGCCATACAAAGTGCTTTTTGCACCCTTAAAATCAAATGAGTTTGAATGAAAAACAAGTTTCATCATGTTTTGAGGAAATATAAAAATATAGTTATAACAAATAAATGATTATCTATTTAAATCAGGTGGTAACAATAATCCCTAATTTTAAAAAAAACCGCACCTTAGGTGGTGCGGTTGAAATTTGAATTAAACAATTACTTACTCGTTTGAAGTAAAATCAATAAATGGTAGATTAAAAGCTGGAAGCGGCGATGAAGCAGTGATTGTGGACACGATTGGTCTCATATAAGATAAAAGAATCGTTGGTGCATTAATTGATAATAATTGGTCGATCTCATCTTTCGAAAATATATCAGACTCCCATACAAACTCAGATGCTTGCTTTATTTTTAGATAAAATGGTGTATTAGACTCAGATTTAACTTCTAACTCAAGTTCAACATATGCCTTTGGCTCGGTTTCATGTCTTGAAATGCTTTGGGTAAATTCATTTTCCAGAAAAAAATCTTCTTCATGATTAAATGATTCATTATATGTAAAAACTAATTCTAGAACAACAGGATTTTTAAATTGAAATTGACTCTCTTTCATGTTTTTTCTCCTAACATTGTGCAGATAAATAACCACTATTTAAGTCTGGGTTATAGGTCTTATTGTCCATAACTTGCTTATTAACTATTTCATTTTCTACTGATTTAAAAGGATTAAGAACATTGGCAATTCTAGATTTATATATATCCTTGATACCTTCATATTTACTTCCGACCTGTATATCATTATCCAGTATAAATCTATTGAAAGTAAAATCCTCTAAAAAACTCTTATCAATTTTTATTTTTTGAGATTTATCTATTTTTATGGAGTATTTGTCGATAACGTCAAAATCTGAATTTTTCAAAAATTCTTGTGAATCGATGGAAAAACTAATTCTATTAATTTTTTTGGCATCACTATATCCACTTCTTGTCGTTTCATTTTTAATTGAATCATATAATTCCTTCATATCTATTTCCAGGAGAAAATCTTTTAACTCTTGACTTTTCTTCAAGTTATTCCAAGAATTTACAAAATCATCAGCTGAAGTTGATTCATAATTAAAGTCTGCTGGATTAAATTTTCTTTTCATATTGATTCTCCTTTTTACAATTACATTTACATTATCTTAGCATATCATCCACTGCTATTCAAATATTTAATCTCTTCTGTTTCTATTGGATTAATCATGAAAATGCCGTCCTTATCAGGCTTACAGCAGTACTGGACATGGGTATCAATTGATTTTTTTGTTGCGAAAGCACATACGATGCACCAAATTTCTAATGTACAATCTTTTACGAATTTATTCATAAAATTACCTAGCGATATGCCGAAATACTTATTGTTAAACGGTCTAGCCTTATCTAAATGTTCAAATATAACATTCATTAATATGAGATCAGTCTCACTTAACCCGAAAAATTGGTTTTTAATTCCATACTCAAAATATTCAATAATGTAACTCTGGTCATCTTTGTCTCGCAAATCGAACATATGTTCTTCTATATCCGCATGTACTAATGTTTTTTCGATTCTAACTAAGTCTCCAATATTACCTTTACTTTTCAACATATTTTTAACAAAATCAACATTTACAGCCTCATCAAAAAAATATATCCCGTTTCCAAGCCATTGCCAGTTTTTTTCCTTATGAATCGATTCTAATAAACCATTTTCCAAGATGCTTTCTACATTATCTTTAAAAGTATAATGGTATAATCTAATCATAACATCACCCACCATTTATATGTAATCTTTATAACAAAATTATACAGGTTCTAACAAACAAAAGCCACCCTTTAAATCCGATGGGTGGCCTTTGTCTATATTCTATCTTTAATAAAGTTCGTACGTTCAATCTTTTCTAAACGTCCCTCATGTTCATTCAGTCTACGGTCCTGCTCAACATCTTTATCATCTTTGGACTTTTGCCATTCAAGTAGGTTGTCAACCGATACCGTGAACTTCGCAATCGATATGGAGAGCTTAAAGATTGATACGATTGTTGGGATTCCTACTAGAAAGAGTAATCCAATAAATTCTGTATTGCTCATAATCTATCCTTTAAACCCAATTCCTGATTGCCACTTAATCCCTACAATTTGCGGATCAGCATAAGGAATGTTGACGATATAATGACCATCCGCGATTTGACGTAAGATTTTGAACTCACGATTACGAGGACTTAATCCATCAGGATATTGATATGTAAAGTCTTCGTTATAAAGCGGTACGTATCCTGCGTAGTCATGAATGACAAGGGTTTGCCCTGTGTAATCTGTGACTTTGTTTGATTTCTTTCCATAGACACGTCCTACAGGTTTATCCGTGACCGTTGCGCGTGTTGAATCCACAAAGATTTGTTGTTTCCCAAAATCACGCGTTTCGATACATGCTACCTGTGGATTTATCCAGTCTACAATCTCATAAGAAATCCCTGTATTGGGTTCAAGTTCCATCACTTCAATATAATGGCTAATATTCTGTGCAATTGGCACCACACCCATGTCATAAGTCCCATAACATGGATAATCTTTAAGCGGTAATAGGTTAATATATTTTCCTTTAACACTCTTGCTTGGCACTGGTGCTTCATAAGATGTTGCGGGTTCAAGCGGTGCTAGATAACGAATGACTTTCATTCCCCATTGATGTTCCACATCCTGGATACTACGTCCATATTTGAATAAGAATCCATTGGTTCGTTCACTGTAAGCGGACTCCGATAAGTATGCACGTCCATTTTCTATTTTTTCAATAAAAGCAACATGGCCATAGTCGTCTGGGTCACCGGGTACCCCAAAGACAACAATACCCCCTACTTCAGGCTTATCACTGAGAACTGCACCATCACCGTCACCCCATCGCTTTGCATCCCATCGGCAACATGGATAGTCTGGACGAATTTTAAAAACTTCAAGCATACGTCCAAAAGCATACCAGGTACAATTCCCAAGCGCATATTTGTTCTTTAAACCACTCATGGTTCCTTGCACACTTAACGGTGCAAATTCGTCATGGTAAGGGTTCATGGTGCCATTCGCGTAGGAATTGTATTCGGGAAGACGATGTAAATCGCTCCCTGTGGTTCGTATTTTAAATGATATCATGATGACCTCCTTCATTAATTTGCAAGGCGTCTTTATGATTTAAACCTCCCACAAAGGCTTCAATCCACATCGTCAATTCCTCATCGGTAATATCAATACCAACTTGATTGAGGGTCACTTTTGCACGATGTTTTGCCATGCTTAATTTATCATCCGACAACAAATGTTCTCCCGCTACTTGTTCCACAAACATAACGGCTGCTTTCGCAATATTCGCAATTTGTTTTTGTTGCTCAAATGATATTTTTACATTATAGTAGTTTTTAATTTTCATGCCAAGAAATCCCAGGATGATGGTTACACCCGTCATGATTGTTGGACGCAAAAGATTTAGTAATTCATTTAGAAATTCACTCATGTGGTTTCACTCCTTTATCATTTGAAAGTTGCTCAAGATACGCCTTAATCGAATCCAGACGTTTAATTTCTTCGGTAATACGATCATAAGGTGCTTTCTTTTCCAGCATTTTGTTTAAAGCTTGTTGGTGTTCGCGTTCTTTTCGCTCCACAATAATTTCATCTTGCGAATAATCATATTGACTGCGTTCCACTTCAAGCGCTTTAATTTTTTGATTAATTAGGTTCAACATTATAACTCCCTCCTATTTCCAACGGCCAATTACGTGGTAATGGGCCCAAATCCAGTTTGATGTCGTGCGATAAGTATATAGGGTCATTTGTGACGAACTATCTGGTTCAAATGAAACGTGTTCTTGAACATCCGGTGCAGTCGTATTTACTGAAGTGATTACCGTATACTTTGTATCGGTAAATGAGATTGGAAAACGTACAACTGCTGATCCTCGACTTTTTGCTTGGATATCGATTCTTACCCGGCCCCATACTTCTAAACGACCGCTTTGATGTTTAATATAGCCACCTTCTCCACTAAGTTTTTCTTCCTCAACTGATAATACCGTGCGCCATCTGCCGTAGTTCCAAACACCATTGCCATCCGTCATCATAGAACGTTGATATTCAACGCCATTTAAATCAAGATAGCTTTGCATCACATACATCCAGGGTACATTTTTATTTGGATACTGTCCTGCTCTTAATGTGCGAACTCTAAAAATTCCTGCATAAGAACACGGTGCGTTGTATGACTTAGATGCATTGGCATTCGAACTGATGAGATAGTCTCCATCGTTATAGTAGTCGTTGAAGTTTATCACACCGACACCGATTGGATATCGTCTTCGACCTGTTTCTGTATCGAGAACTTGAATTTTTTCTTTTTGATAAATATTTCCCTTAACACGCAACAAGTCTTTGTCGGATTCATTCACAACCATCCCAATTCCAACACTTGTTTCATTCCAACTCATCGTGACATTTGATGTTGGAATAAACAGCGGATAGGTTACTGTTTTTAAGCCATCAAATAGTTCAACGGTTAATGCGTATTGTTCGTGCACTAAAAAACCACTCAACAATCGGTCAAGTGATCCATTTTGGGTATACGTGTTTTCAGCTTGCGAAACACTATTTTTAAGAATGCGAACACGCAGTTTATTGTAACCAAGTTGAGTAAACTTCAATGCACCTTTAATATGAATGTAAGTTCCCAGTGTTGCAGGATTCCCAACCGAATCAGTACGGGTTTGCGATAAATTCTGAACACTTGGATAGGTATAGGGTTTTACATCATACAGATACTCAAAACTTGCCTTACGGTTTCGCTTGGTTTCAACCGTTATGATTGCTTTCTGCTTTAATCCTGATTTCAACAGAACACCGGTAACACCACTGGTATTTGAATAGTTTTTCCCTTCGATTTGAATCGAAGTTGATTTAACGCTCGTTCCTATCGGCGCATTCGGTTTATAAGCATAACGTATTTGCGAATTGTGTTGCAGGAATCCATTTTTCACTAAGGCGTTTGCTTCACTGAGTTGAAATCCTGATACCGTAATTTTATTATCCGCTTCTTTAATATTGACGGTAATCGTATAGACGTTATAGCCAATACGATTGCCACTTGCGTTAAGGGTTGTAAGCCATAGATACATCTTTCGACTTGAGACGGTTGGCATTCGATTGAGTAAACTATTTTTTTGACTTTCTGTAACATTAAACGTCACCAGTCCTGCGCCAATATTTTTTTGCTGCAGCCAATAATCGGTACTACTATCACTATTTTCATACATTACATAAATGTTATGTCTAAAAGAACTGTGTTTTGCTTCAATACGAAGCGACAGGACATCTCCAATGGAGTATACACTTGGATAGGATGATAAACTCGATTTTCGTGGAATTGTTTTTAAAACAACACTACCTTGAGCTCTTACTGATCCATTCCCTAATGGATTGACTAATGAAACTGAAATATCATAATAGACCGTCTTGGTTCCATTGTCATTGTGACCAACATTACGCCAACTCCAGGAATCTAATACGATGTAATCTGTACTTCTAAAATCATAGGCAAAGGAACTTGAATACGACTCACCATAAATCGTTTGGTTAAGACTTGAGTTTGCGTCTGCATTCCATCGCGAACCAGTTGAACGCAAGCCAATTTCCCAACGCATCGGTGTGAAGTTCGATTCAATACTTTGATTCCCTACTTCATACCAAACCTCAAGATAAACACCACCTGAATTTGGTATTTCGCGATTTTCTTTTCTCACCCATGCCATTACTGCATCTCTCCTTCTACCGGTTTAATAATCGTAATGGTTTTTGATTGAGGGTATTTCATAATAATATGATTTCCAACAATAATATCCATTAAGGCAATAACGCTAGTAATCCGTAATTTTTGATTATCCATAACCGCAACCGCTACACCATTTTCAATAAACTCAATGACATTATGGCCAATATGAACGCTAACAGGGTTTCCACTTTTTCCAATGATGGCGCCATTTTCATCGATACGAAACCAGGACTTCATTTCATCTAAACCATCGATGATTTTTACTATTTCAAAGTTGTACTGATTTTCCAGCTGTTGAAATACACTTCGAGTTTCTTCTAAAATTTTGTCACCCATTTCAATGCGCGAACTAATTTCACTCTCTATCCTTTCAGCAGTCTGTGTGATTTTAGTTTGATTGTCTTCAACGAGGTCAGATAAATAATCATTCTGATCTTGTATCTTCCCTGTTTCTCGAGCAAGTGAAGTAATTTTTTTATTCACTCTATCTACATCGATGCTCATATTCAACAAGTCTTGGCGCTCCCCTGCCAATTCATACTTCGTCACAGTTTCAGGCAATTGTGGACACTTCAACGTTCCTTTCATTCCACCACCAATCCATGACCATGAAATATCAGTTAAAACAACTCGATATAAGTAACCATCTAAGTCTTCATACCCAAGAACATCACATGAATCATAATCAGGTCTCATGATTAAATTACTTTCAAACTTATGATAAATAAATCCTGATATTTTGGAGAACATTTCATCAACATAATTTTGTTGCGTTGCTTTATCCATGAAATCAATAAATACATTATCTGTAATTTTCAATTCTGTTAATCCATGCGTTGTAATACTTACTTCATCTTTTTTAAAAAATGGATCATTGATATCTTTTTGTTCATATACTAATGAGTTGAAAGGTTTAACGGCCTTGTCTATTTTTAAGTCATTATAGTCATAGCCAGTTATTACTTCACTAATTGAATTATTAATAAAGACACTTCTAAACTCTAATTCACCACGTCGATTAATATGTGCTGAGCAAAAATTGAAGCGCGCAAATTCATTGATGAGTTGTCGATAAGAAATAATTTCTTTTTCGTTTACATTGATACCCTGAATCGGCTTAAGATAATACGATATTTTAGATGTACATTCAATATTCAAATTAACACCGACAGCTCTACATACTGCGGTTAAAAACACTTCTCCTGTCATTGGCCATTCTAGGTGTTCATATCGCTTATCGAAGCAAATAGCTTTATCATAAGCTGTTATTGTATATTTTTTCTTTACCTCATCAAATTCAACGTCTTCTTTATCTGCATAAAACTTACCAATAGGAACTTTAGTTTCGTCTCCTTTAAATTGAATGAATGGTTCAATTTCCGCACCTATCAATTCACCTGCATATGCATCCCTATCAATTTGTAGGACAATGTATTTTGCAGCGAAACCACCAATAAAAGTTTCTCTTGGTTCCTTGAATTCTAAACTAATGATGTCAATTTCAATACCATTGATTTGTACAATTGGAATCGGTGTACGTGTTTGCGCATTTGCAAGTTTTTTATAGGCCTCCGATGTTTGCCACATCAAATCACCTCAGTTCCCGTGAACTTAATGTTTAGTGGTCTGTGTAAATCTTGACTGATTCTCACAACTTCTAAGTCTGAATGATAAAACGTAGTCTTCATACGCTTTCCCTCGAACACATTATAAAATTCCATTTCTACAACAAAGGGTGAAAGTGCATCTGCAATCTTCTTATATTCAGTTTCTGGAAGTGATGGGAGCGTAAACTCTACGCCCCATACATCGCCTAATTGATCAATGCGCATCGTCTTTGCAGTTCGCTCAGCAAACGCATTGTATTTAATTTTTTTAACAGAGAACGTATCTCTCAATGGAGAAGGAAAAGTGTATCCTTCTACAACAATCCTCAAATCATTTTTACTAGCCATGATACACCTCCTATCCGACTCCTAATGCTTTTAATTGCTTTAGCTCTGCTTTTTTAAGCTGTTGATTCAGTTTGACTGAATCCATATAGATATCTGTATTTTTTTCATAGATACGACGCAAATGAATATTCATTTCCATAAGGATTTGAATGATTTCAAGGCGTTCTTGCACATTCTCACGATAGGGAGCTCCTTGTTTTGCAGGTACAACAGACTCACCTTTATGGAGTAACGCATACCCAGTCTCCGGTACATAGTTTGTACCTTTTTCATATGCTGGAAGTTTTGGAATTTGTGGTACTGGCAATGGATTGTAATCCCAAAAACCACTAAATGGTTTAGCACCCAATATCGATATATTCTTGATACCATTGAGGATGCCATTTATCGAGTTGAATGGTAATGCAATTATTTTGTTAATTCCACCAATCAGCGCATTAACGATCGCAGAGAACGCATTCACGATACCTGCTTTAATTCCGTCAAAAACCTTACCACCCGTGTTAAAGACCTTGAGGATAAAATCCCAAGTATTACCCCAAATCTTACCGATAGCTGTTGTTATAGAATCAAAGATTTTAACAACGCCATTCCACGCCATTTTCCAATCACCAGTAAATACACCTCGAATAAAGGTAATTAATCCTATAAATACTCCAACAAGCCCTTCTACACGTGCTCCAATGTTTTTAAAGACTGTTCCAACAAGACGACCAATTGTAGACATTGCAAACGAGAATGCTTTCATAACGATGTCTAAAACGTTAGAAAGAACTGGTCCAAAGGTTTTAATAAACCAATCTACGTAATCTTTCAGGACATCATTCCAAAAATCTAAGAGTGCACTTGAGATGGAACGAACAAACTCAACCCAGCCATCCCATAATGGTTGAACACCATCCGTCCAAATCATCATTAGAGCCTCTTTAAACGAGGTAAAAACAGGTCCAATTACTGTGTCGTAGAATAAGGATAATGTTTCTTTAAGCCCTTCCCACGCCGCTGTAACTTTGTTTCTAAACTCTTCATTCGTCATCCAAAGTTGAGTTAAAGCCCCGGCGACTGCAGCAACAACCGCAACAATTCCTGCAATAATAAGTGTTGCCGGTCCTATTGCTGTTACCAGCAAGTCTAATGTCCCTTTGACCAAGCCCATTTCTCCTGTCCAAAGTTTAAATAGTCCAACGACTTTAGAAGCTACTTCGGCAACTTTTTGAAATTTACCATATAGTGCAATTAATCCTAGTGTACCTAATCCTGCACTTACTGCGGCAAGCGTAGAAACAATTGGAACTTTATGCTTCTCTACAAAAGCTCCTATCCCTTTCACAAACCCAAGAAGTTGTTCCACTTTCTCATTTACTTTATCAATACTATCCGCTTGCTCATTCCAATCGAATTCAAGTCCTGATAAGTCAACCGCTCCTCCACCAATATTTGGCACACTTGCGCCACCACCATAACCGCCTGAATCACCCGAATCTCCAACGTCTTGTTTCATTACGTGAAGATCACCATCAAAATCCGCAAGTGAACTCATTTCTTTATTAAGTTTCTTGGCAGCTTTAGTAGCTTTATTGATACCTCCTGTAGCATTTCCTGCTTGGTTACTTAAACCACCCATAGAGCTTGTTGCACTTTGTACATTGCTTCCAAGTGTCTTTGATTGTTTAATTGTCTTTCCAAACAGTTTAGCAACCCACACAACCGCCATTTGTACTACTTTAATAAATGCTAAGATATACGGAATCGTTGCATTGATTGCATTTGTAATTGCATTAAAAAAGCCAGCAATATTTGCCTGGCCAATTGTATTGATAACATCTGCAATTCCACGAGTAATTGCAGTTTTCAAATTTGCAATAGAGGTTGCAATTCCTCCAGTAGAATTTCGAGCTTGTGCCTCAAAGCTTTGAAAACCATTAATTCCTTGCTTGTTTAATTGAATCATTGCAAGCATAAACTCATTCATCGAAACACTACCGTTACGAAGACTTTCTCCAAGTTGATCAGCACTGGCATAACCCATGGCCATCGCAACTTGTTTTAATTGAGCAGGCATCGCAGTCATCGCTGCACGCCATTCTTGCATATCAGGTTTCCCTTTTGTATAGGCTTGCGATAATTGTTCTAAGGCGGTTTTTTGTAGCTCAATAGGCGCTCCACCCGCTAGAATAGCATTATTCATTGCTAAAAACATTTCAGTTGATGCTTTAATGTTTCCGTTCGCACTTGTAAATCGTTGAACAGAAAGTGCTGCATCATTAAGTGTTGTTGGCAAACCTTTAAGCTTGTTACTTAATCGGTCAATTGCCATTTTTGAATCACTTGCACTGATACCAAGATTACTCATCGTTCGTGGGAAGTTATTCATTGTATCAACACGCGCTATGGCACCATCGAGTCCATTAGTGATACTTTGAATAAGTTTACCAATTCCAAGTGCTAAGATAGCAGTTTTCATGAATCGAAAACCACTCACGACACCTCGCGACGTTTTCGCGGATTTGCGTTCTAAACCTTGTAAAGTGTTATTCGTACGAGAAATCTCTTTACGTAATTCATTTGTATTTGCAGTAATTAAAATCTGTAATTCTTCAATGGTCATTGTACAATGTCACCTCCTAACATAATTGTGTTTCGGCGCGCCATTTTTTCCATCTCAAAGTCACTCATTCTATCTGAATTCGTGTTTGCTTGAGATAAAAATGAATCCTTTGGATAACTTCCTGGATCATGAATTGCAAGAACAATGTATTGACCTAATAAATGATTAAGTCTATCGTCATACATCATTCGTTCTGATTCTTTCTTATTGAAAATATCAACATGCTTTTGAAACTGTTTTGGGTTCAAACTCCAATAGTAATTTAAGTCTAAGCCTATCTCAATCGCACTTGATTCATTCTCACGCCAATGGTCGCCGAAACGATAAGAGATTATTTGTTCAATTCTCTGTCTACTGCTTTCGCAAACTCTTGAACTTTCGATTCCTTCAAAGCTCTCATCTTCTCTACTGAGAGACCCCGCGATAAAAAACCGTCAGCAACCAGCTGTTCTGTAATATCGAGAACTAAATCGTCCATATCATTTTCTTCTTCAAGATAAGCGTCAATGCTCTTGAGTGCCAATGAACGAGACATCCCAACCTTCCCTTCCTCTGAAACTGATGCAAGTTCTACGAATGTTGCAATATTACTAATCGTTGTATTAGTCAATGCATTACCGATTGATTCTCCAGTACGTTTTTCAATTGAATCAACTGTTGAAGCATTGAATTTGAATAAAATTTTAGTCATACTTACCTCTTTCCATTAAACAGATTTTTTGAATGTTGGTGCACCAGACACACGTAAGTTTGCAGTAAAACTTGATACATCATCGAGACCTTTTGCGCCATCTTTTAAAGATTTTACGAATGCTTTAAAAGACCAAACCGCACCACTTGGGTATTTAACTTCCCAATCACGAACTTCTCGAGAGTTCGCAAGAGCCAATAATTTTTCAAAGGTTTCTTGATTGAATAGATATCCTTCAACAGAAACTTCGCCTCCATCTTTAGATCCTGCAATATATTCCTTGAAGTCACCTTCACTATCATGTGTTGTTACATCAATCTCTTCAGACTCTAATCCAATTTCTCCAATATTCGTTAAATCACCGATAGCCAAGTCTGCTTGTTCACTACCTGATTTCTTTAAGAGTAATTTTGTACCAATTGTACGTTTGGTTTCTTTTTCCATATTTACCACCTCTCTACTTTCTTCTATTTCGTTAATCATTCCAGTTCTTCTCCACACGATTACACTTTCCTTTCAAAAGTAAGATTTTGTCTGTAATATTCAACATCAGGAATACTTCGATTGCTAACATTAATCCAATCATATTCAAATAATTTTTCAATTAACTGGAGCTCGAGTGCACTTCGTTCTTCAGAAGTTTCTGTGAAGATTTCTACACGAGCATATTGCTTAAAATACGCAATGTTATTGAGGGAATAAGCAGCAGTATAATCCAAATCAAAAATTAAGCAAGGAAATGAAGTGTTTTCATCTGGATAGTCTTGAAATACATTTTGACAAACTGTACATAGACATTCATAGAATTCTTCTCTCATTTTATTAGTTCCTTTCTAATTTGCTTAGATATTGCCGCGCCTACTGATTTTCCTACTGTACCACTGTATCGTTTGGCTGCCGGCGACATAAACTGTTGCGCTTTCTGACCTCGAATTAAGACAAACGTTTCTTCGCCAACCGTGTAAGTTATCAAGTTGTACCGCTTGTAGTCAGGAAAATCCTTTATATTAACAAACCATGGCGTTTCTCGATATTGAAGTACAACGCCTTTAGGCACAATACTTGCTGATCCTTTACCTTTTGGACCCGTACCAAACTCTACAAAAAGTGCATGGTCATTTTTGGTATAAACCCGACCGACGATTTCGTCACCCTCGATTCGTACTTCTTTTTTAATTGAATTTATTAAATCACCTGCTGCTGATGGAGCATTGAGCTTTGCATCTTTTTGGATAGCCAAAGTCTTTCGAGTAATTTCTTTTTTACTTTCTTGGAGAACAAGTTGATGCGTACCTGATAGCTTTTTGGTTAATTTATCAAGGTTTTTAATCACTGACATAAAATCATCAAATAGGAATCATAGTGCAATACCTCTACAACTTCCATTTCCTCTCCTTTGAAATAAAGTCGCCATCCTTTTTCAACATGTTCACTGACTCCACATGTAACGACATATTTCGCATCGATATCAATACCATACGTCTCTTTTATCAGTTTATGAGATGTTGGCTGTATATTACATTGAATACTTCCTAAAGCTACCTTTTCGCCTTTTTTAGATCTACCACCTTCACTTGAACCAATTTTTTCGTATTTATAAAACTCAACTGACTTATCGTAGAAATACTTGCGCATCAAACTATTCATTTTTGAAGGGATGTACACCTATGACACCTACCTTTCGAAAGCGATTTAAGATAGCAGTATGTGATGCAAATAAATCTACGTCTTTTTGTGACATCATCGACTGAAAGACTTTATTACTGAATGATATGGATTGCCCATTATCTGAAATTGAAGAAATTGTATCGTCGTCGTTTTTACGATTCATTTTTGCTTGCTCAATAATCATTTCAGCAATCGTCGATGACAAAATAAAAGGTATATCTGATCTATTGAGATATACCTTTATTCGATTTAAAATCATGTCAATTTGAACGTCAGTAATCGTGATATTTGGTTCCAAGACTTGAAGGTATTTCTTGATTTCTTGGACCATTTCCATCATTATCTAACCTCTTAAATTAAACAGATCCTGATGGATTTGCTTTTACAGTTTTTAAGAGTGCTACAAGTTCTTCTTTCTTAGTTTTTTGCCCGTAGTCAACTCCTAAAAGTTCTGCTAGTTGTTTAAGTTCAGGGACCGTCATTTCTTCAAGTGTTTTCTTTGCTGCAAGAGCATCCCCTTCAACTGCTTTTTTCTCAGGTTTCTCAATAGTTACTTCAATAACACCATTGGTAATTTCAGCGAACAGTTTGATTCCGTTGAATAGCGTTGAACTTGTAGTAGCATTAACTGTATTTGCCTCTTTTACAAGACCAATTAACCCTAACTCATCCGTAACCACTGGTTTACCTTCAAAGACTTTTTTAGCCTCACCATTCACATCAATATACATTAGATTGATATTATCAACCGCAGTTGCATAAACCTTTCCACGAGGTACAGACGCATTTGTCATTACAATTCCAGCTCCCGTGAAATCTTTTAAAAGTGTTAATCCAAAGCCAACGGATTCACCATTAGCAATTGCAGCTTCACCAAGGTATTCTCCTGCATCTTCAGGATTAATAAATTGAACAATTTGGAACTCACCATAATCCTCAAATAATGCATTAATTTTACCCCATGACTTCCCAAATGCACCTTGTAGAGAATCTGCTTTTAGTTTTGTTGGTGCAGTTGCTAAGAAATCGAAGAAATCAGTACGGATGTTCTTTTGCATTAAACCAAGAACTTGATTATCTGATTTATTAACGGCAGCATCATAACCCACACGTTGTACTTCTTCCATCGTTACTGCTTTACGGTATTTACGGAAATGAACAGTATACTCTTGGTCTTTTTCACGTTTAACGTGAGTTAGTGGAATATCTTCACCTTCTCCAACAATACCTTTTGCAGCATCACCTGTTGGCTTTGTCAAAATAAATTTATATGTTTGAATCTTATTTCCTTGCTTCAAAGGAAGTGGACGTGTAACACCTAAGGCTTCTGAAAGTTTGATTAAAGAAGCACTAAAGCGCTCCACAAAGTCAATATCCTGTGCAACACCCATATTAGGGGTTTTAACTAAGTTATCTTCTGCGAACAATTGAATGTCCAATGGAAACTTCATCTTTTGTTTCATTTTTCTATCCTCCATAATTAAATAATTCTGGGTGAAGTGCAATTTGTCGTAATCGTTCTTCACTATCTTTAATATCCATGATTTCTTTCTTAGTTAGTGTCTTAGTTTTAGGTCGTGTAGGAACTCCAGGTTTCGTTACAACTAGTTTTATTTGTTCCTCTACCTGCTTATTGATGATTTCTGTTAAAGCATCAATTTTAGCGACTGAATCGTCTAAATCTTCCCCTAAAACAAAACTAAGTAAATTTGGATTAAGTCCACGCTTTACAAGTACCTCACCAACATCAAAACGCAAAATCTTTTCATCTAAATCTTTTTGTTTTTGTGCTACAGCTTGATCCGCAAGCTTACGGGCTTCTTCTTTGCGTTCTTCTTCTGTTAGCGCAGCCAGACGTTTCTGCTCGGCAATTGCTGCTTCAACCGCATCTTTTAATGCCTTGCTATGTTTTTCATCACGTGTTTTAACTGCTGCAGTAACAGCACGGTCGATATCTGCTTGCGTGAATACTTTCGGCTTTTCTGCTCCACTTAAGTTCTCATTACCTTCTTGTGTATCATTAGGTGCCTCATCACCAAACAATTGAATGTTTAGTGGGAATTTCATTAAATTTTTCATTTTTACCTCCTGCCCTTTAAGTTTTCTACCTTAAAGTTCTTTCTTCAAATTAAGCACTTTATAGCGTCATACTCAGGACAAATAAAAAGACGCACCATGAGCGTCTAAATTATTTTTCTACTGCTTCCCTACACATCCTTTCATTAAAAAAGACGGGGTTACCGTCTTAGTTGATATTATAGTTATTCTTCCATTGTTCAAATTCTTTTTTCAAGTCATCGAACTCTGTAGATGTTGGGTCACTTTCACTATTCCAACGCGCTATCATAAACGCATTAGTGTTGCGACCTGTTTCACTTAAAAACTTTTCAGAAAGCTCGCGATTCTTTTTAGCTTCTGTAAAAACTTTTATCTTCTTGTCCTTATCAGACAATGATCCGTGCTTTGACATGTGTGTAACCCTCCTTTTCCTTTATTGATTCAACATTAATTCGTGTATTATGTGGTAATAAAAATTCTTGTTCACTACCATATTCGGCTAAATTTGAGATGTATAACCCTTTTGTTCCTTTGGGTGCTAAAAACTCCATATAAACTTTCTTGGGTTGTTTATGCATAAATAGCATTGAAATATTGGGATTTATGGTCGTTGAAGTGAACCCTTTTAATTGAACTTCTCCAAGACCTTTTATTCCCATCTGTTCGATAGTCACACCACTTACTCCGCGTCTTAATAACGCATCTTCTTTTAACTCATGACGATTGAGTGCATTGTTAAGTTTTCTCGTGTTAATTTTGAATATATCTGGTGCAAACTCAAACTCACCTCTTAGATATCTATTCAAATCTTGATAGAGATCCCTTGAGTAAGACTGAATAAGTGCTATTTCATCCAGTTCAAGAGATTGAACTAAATCAATATCCCTCATCTGATGAGTCTCTGCAAAGGTGTTTCTATCATACTTTGATGTGATTTTATCTCTATCTATATTATACTTCGACTCTGCTTTTTCTTCAATATCGCTTAGCCAGTCCTCATAGGATTTTGTCGTCTTTTCTCGCAATCCAGTAATCGGATTTTTATAGACGCGATAGTCATCTACAAAATCTAAGTCTGGCACAGTTGTACTTCTGCAATTAGGATGCATGGGCGGATAATTAAGTCCTGCCTGAGCATCTTTAACTGCAAATCGTTGATTGTCCAAACCAGAGCATATCGCACTCGTACGACTGTCACGTGTTGCGATGTAGATATAATGTTCAATGCCTGCATCCTGATACGATTTTAGCTCGGATTGGTTCTCAAAGTAATTCATTTCCGTTCTTACTAGAACTTCAGCACGATACCGCGCAACATCGTATCGTTCTTTAAGATCATTGATAATGTCATTTCTCGATACCCCTGAAATCAAGGACGAATTAATAAGTTTATTAACATCATTGCTTAATTTCCCTGTATTATTCCAAATTCGCTTTGAATAGTTCTTACTTGATACCCAACGTTGATTTAACAGTGAGTTTTTAGCACTTTCACTTAAATGCTTTGTCTGTCCGGTTAAATCACGTGTCATTGATAAGTAGGTACGTTCAATTGTATTTTTATAGCCTAGCGTACTGAGTGATTTTTCATGTGACGCAATAATTCTTCGCTCATTTTCCAATTGTAACTTTATACTTTCCTGGTCTGTTAAGCGTTTAAGATAATTACCACGAAGCCAAGTCATATTGGCATTTGTATTTGCACCATTTTCAATTAAATCACGTTGCAAGTCCTCAAACAGTTTTTGTTTATCATGCTCGGATAGCAACGCCTTTAACTGGTCAGCAGGCATTTGAATCGATTGCGAATAGTTTTTGATAATATTATCAATTCTCTTCTCTACACGTTGTAAAGAATCATTGTAGACATCCATAATCTGAGCAATTGTTTCGTTTGAAATCCGCTCCGAATAAGCAAGCCGTTCATCCTGTCTTTTAAGCCAATAATTATAGCGCTTCTTCGTCTTCATCTTGACCTACACCTAAATCGCCAAAGTTAGGAATTGCATACTTTTTACGAGCCTCTGCTTCATCTGCATCCATAGCATCAAGTATTTCTTGAGCATCCTTGATATCAGGAAGCCAACTAATAAGCGTTGCTCTATCAACTTTGCCCCACAATAAACCAATAATTTGAGCAATTTCAAGCTTGTTTTGAGGTAGGTTATGTTTAAAGATTACATCCATGTTTGATGCATCTACATCAGCATCCATGCGTTTTAAAGCCTTCAAAACATTTGCATAAATCTCAAATCGTTCATCTAGCCCTATCGACATAAATGTCTTTTTGTTATCGATATTTTGGATAAATGGAATAAGCTTTAATTCGAGTGCAACACCTGATGCATTACCAGCAAACTTTTCATCAGACAAGTTCGGAGTCATCGTAACGGTATAAATGTCATCTACTATTGATTTCTTTAAAACCTCAATTGAATCCTCATCCATGGCTTTAATAAGGTATTCTGCCTTTGAGCCTTCTGGAAACATGATAACGCGATTTGTTTTAATTGAATCCATATCTTCGTCATCAACGTTTGCCCCATAAATGGCCAAAATAGCAGCAACAAGTTGTTCCTTGTCATTGATACGATCAGACTGCAATACATTGAGTGCATCATTAAGACTAATCGCTTGCTCAAAGTCACCTTGTTTTTCGTCGTTATTAAAATACTCAATCATCGGAATACGACCAAATAAATGCGGTGTCGAACGCTCTATATCAAGGGTAATTCTGCCTTTCTTATCCACGAGATAAATGTTAATTTCTGAATCATCAACAATTGTCCATTCTTCAGTCTTTGCCTCATCATCTTCACTCCAAAACACACCATAAAGTTTATTTCTCTCTATGCTGTTATCATACTTAATAAATGAATAATTTGGGTCTAATAGCGTTGAAATAATACTTATTTCTCCATCAACTTCTTTTGCATAAATATACTCATAAGACTTCCCATAGATCCCAACTTTCTTACCATTGGCCAAATCAAGACGTTCGATAGTTTGTTTATTGTATTCCTCTAAAATAGGTGAAATGTCAACATCTTCATCTGCTTGATACTGTACGGGTTGATTGAATAGTGCACCTGCATTAATATCGACAATTCGCTTACAATGATTGACAACAATTCGGTAATTGGATAAGTCAGGATCTTTAAGCCTATCTAAAATACGATGTCTTCCCTTATAGTAATCAAGTTTAAGATTTAACTGTGACGCTTCTTCTTTTTTTCGTTTCTTAATGTATTCAATTCGTTCACGTGTTAATTCCATTAGAATAATCCTCTCCTTGTTTTTACTTTCTTCTTACTTAAATAAATTCTATGTAACGCCTGTGTAAGTGCATCGACTTGGTCATCATTTGCGCCATTCGGGAACGCTAGCAGTTCTGCAATTAGGTCATTGACCCATGGTTGTTCATCAGGATGCGGGAACCAAACATTCCCTGCTTCCATAAAAGGCGTGATTGCATTCGCTCTGGCTATCTTTGATTCCTTTGGATTGATATCAACAATACCAGTTATGTCGTCTTTTAATGAGTCAATGACAGCAGCCCCATTTGCTTTCTTCTCTACAAGTTTCGTCTTTGCTTCAGGAAAACGATTTGTTACCGTACGGATTGCTTTAACTGTCTCCGTAAATGATGCTCTATCACGCCATTGGTACTCCAAATACGCGTTAACACCTTTCTCACCCCAAACTTGGCCAACAACATAGTCCGAGGTTTTCTTGCCTTCAAATGCCAAATCCCATGACTGTATCTTATTGGACACTTCAATCTCTTCATTTCTCCGATAAAAGCGGAACCAACTTTCTTTAAATATTTCACCATCACTTGGTACCGGTTTTTGTTGATACAAAGCACTCCAAACACGAGAACCGACTTCTAATTTCTTTGCTTCAATCCAAGCTTTATCGTAACCTCGTTCTGGCCATAATGGCTCACCAACTTCACGTCCTAAAATATCATTCACTTCAGCCTCACAAGGAATGATAATTGTCTCCCAATCTTTTCTAATAAAACGATTGGCTAGGTCATCTTGATGCCACATCGTCATGATCAGGATTACATTTGCTCCAGGATGAAGACGCGTTGAAAATGTTGCCTCCCACTCATTCCATACTTTATTACGATATGTTTCAGATAAAGCTTCTGCCATGTTTTTAATCGGGTCATCAATAATTAGCAGGTCAGCTCCTTTACCAGTTACACCACCAAGCATCCCTGCACTAATCAAACCACCTATCTTATTGTCCATTTCCCATTCATTTTCGGTCGCTTTTTCCTTACTTAATCCCAAATTAAAAAGAGTCCTTCCGAACTCCTCGATTTTTTGTCTATTACGTCTACTGAAACCATCTGCAAGGGTAGAAGCGTATGCAGCTAAGATGACACGTTTCTCTGGATGCTTACATAAATAAAAACTTGGAAACGTCTCTGTGATTGTCATCGACTTACTATGCCGAGGTGGCATTGCGATAACAATTCTTTGATTCGTTTGATAAATAAGTTTCTCTAACCGTTCACAGATAAGACGTGTATGCTTGGCATGCTGATAATTCCCGCGATGCGTATATGATACATAATCTGCATAGTGTCTTCTTGCAAGCTCTTGTCTTGCACCATCAGCAATCTTTGTTTGCAATCTTTCTCAACTCCTCAGTCGTCAAATTCGCAAACGGATTGTTAATCTCACCACTATGCTCATATGAGTGTTTATCACGCCAATGTTCAGGATCAAAATTCTTTAATGCGAAAATGAGTGACGTTGGGTCTGGTGGATAATATACCTCTTCCGTATACCGAACCACATCGCCATTTTTTGTTACCTTGGCTCGCTTCACTTCTTCAGTAAAGCCAAGTGCTCGTTTAACAAGAGCATTCTCGATTTCAGATACCAAGACTTCCTTGCCACGTTCTATTGCTTCACGTATCTCAGGATACTTGTTCATCCAGGCATACAACGTTTTCGGAGCGATACCTATGTTCGCTGCGATTTGTTCGTTTGAAATCTTACGAGCCCAGCTTTCAAGAAGCAGTAGATTTTTAGGTTCAAGCCATTTTACGTATTTACCTCTCTTATTTGACATAGATATCACCTCCCATTAAGTTTAAAAAATAGATAAAAAAGAAGACAATTTGTCCTCTTCCATTAGCTTGTCATAGTTTTCTAATATCTCATCAATTAATTCTATCGCTATGAATTATCTCTATAAACTTGCGACTAAAAATCTCAAATATCTATAGTATAAACTATCGAAATCTCTCGATTCTAAAACAACTAAACGATGATGTTACCATTATTTTTCTTGAGATATCTTTTTATCTTGACAATCATCGACTACGCTTTCATCATTATATGACAAATGCTGATCTACAATATGTTCTATATTACTACATTTATTTAGCCAGCTGTCTGAGCATGTAACTAAGAAAACTTTTCCCACATCATAATCCTTATATAACTCTTCAATTCTATCAAATTTTGATTCTCTCAACATTCCATCAATCGGGTAAACAATCACAAAATCAAAATTTACGAAAGAATCAGACTTAGATCCTTTGCTCAAAAACGAATCAACCATATAATTATTATTCCCTATCTTAAAAAAAGTATTGCCTTTTGGTTTCTTCTTAATACCAGTAAAGCCTAACCAATTACCATTTAAAACTTTATCAAATCCATTCGTTCTAAATAGAATATTTTTATTAGTAAATTCAGAATTTATGTATTTGATTATAATTTTATGTTTATTGTATCTTTCATTCCCTGTGACTAGTAATGTTTGATCATTCGACTCAATAAATTTTTTCAAACCATTAATATATTTATCTATGTTGCTGTTGTTCATTTTTCCCACCCCTTCATATTTGTCTTAATCATAACAAAACCCCACCAGAGATACTAGTAGGGTCTTAAGGGGGTTTGACTCAGAAAGGAAAAGTCAATGAATGAATAAGTGTATTAGTCACAACTGCCACACTACCATAATAGCACCGAAAACAGGGTCGCGACGGTCATTAATATAGATCACGGCTCAATTTTCTAGATAAGCTAGATGACTTACTAAAAGCCAACTTATCTTGCTTTGCAAGTTCCTCTCCCTTTTCGATTATCGAATCAAAAATGTTGTCGAAATCAACTAACATTGTTGGTTTAATTCTTATCATTATTGCTGTTCCATTATGGTTTGAAATACTTTCTTTAATTAATAATCCGCTATTTTCAGAGCTACGTCCTATATGCTTTGAATTACTGCCGCTAGTTATAATAAACGACCCATCCAACGCGATACATAATTCACTAACAACATATAAGCCAAATCCAGAATTTTTATCTGGATTAAATATAGGATTTTCCGACTGACTATAACTTTTAGAAACTCCAGGTCTCATCGCTAATTTAATTGCGTCATTATCATTTTCAATCAAATTTATATAATTCATATTCGATTTGAGGGAGTTTTTTATACCAATACCGTCATCTGCAATCGCTATTTCAATCAAATCATAACTAGGCCAGTATTGACCACAGATATATGCACATTCTGATTCACTATGCTCAAATATATTTCTAATCATTTCGCGAATTAAGTACTCAAACGCAATCTCCGATTCCGGATAATTTCTACTTAATACCTTCGCTACTCGAAATGAGTACTCCCTCAATGCGTCAATAAACTCTTTATTTTGATTTCTACACTTTTCCATAAGTATACTTTTCCGTACAATCGTAATGGGAATGTGTTTGGTAGATCCACTCCTACTATTCACTTTTAATCCTAAATTTTTCACACCAATGAAGTCATAAAAACACATGCTACCTGCATAGTCATTAATATCATTAAGATTTTCCGCAATGACTTCTCTATCATGCAGTATATCTCGTATTGCTAGTCCTACAATGATCATTGCAAAAGGATCACAATTGCGAATTGCAGTCAAATTAAACTTCACTTTAGGTTCTTGGTTAAGTATTAAATTTGCTTTTAATGTTCTTGCACTTTCTATAGAATTATATGTAGATAAATTTGGTATAGTTATCATTAATTGCCCTCCTCATCACTGATTAAACCATACCAAAACCTACACCACTTAGTGTAGGTTTACTCAAAATTTCACCATTAACTCATCTACTTTTCGCCTTAATGTTCTTTCTGAACAATAAAAGCGTGTAGCAACTTTCTCAATGTTAATGTTTTTGATGTAGATATCAGTCACAATAACGCGATCAGAATATTCGAGGCTATCTAGGAAGTTTTTAATCTTATCAGTTCGATAACGAACAAGCGCTAACTCCTTTTGATAAATTTGCAGTTTATCTCTAAGCTCATTCTTACGCTCTTCAGGATTTAAACCGCTATTGCCGAGTATCAAAGGAGCAGACGATGATTTCACGGCTTCTAGTTGCGTTTCTAACTCAATAATTCTACTCTCGTATTTGTGACACACGTTAAGAAGATACATGTAGTTTCGAAGTTCAGACTTAGCGTGATTTATCTTGGCGCGTTTATCAGTCACAGCAATCACGCAGATAGTTATTATTTTGTCGCATTATCTATCAACTCCTTTTAAGGTCTTACTTTCGTTACTTGCTATCAGGATCATCATGATTTTGAATTACCACTTCTCGAATTACTGAAAATATAATTGCCCAAACAATTGCAATACCTAACATTAAAACTGATGCCTTCAAAACAACCATAAGTTGTCAATCATACCTCCACCTCCAACTCTTCAATTTTGATATAAATTCCTGGAACTTTGTCATACATTTTCTCGACAAGCATAGACGTAATCTGAGCATCATCATTCCAGAAACCTAAATCTGTCATACAATCGAGAAGTAATTTTTGCATATTATCTAAATCCGGCTTTGTAGGCTTATAGGAGCCTCTTTTATGTCCCGGGGTTTCTTTATATAACCAGACAACTTTCAAGCGAATTGGGCCATTTATTGAAGCCTCAGGAGCAAATTCGTATAGATATCCCATCAACTTCGAGCGAGCTGCTTTCAATTTGGGCGGTTCATAGAACACTGGTTTGCCACTTACCACACGTATTTTCTTTTGCTGATGTGTTGTCGTAGGCGTAATCATCGGAATGAAAAACTCAATCATCAGCTTCACCAACTACAAGTTTAATAATCGCAGAAATAAATGGTTCCAAACATATCATCACTTCCTCTACCGCACGTTTAATCGCATGAAATAGTTCAAAAGCAAAATTTGTATAATAATCTACAATCTGATGCAAGTGAAAATTTAATCTACGTTTGAACTTATACTTAGAACACTCCGAGAGATGTTGGAAGTTTTTAGAGTTTTGAAACTCCATCAGTTCATTTACCTTTGCCATATGCATTTGCAAATCACTCATAATAACCACGCTCTCTTTCGATATCCGACTTTGATGCTCTAAAGTAATTCGTGTAATTATCTGGAATCACAAGTTTCAATCGAAATGCTTCGACGAGATCAATCCATCCCTTACCTTCAAGATACACGTCGTAATTCGATACATCGTCATCATCAACCCAAAATTCAGTAGCAACAATAATTCGATTCAAGTCATGTTCGTGGAACATGTTGCTGTTCCCAATAATTCCTGTTAATTTATTTCTTACTCTCACAGACAATCACATCCTCAAATCTTAATTCGATTACCGAATTTCTTCTATTAAATTTAACTGTCATATTTTTCTCCTCTCTTTTTTTAAATTGCTTTTTTCTTCGCGGAGTCTTTGTGTCCTGTTGTTCGTAGGAGGGGCTGACTCACTAGCCCCCTACTACAACACGCAGACGCAAGTGGAAATATATGAACACATATATATAACAAGAGATTTCCACTAAAAATTTCCACTTGTTTTACTATCTGGAATTCTCTTTAAAAACCAAGAGATTTCCACTTAAAATTCCACTAAATATCTCAAAATTAAATTTCCACTTAAATTTCCAGTTATTTGTCGAAGTGCTATTCTCTTGTGAAACCAAGAGATTTCCATTTAAATTTCCACTTAATTGATGAACTGGAGAAACAACTGGAAATTTTAAAAATATAAGATTTCCAGTTAAGTGGCAATTGGAAATTTTAGAGATTTCCACTTAATTATTAACCTTTCTAATTCTCTTTGCTCGTGACCCTTCTACAGATACAAGCTCATATTCATCAGATTTTTCTACGAAAGATTTTATTGATTTAACACTTCCACCTTTTTCATTATCTCCATGTTCATCAGTAAAATACTCCGAAACTTCTTTTGCAGTTGGTTCTTGACCAAACGATATCAAAAGTTCAATTGCTTCTTTAATTCGATTACGAGTAACTTCACCTTTTCGTGCTAATTTATCGTTCCCTTTTTTTCTAGATAATTGGCTCCCAAAAACACCCTCAGGATCTACATCAGCTAACACTCCCACCTCATCTACTTTGTGGATTGGATATTCGAACCAGAGGTTCAGTGGTGGGAATTTAGGGTATTCTCTAAGCGTCCCTTCTACACGCCATGCAGAACGATTTACGAGTGATGTTTCCACTTCTTGAACTCTAGAATCTACCTCGAATATTTCGTCTTTTTTTAGAGCTAAATCGATATATTCCTTCATTTGGAATTTACTTAATACATCATCTTCACCAACTACTTCTTCATAATATTTTGGACTTCGCTTTTTAAGTTCCTCAGCATAGATGCTTGCAATAATTCGATTATGTTCTTGATTAACTAATTCAGGTGTTAATTCTAATTCTACTAAATCAATGAGTGCATCAGGGTCCCGTGCAAACACGCCCGAACCACTTGCTCTATCCATTGATTTTTTACTGCCTTGTGAGCCTTTACTGTGATGGTGACAATAAATAACCGAAGCACCTAACTCACTGGCTACTTTATCGAATTGATTTGTAAAATGAGCCATCTGCTCTGCAGAGTTTTCATCTCCTGTAATTACCTTGTAAATTGGGTCAATAATCACTGCGATATATCCTTGTTTTTGAGCTCGTCTAATGAGCTTAGGAGCGAGTTTGTCCATCGGCACTACTTTGCCTCTAAGATTCCAAATATCGATGTTCTTGAGGTTTTTAGGCTTAATTCCGATTGATTTATAGACATCTTTGAAACGATGTAAAGCAGATGCTCTATCAAGCTCTAGATTGACGTATAGCACTCTTCCTTGCGTACACTGCCAGCCAAACCATTTACTACCTTCCGCTATAGCAATTGTTAAGCCAATCAATGCAAATGATTTCCCTGCCTTTGATGGACCCGCCATAAGCATCTTATGTCCTTGTCGTAATACACCTTCAATTAATGGAGGTGATAATGGTGGCAAGTTATCGAACACTTCAATCAAAGGTTCTGGATCAGGTAAATCATCATTTACACCTTCAATCCATTCTTCCCACTCCGCCCATGAGCCTTTTCCAATATTTGTGGCCATAAGAAATTGTTTCTTACCATTTCTCACGACACCAGGCATTCGACTTAGGCGTGCTGCATTTCTGTTTTGAGTATCGACTTCAAGACCATTCTTCTTACAAACATCATAGAGATAATTAACACGTTTTCGATATTCTTCCATCGTTGCAGCTTCAACTTTGACAACTGCATGAATGGACTTGCCACCACTATATACAAGTGTCGCTACAGGAAGTTCTAATTCCCTAATGATGGCATTTTGTCGCTCAACTGGAATCGAGTCTGACTCTACTAGTGCATATCGATAATCTGTTACATTCTCATTTTTAACACCCTTACCATCTAAAGGGTTGAATCGTATCCATGCACCTGCTTCTGGTTTGTAATCACCAATGACTGCACCAATATCATTTTTGTACTTATGCAATTCTTGGATTAACTCACCTGCAGTTCGGTCAAAGTTTCCTTTTTGAGGTAAGTATTTACCATCATCATTTTTATAGGTGGAGGTCACATAGCCAACATTTTCAGTTGACTCAAATAAAACTTGCAAATATTTCATAAGTTCTTGAACAGGATGCCAATTATCCTCTGACGGCTCATCAATTTCTCTATCTTCAAGCCAATACTTATCGATGACAACGAGTTCATCTTGTTCAATTTCATCATCCCAATCGAGTGCATATCCTGCATCATATTTCGGAAATTCAAATCCTTGTACTCTCGCGAGTTGAACAATTGTCCCACCTGTTACAATCGTTCCTGCTTGTTCATTGAATGTTTCCCATTTCAGATAACACTCTCCTGGTTTATACCTTTCGGTATCTTTAGATGACCACAAATCCCAATCATAAGCAGAATAACCTTCATGTTTCAAAGCCATTCCGACTTGAACCCATTCTGTATATGATAATTTGGATGGATCAATATTTTTTATTATACTTAATAGATTTACTTCATTCATGTTTTCTCACTTTCTATTTTATTTGCAAATATACCAATATATGAATACATGTAATGTAATATTTTGATATTATTACTTTATTAAGGGGGAACAAAAATGTTCATATTATCATTTTTCAAAAGATTTTCAATTATACTCACAGGTACAATACCAGCTAATATAAATGATACAATTTCAATATCAAATTGGCCCGAATACAAATTTAGTTTTCTAGAATTCCTCTTCAACCATTTATTACCCATTATTCTCACTACTTTATTAACTTTGTTAATTACTTGGGTTTATGACAAATCACGAAATCGCGACCTGAAAAAAAATCAATTTCTTGATACTACAGAAAAATATGTGGAGGAATTTTTGTCTATAAATGAAGAACTTTTACTTATATATTTGAATGAAGAAGACATTGGTAATCAAGTGAGCTTATTTCAATTGCGCTCTAGAATTAGAGAGAACAATAATAGAATTCTTTCACAAATCAATAGATTTTCTACTATAATCAATAAAAGCACTAGTAAGAAATTTTTCAGTAGGGAGAAAAATAAAACACTAGAAATTGAATTGCAGAATTTTGTATCTAGTGTTAGGACCACTACGAACACTTTGATACGTGCGTTGAATTACTTAAACTCTCAATCGGAAACACACAATTTGGAGTTATTTATAGAAACAATACATCAATCACCTGTTTATAATTTAAATCAACAATTATTAGAGATAACAGCTTTACTGTTGTAATTATCATAAAAAAAATAACTATTTTGTTAATTATATTTCTACTAATCTACGAGCGTTTTCGGACGTTCGTTTTTTATATGTCTTAGAGTTGTAGAAAAGAACTGACTCAGGTTTAATTCTTAATATCTTAGCAATTTCTTTAACTGTTCCGATTGCCAAAATATCCTCTCCTTTATAGACTGCATAAACTTTCATATCATTACTCCTCCCTTTTATTCTGGCTTATACGTTCTCGGTTCAATACCCGGAGGAACTTGTCTCCACCCTTGAGCAGCAATTCTACTGATCATTTTATTTGCTGCTTCAAAGGACCAACTTCCTACATGTTGGAAATCAAATCGTTCCAATAGTCTTATCTGTTTTGGTGTGGCAAGACCTGCATCGCGACGCTTATTAATTCTGTCAATGAGTAGTGATGCCTTGCCTGCATTATCGATTTCATCAGGTAATATCCCTGCTTTTTCTAATTGTTGAAGTTGCTTACTTGTAGGTGGCCCCATTTCCCATCCAAAACTTGGTACATAATTAGATAAATCTTCTGCTTGAATGCTTAATTCAAATTGTAAAGGATCTACAAGTGCTCGCTTACGCTTACGCATTTGCGCTAGCTGTTCTGCAAGAGCTTCTTCCCTTTGTGATACAACATCTTCTTTTGCCTTTTCTTCAAGAAGTTCTATATCTAGTGCAATACCCGCATTATCTTCCGATATCTTAGTAATTGCTTTTGCAACCTCTTCATTTTCTGCTATCAGGTGAGCCGGGTGTACTAAGTCATGACGTTCGGTATGCCATAGGAAATCTAAGAGTAATAATTCCTCTTTCCCAGGATAAAGTCTCGTCCCACGACCAACCATTTGAGAATATAAACTTCTCACTTTTGTTGGTCTAAGTACGACGATACAATCCACGGCAGGACTGTCCCACCCCTCAGTAAGTAGCATAGAATTGCAAAGCACGTTGTATCTGTTGTTTTCAAAATCTTCCAAGATTTCAGTTCTATCAGAACTACTTCCATTTACTTCCGCTGCTCTAAATCCTTTTTCATTTAAAATATCTTTAAACTTTTGTGACGTAACAACTAACGGTAGAAACACTACCGTTTTTCTATTTTGACAGTGCTTAACCATCTCAGCGGCAATTTGATATAAATACGGGTCTAATGCAGTTCCAATATCACTTGCTTTAAAGTCTCCTGCTTGTTGTGAGACACTGGATAAATCTAATTGTAGCGGAATTGTGAGAGCCTTAATCGGACTCAAGTATCCTTCTTTAATCGCTTGTGGTAAAGAATACTGATAGGCTAACGTTTCAAAGTATTTACCCAGATTTTTCATATCACCACGATCAGGAGTTGCAGTAACTCCAAGTACATCTGCATCTTCGAAATAACTTAGCACTGTCTGATAACTATCAGAAATACAATGATGTGCTTCATCAACAACTATAAAATCAAAGTGTTCTTTGCTAAATTGATGTAAACGTTTTTCACGCATCAATGTCTGAACACTACCTACAACAACACGTTCCCAACTATTGAGACTCGTAGACTCTGCTTTTTCAAGAGCAGTCCTAATTCCTGATGCCTTATAAAGTTTATCGGACGCCTGTTCAAGAAGTTCTCCTCGATGTGCGAGGACAAGCCCACGCTTGCCCTCTCTAACTTTTTCTTCAATTACTTTAGAGAAAACTATTGTTTTTCCACATCCAGTAGGTAGCACGAGTAATGTTCTCTTAGTGCCATTGTTCCATTCTTTAAGAATCGCATTCTTTGCTGATTCTTGATATGGTCTTAATTCCATGGTTTAAAATCCCCAGGATGCTTGTTGTTTTACGACTTCCTCTTCTTTTGGATAGAACTTATCGACTTCGTTGTATAAGTTACCATTATATTCACGGTTCTTAATTTTACATTTGCCGACTTTACCAACAATCATGTTCCATTGTGGTTTAATTTTTTCACCTTTTTTCTTCATGCCAAGTGATGCAAAAAAGGCACTGATAGTCCATTCCGTTCTGCTGTGAAGTAGTATTCGATTTTGAACATCAACTTGTCGACCAGTGTTAGGGTCTTCTACAGTCAATGTTACTAAAGCCATATTACAAGCTGGCATTTTCTCACTTCCGTCAAAACGACCTCGTTCAAATTTCTTAACTACAAAATCATAGTTTCCAGGCTTTAAAATAATAAAATCTTCTCCATCATCTTGAATTTCATCGTCCCATCCTAGTTCGCGTTCAATTTGATTATTATTTAATGTCATTATTTTTGTCCTCCTATTTTAAAATGGTAAATCGTCACTGTTTATATCTAAAACAGGTTCTCTCATATTTCGAATCTCTTGAATAACTTTTGGCCAATTAGCCACAAGTGCTCCATCAGTATATTCTTGTGGTAGATTTTCTAAAGGTGTTCCTTTTGGAAAATGCCCTTTTATATCGATTATGTAGTGCATCAACTCAGATTTAGTTACCTTATCGGTTTTAAGTAAATCTTGCAACGCTATACTTAAACACTCAAAATCATTTTCAGTATCAGTCGAAATATTTTCCTCTGATGTTTCTTCTTGCACTTCGTTTTGATATGAATTATCTTCATTCACAACTTGTTTGGTTTCAATAATTGGACCAACAAGATGATCAGGAATATGTAATGCAATTTCTTTAAATTCAAATGCAAGTTTATCAGCAAGGCCCCAACGATTTTTAGCATCCCATGCTGGATTATGAGAAGTAAACATTACACGTGCACCACCTTGTGCTTTATTTTTACCCTTTGCAGCACCTTGATTATCGACATTGACTACATGAATTTCATAAGTCGCAAATAAAACTGCATCCGCCCATTCTTTAGTTAGAGGCGACGTTTTCTTTTCAAGTTTAAGCTCCCATCTATCATAAGAACCTAATTCTTGAGGTTGTTCAAATTTACGCATCATGGCATGCGCTAGGATTAAGACATTGATTCCAACGTCAACAACTTCCTGTAATTTATTAAGGAATCGACCCCACTCCTCTGCAAGCATCGTATACCCTTTCCCATATCCAAAATCCTCAATGGACTTAATCTTTGGATACTGGCCTATAAGATACTCTTTGGCCAGTTTTTCAGCCCAATCAGCAGTGTCAATAACGTATGTTAGACAAGGTTTATTTTGTTTAACATATTCGATTTGCGACAATAACATTGGCCATGAAGTTGGTTTATCGAATCGCGCTACATCAAGATGCATCGTAGATCCTTCTGTGTCGCTAAATAATGGATTTGGAAACATTGAAGCAAAGGTAGATTTCCCAATTCCTTCAGGTCCATACAAAATAACTTTTTGAGCCTTTATCACTTTACCTTTCGTTATATTCATGACTAAAATTCCCATCCTTTCTCTTCAACTTTCATGTCGTTTTCTTTTGGTAGTGTCTCCTGTCCCACGACATATCCATCTTCAATAATAATTTGACACTCATCTCCGCTTGAGACACGTGTCGCAATCGCTTGTAAATCTTCTTGCTCCAACCATTCACCAAATTCTTTCATGGTATCGATATCCATTTGTTCTAATTTATCGATTAGAACAAACCCACATTCAGGTTTAAGTTTTCGTACAATTGCAGTCGCAACGCGTAATTGTTCAGATCCTGACATGTTGTCCCAATGCTGATCATTGAATGTTAACTCCCCATCAACAACACTTAGTCCTGGTAGCGGTAAATCTGCTCCTTTCAATAAATCGAGACGTTCCTTACGAATTGCATCGATTTCTTCATTTAAATCCTTATATTGTTGACTGTAATACTCCGCTTCTTGTTCTGCTTGGTCTTTCTCTAAATTGATTCGAATTTTTGCATTCGTTTCATCAATATTAGCGATATTAGCTTCAAGTTCAGCTGTTGATTCATCATGAAGGTCTAATGCAGACTTACGAGCTTCTACAAGGTCGTTTTCGTTGGCTTCTAGCTTAGTTTGGTAATCTTGAAGTATTTCTTTCAGACGTTTATTTTCGTTCTCTAGATGGGCTAAATTGCGTCGTTTACGCTCTTTTTCTGCGTTCCGAGCTAGAATATCCTGCTGCTGTTTAATTAAATCTGATGCACTAATCAGTTCTTCAGGAACGCCTTCATAACGCGGCATTTCTTGAGCATGTTTCTTTTTAGTATCAGCAATTTTACCAATTGCCAAACGTTCCTGATAGAGTTTATTTTCTAAGGTATCAAGTTCAAATAACTTATCGCCTACCCCAATAATTTCTAAAAGTGTTCGTGCCTTTTCTTTGCTTGTAGCCTCCATAAATTTGGGTAAGTCTAGTGCAAGTTCTTCTACAAAAGAATCTAGCAAAGCCTGACCTGCTTTATTGCCTGAGGGATCAATTACTTTTAAATCGCTATTTTTCCCTTTGCGTTCTACGATTAAGCCATTACTTAACTCAACTCTAAGTGATGGTGGTGTTACGGAACCTTCTCTTCGTGGATTTGATGGCTGATATTTTTTACCACCTAGTGCCCAAGCAATAGAGTCTAGTACAGATGTCTTCCCTTGATTATTTTTACCACCAAGGACTGTCAGACCTTTTTCAGATGGTACAACTTGTACCGCACGTACACGTTTAACATTTTCAATTTCCAATTTACTTATTTTAATGGAATTCATTCAAGCTTCCCTCTCTTTCTAGTTTTTCTGTAAATTCACAAGAACCCAGGATTGTTAAAATTTGTAACTCAGTTGGAATCCCTGCTTCATGGATTGCTTTACATAAACCTACTAATGCATTTAATAGAAAACATTGTGTTCCATTACATTTGATATCAATTCCATCTTTTTCTTTCTTAATTATCACGCTGTTTTTATCATTCATATATCTTCCCTTCTTTCTTCCCTATGACTGGGCTTTCTGTAAACACATCAATCCTTTGCAGTTCTTCACCATCTACCCCATGACATGCACCACATACGTCTAAGACAATTCCTGTTCTTAAAACCCCATTTAATTCATAACTAACAGTTTCATACAGATCGTATGACTTAAATCCTTCCTTCAATCGTTCTCGCCATCGAGTTGTGTTCGCAGTTGCAAGTACATCTTTACCTTGATACTGATAAATTCCGTCAGATACGGTAAAATCTTCTATCGTTAATCCTGACGCAGTATTGTTTGTTGATTCCCCATCCCAAGTTCCATATTCAGTAATATACACTCTAACGGAAGTTACCTCTGCTCCAACATTTGAGATATGTTTCATAGTTTCAATTTTGGTTTTATTCTCAATTTGTTGTTTATCTAGTCTCACCATTTCTTGATTGATTAATTGTATTTTTGACTCTAAAACTTTTCGTTCTTTTTTGGCCAATTCAAGAGATTGGACAGTTAAATAAGTTAATGTTAAAATAAAGCCGTAAAGGATTACTTTTCCGGCCAAGGTGAGTGTCCTTTTTTTGTTTTGTTTTTTCACTGATACTTCTCCTTCTTTTGATATAGTCTACTTAGAATAGGAAGGGGGTAAATATGGGTAATTTAAAACGTAAACCTGATTCTAGATATTCAAAACCATCTTGGAAAGAGTTACAAACTGAATTGGATATGCAATTCGAAAATCCTTTAATTGAATTTCCAAAACGTAAGATTATTTTTAGTAAATATGCTCTATCTAAAGATGAAATAGTGAATGCATTGACAGATTCCGGATATTCACTAGATTTTTCAGAAGATGGACAGTCAGTAACTGTCTCATAAACTCTAGTATTTCCGTGGCAAAGCATCATTTTTTAATTAACATCGCTTTTCATAGCGATGTTTTTTAACCAATACGTTTGATACTAAGTAATATCCGCGTCAAATGTATATCAAATTATCTGAACTATTATTTCCCTTTCTTAATCTGATAACACATCAACATCGTTTCTAAATTTAACCCCAATACTTGTAGTACCGCCCCTTTCCTTACCCTTTCTGGAAAGATATCCAAGTATCCATTATCTTCATCCCAGCTCTTTGCCTTGATGAAGATATCCTGGGCATCTATTTTGTTGAGTGAAAAATATCTTTGAATTGTCGTTACTGCTATATAATCATCAAATAACATTTTTTCTTCATCTGTTCGTTTAGGCATTTACTTCTCCTTTCTTAGATATCATTACTATCCGGTTGTCGCTTATCTGCGACAACACCATCAAAAAAAATAGATAGTGCATCATTAGAACTAAGATTTAGTAATTCTACAACCTTATATGCTTCCTTAATTGTAAAAGTACCATTATCATTCGAGAGTTTTCGATAAAGCGTTGCTGGATGAATTGAGAGTAAGCTTGCCAATTGATCTATAGAAATCTTATTTTCTAACATTCTTGCTCTAAGTAATCTCGAATTCACATAGACACCTCCTTCCTTAGTCGCTTATCTGCGACACACATAGAATAACTTGAAAGAATAATATTGTCAACAGTAATTCGCGCCAAACGCGAATTGTGTCGTTGATTTTGTTAACGTCAGTTGCATATTTGCGAATATTGGTATATTATAGAAACATGAGGTGCAAAACATGAATAAAATCGGAGAACGAATTAAAGAAAGAAGAAAATCACTAAACTTAACCGCTCAGCAGCTAGCGGACTTGATTGGAAAAGACAGAGCAACAATATATAGGTATGAAAATGGTGATATTGAAAATTTACCAACTACAATCTTGGAACCGTTGGCTGATGCTTTAAAAACCACTCCTGGGTATCTTACCGGATGGGAAACATTTGATGGAAATATTAAATTGGCATCCGATGATCCGGATACCTTTTACACTACGGTAGATAACGTTGAAGATACAAACTTAAAAAGTCTTTCAGATAAACCAGAATTGTTTGACATCTATCGTCAAATTCATGATAATGAACAACTACAACAGTTATTCAGTATCTCTAAAGACTTATCACCTATCGATTTGGAAACGGTATTGATGGTTGCTAAAGGGATAAAAAAAGAGAGGGATCAGGATTAGTAGGATACTCTAGTAGATATATGATTAGTTGAAAGAAATCTTAATTCATGCAATTATACACTTCTTAAAGAGTTAATTCACATATGGCATTCATGAAGCCTGGGAATGTGAATGAGATATAGACGCAATGATAAAAGTAATGGAATTGGTATTTGTATAAATAGAAAGAAAAAGGTATCTTTAACATGGCTTATCAAACAGTAATTAAAAGAGTTGTTTCCAGTAAGAGATTGCCAGTGCTATTCATTGGGGCAGGCTTGTCAAAGAGATATTTAAAGGATTCTCCAGATTGGGTAACTGTAATTCAAGAATCTTTCAAAGTTGTTGACCCTTCTGGGATTACCTACGCTCAGGAATTAAATAAATGTAAACAAAAAAATTTATCGGTTTTCGAAACCAATCAATACCTAGGCTCAAAAGCAGAAGAATATTATAATGATTATTTTTATAACTCTTTGAAAGAAAGAGGCGTAAAAACAATTCCAAAATGGGTAGCTGAAGACATTTCTCCCTATAAAATATATCTTAAAAATCGTTTTAAGAAAATATCATTTAAGCAGAACGGATACTTGAAAAAAGAAGTTAGACTGTTAAGAGAACTAAACAATAAAGTTTCCTCAATTATCACAACAAACTATGACAAATTCTTAGAAGATCATATTTTCAATGAAGGTTTCGATGTTTATATAAATCAAAGTGATTTATTCAAATCGGAGCGATTTAATATAGCTGAAATTTATAAAATCCATGGATGTATTTCTAATGTAACTTCTTTAGTATTCACCAAACAAGATTATGACTCTTTCAACTATAATCGTAGATTAATCATTGCAAAAATGTTGACACTTTTTTCTGATTCCCCAATTATTTTTTTAGGCTATTCTCTTGAAGACGAAAACATCAAAAATATCATCTTGGATTTTTTGGAATGTGTTGACAAGGAAGATTTTGAAAAAATTGAAGATCATTTTATTTTTGTAGAATTTAAGCCTGGAGAAAAAGGACTTATTGAAACAAGAGAAAATATTGTTACTTCTCGAGGCACCATTCCCATAACGAAAATATCTACAGATAACTATTCACGGTTATATTTAGAACTTAACAAAATCACACCAGGACTTCCGTCCTCACTGGTCAAATCAACGAAACGTCTAATAAAAAATATAGTTGATAGTAGTTTAGAAACAGGTGATACTTCAACCATAGTTGTTAACTCTGAAGAGCTAGATAATCTAGATAACAATGAAATTGCTATCGCATTCGGGAAAAAAGAAGCAATTCTGGGGAAATATGGATATTCTACTTTCCATATTTCCAACTTATTCGAAGACATTTTATTTGATTCATTTGGGTATGTTCCAAACTTAATAGTATCTGAGAGATTGAAGTCAGTAGCGAAAACTAATCTCGTACCAATATATAAATATTATGAAAAACTCACTTCAGAAGAAAAAATTAATAATCCGCATCTAAATAAATTTTTAGTTAGGGATTCTTATGAAACGATATACGGAAATAATATAATTAGAAATCTATCAAAAGTTCCTGAGTTTGTTGACATAAATGATTTGAATGATCATTTAGCCAAACTTAATGAAGAGAGAGTTGATATCATATTCAAAGTTCTAGGTAAAAATATTAGAAACTTTACTCAAGAAATCATAAGAGATTTTTGCATTGAACATTATATGTTAAAAAAAGACGATTGTTTAAAATCAACATATTTCAAACGAAGTGTTATGTACTTAGATTTAATTGAAAACAAAAAAACATAATTATCTCATTCAGGGCTAACCTAAACCGCAACTATGTTTCTTGTTTATATTTATTTAAAATCAACACTTTGGTTGGTTCATGGGTAAATTATAGCATACATGGATAATCTGTCAATAAAAAAGATACTAATATATAATTTAAATCTTTAAAGTAATCAATATCATTTAGATTCAAGTTGAAAGTATGTTAGAAAATGATATTATTGTAACTTCAAAATATCTACCTATCAATGTCAGTATAATTGACGGAATAGGCACAAGATACTCACAAAATTTTAAATTAAGAATGTTTGACACAATCATCAGAGAATATTCAAACTAGATAAAAACACCGGCAGCAACCGGTGCTAAAACAACTAAGAATCGAGCAGATTCCCTTTTGTTGTACCTAAATTATAACATAATTTGGAGGTGATTACAGATGGCAGTTAAAGAACTTATAAAAAATAAAAAATATGATGTGCGTGTTGCATATAGAAATGGATACGGCAAACCAACTGAACGTAGAAAGATTATTTATGGTACACGTAGAGACGCAATCTTAGCCGAGAATCTATTAATTGAAGAACTAAAACTTGGTGTTACTAAAGAGATGACATTTATAAGACTATTTGAAGCATATCACGAGTCAAAACCAAATGTTAAACCCGAAACGTTAAGAAAAGAACGAGAGTTATTTACGAAGTATCTCATTCAAATTTCCAATAAAAAAATTGAATATATTACACCTTTTAACTTAATCACCCTTAGAAATAATATTGAAGCAGCAGATGGATCCATAACACAAAAAAATAAAGCCATCTATCTTCTTAAATCGATTTATAAATTTGGTAAGAGAATTTTTGGTATCAATGATATTGCTTCCGATGTAGAGATTATCAAACCAAAGGTTAAAGAAAAATTCACATACAACACTCTTACTCCTGAGGAATTCCAGGAAGTCATACAGTACGAAAAATTAGAAGTATTTAGACTTCTATATGAAATTTACTTTTGGGCAGGACTTAGACGCGGCGAAGCACTAGCTCTTTTCAAAAAGGATTTGCTTCGTACAAAAGAGTTAGACGTTTATAACTCAATTAATTCATATCAGGAAGTTGGTCCACCAAAGAACGAGAGTAGTTATAGGCGAGTCAAAATACACGACGACCTCTATAATCGCCTCCTACCGCACGCAAAGAGCAAAGGTAAATTCTTATTAGGCGGAGAAACAAATCTCGCTCCTAACACGGTTAATCGTCGTTTTAGTGCATGTTTATATAAAGCTAATATCTCTCGCAGAGAAATTGGCTTAAAAGAAATTCCACATGTTAGAATTCATGATCTGAGACATTCTCACGCTACATTCCTTGCAAGCCAGAATATTCCAATAACTGTAGTAAGTGCACGACTCGGTCATAGTTCAATTTCAGAAACAATGCAAACTTATGTCCATTTATTTAAAGGCGATGATGCTCGTGCAATTAATGCCATTCAAAATTATATTAATGATGATTCTATTTGCACATCAGAAAGTATGAATGACGATAATCTTGAAGATAAAATACTTTCAGTCATAAAAGGGCAATCTTTTTATATAATCGAAACCACTTTTAACAAGATTCTTGAAGATTTAAAGCAGAATATCACTTTCTAGTTTCTGCCATACATCTGCCATACAAACCATGAAAAATAGCGATATTTGATGATACCCTATGATAGCAAAACCCACTAAATAGTGGGTTTTAGACACTGAATGATACAACTAAGACAGTCCTGCTACCCCTGCCAATTATATAAATACAACCACTTTCGAGTGGTTTTTTTATGTTACCCTCTTGTTTTATGGCCTACAAAAGGCCTACAGATTGTTTAAATCGTCTCAAATTACTTGGTATTTCTAAATGTAACTCATCATTAAACACATCCGCCCTTATCTCGACTTCAGTTGACCCTTCATGTCCACTATAGTACTATGTGAACAAGAAGGGATGGATTTCAAGATGATTTTTCTCACAATGTTCTATAATAAAAAAAACACGTGAGATTCATTAAATATTATTTTGACTTACTCATCTGGTCATGGCTTATCATTTCCATGGACTCAATACTACTTTAAACAACACATGTTTTCTATGAGCGTGTAATACAAAAAGTTCCTTTTTTCATTTTAGTGAAAAATAATTTATTGAAAACTAAGGAGGAAATATAATTATGGTAGCATTATTTGGAATACTTGGAATTCTTACATTTTTTATAGGAATTATCTTATTCGTCATTTCATTATTTAAAAAAACGAGTAAGAAGAAACCCTTGTTTATCATCTTAGGTTCGGTCGTACTCTTTGGGATTGCTATGGTTAATACCCCCTCTACTGGAAGCACCGATGAGATAGATGTTGCAGTAGAATCCGCAAAAGACCCCGAGAAGGAGTCAAAAGACGAAACAATAAAAACAGAGTCTTCGGAGAAAGAGAAAGAGTCTGTATCTGTTGAATTTAAAAATGCCCTGATTAAAGGACAACAGTATGCCGATCGCATGAATATGTCTGAACGTGCCATCTATGACCAACTTGTGTCAGAATACGGAGAGAATTTTCCTGAGGATGCTGCACAGTACGCTATTGAGAATATCAAAGCAGATTACAATAACAACGCACTTGAAAAAGCAAAAACTTATCAATCTCGAATGAGCATGTCTCGTGATTCTATTTGGGAACAACTTGTTTCAGAACATGGAGAGAATTTTACAGAAGATCAAGCAAATTACGCTCTTGAAAATTTACCCAATTAGTTTCTCTCATTTAGTAAATATCGTGTTACAAAGCAACTAAGAATTACTTACCCTTCTTATATTTTATTCAACCAAGTTACCTACGAACTAGGTCACTACAGCGTGATTAAAACTGATTACTTTGAATAAAAACACAGGTGAATTTTAGGTTGATATCATAGAAATCAAGAAGTATTAAACCTAAAAGAACATCAATATCTCGAAAAGACCCTTATGGATAAGGGTCTTTTGATTTCTTAATATTCATTAACATTTTATTAAGAATACCTAATTCTTAGTTTCATTTGGGTGGAGCTTGTTATAATTTTGATGTAGCGATGCATGTCTTTCTCCATGAAAATAAGTTATCATCTGTACAATCGTTACAAACAAGACTCAAGTTCTCATACAGGCTCGAGTCTTTTTTATGTTACAATCCTCTTAGGGGGGATGGAAATATGAAACAATCGATCATTAAGCATCAAAAGATGCTTTTAAGTTTTATCGCTTTTATTTTGGGATTATCTTTATCAAGGCTTCCACAAATAATTCGAACAGGTGTTTTTTGGTTTATGCTTGCTTATGGTATTTACGTTATCTATGATGCAATTCAAATTCAGAAAACGATTAAAGATAAATCAAACAAAAAAGCGTGAATCCTCACGTTTTTTCTATTAAAGCATTATGTTATCTTGCGTGAATTTCATAAACCCTTTCCCAAGAATGATATAATAATCATAGGTGATAATATGGAAAACACACGACACGATCTTGAACATCGAGGATATCTCGACTTAAATATCGTGACACAGTGTGCAGACTTTAGTGATGACGCATTGGTAAAACAATTAAATGCGAAAACTGCACAAGAACGCACGGCAGCTGTCCATGTCGGCGCAAGAAGATGGAATTACGAACCCTGGTTTGTTGATTTGCTCTTGAAGCAATTAATGAATGAAAAAGCGCTCTATACACGACTTGAAATATGTCGTGTTTTAGAAGGTGGCAATAATGATGTCGCCGCTGCGATGATGCCCTATCTTGGAGAGATTGGGCACAACCAACATCAAAACATCCCAAAGGCAGTCTCGCGTAAACGAAGCTATCCTTTACCGCGTGATATCATTGCACGTACATTGGGTAATATGAATGCCGCAATTCTATACACAATGATTGATTCCTTAGGTTCGCTCTCACAAAATCAAGTCAGTGAGTTTGTTGATGCTTACGGTTATTTTATTTCAGAGCATCCTCATTTGGCGACACAAGCACACTTAAATGTCATCGAATATCTCATCAATACTTACGCAGATGATGATTTAATTCTTTGGAAATGCATGCAATGTCTTTCAGTATTTCCACTTGATCGTGCGCTCGAAATTTTAAACAGCCAGTACTTAACCTGCGACCATCCGACGATTCAGTCCGAAATTAAACGCAGTATCCATCAAATTTCACGAAAAAGAGAAGCTATTTAGCTTCTCTTTTTGTATAGGGTTCCAGTTGGAAAAAGAAACAATGTTTATGAGCGTATGCCTCAAGTTGGCAAATCCCTTGATACACCCCTTCATCCGATGCATCTTCCGTTACCGTCTGAAATAGCTCAATCTTTGGATTTTGCTTACGTTCATGAGCCATCGCTTTCTGAAACCAACCTTTGATGCGTTCAGGGGTAGAAGTACAGTAAATAATATCCATAATTTGTTCCCGTACCGTTTCGAAATCATCATTTTCTTGCGAGGCGAGCATCCGACCCAGAGTTCGAGCTTTGGTATCATCAATTTCTTGACATAAAAATTTAGTCGAATACCAAAGATGATAAACATCAGACCAAGCACACAATGATGTCTCCTTAACATAATCAATGGTTTTTACACGACGAACCACATCCCATGATTTCAAATTTGATTGTACCGTTTCAGATGTCACAGTAATGCCTTTATGAGGAAAATTCGAAACCCAGATAAAACGATCTGCTTCTTGAACTAAAATCGAATTGGGGATAATCCCTTCTAGTAAATAAATCGGCTCTTTCATGTTTGAATTAGACTGCGAAAATCGCGACTACGCCCAATGTATTCCAAATCATATGTAAATACATTGCAGCTTTGATGCTGTTTGTCTTTTCATAGATATATGCGAAAAATGCGCCCATTCCTGCATAAATTATAAGATTAAACATCATCACCCATTGCCCAGTCACAAGTTCCGTCGTAAGATGCATCAAGCCAAACAAAATCGAGCTTACTGCATAGGCTGCAAAGCGGTTTTTATGAATCAACTTGCGGAAAATTAATCCTCGGAAGAGCAGTTCTTCTTTAATTGGACCAGCAACAACCGCAAAAACAAAATACATAGGGAATCCAATCCCTTTCATTGCAATCAGCGCTTCTTGATTAATCGGTTGACTGGATCCACCCAGTGTTTCAATAAGCATTGCCACCAATGGACTTACAATAAAATTCGCAAAAACCATTACTACAAAATAGAAACCGACCTTCCGTAATATGTGTATACGTGTTAATGGGTTTGGAAACGTACGTGCCTCCTTGATTAATGGTAAATTAATCCATAATAAAATTACCGTAGTTAACAACATCATTACAATGGGCGTAAACGCAGTCATGTTTATTTCTTGAACCATTTTCATCTCAATAAACACCCCGACAAATGCATCTGAAAATGTCGATAAAATAAAAATGGAAAGCACACTCCAAAATAATCGTTTTCCTTTTAAAGGGGATTCAATGTCCCCAATCCCAACCTCGTGGTTAACCGTCTCACCGTAGAAAATATCTTCTCTGTAATCCATTGACATACATCCTCCTCAAAATTACTTGCTTTAATTATACCTTAATTTAGCTCATTAATTCATCCTTCATGAACCAACGCTCTTGGGAGCAATAAAAAAATGCACCTAAGGTGCATTTAAGAAACCTGAAAGGCACACTCCGAGGATAAACGCACCTCGTCATTGCATCCGATTAACGTCTTACACATCGCAACCATTTCAGTTGCGTATCCATTCCCTCGAAACGCTTCCTCGACATAAATCATTTGAAGTCGTGCGTGATTCTTATTAACGGAATCTTTTTGAATGTGCGCAAACCCTGCTGGAAAGCCACAATCATATTTAATAACAAAAACATCTTGATCTGAATTTAGTTGTTCTTGTATTACGGCATGTCGATGTTCGTAAGAACAATCAGTCTCACACATAATGCTTAGATATACCAATTCTTCAAGTTGTTCTGGGGTACCAAGACAAATCATTACGACATCCTCCATAAACCTATCTTATCGTATTCATGGTCATGTGTCATGAAAATTAAATGAGCGTTTATGTAACGGCGCTCACAACCGTAACACCATAACGCGGTCGCGTATCAATGTCAATTATTTCAAGCATTTCTAATAAAAAATATCGTTTTTACGACGGTGCGTGCTATACTAAAAACAGTAAAAAGAGGTGTACTATGAAATCAATCGATCTTCAACACGAGAACAGTCGTTTCGCATATGTTTTTTCATTTATTTCCGGTTATTTAGATGTTTTAGGAATCCTTGCCATTGGTGGTGTATTCCTGTCTTTTATGAGTGGTAACTCAACCCGCTTAGGGATTCATTTGATTAACCAAGAATGGATTGAAGTTCTTCGCTATGTTTTGGTACTCATTTCCTTTGTTCTAGGATCTTTTATCGGTAACCTTTTCTGCACTGGTAGTCATGCGCAATCCATCAAAAAAATTTTAGAACTTGATATCCTCTGTTTGGTCGTCGCTCTGGCGTTTCAATTTACCACCTATCAAACGTGGAGTTTTCCCCTCATAAGTTTTGCGATGGGAATTCAAAACAAGGCCCAAGTTGAAGTTAATAACGCAACAATTGGGAAAGGATTTATGACCGGAGTGCTTTATGGTATTGGTGAAGCGTTTGCGCGCTTTGTACGCAAAGAGACGAGCTGGCATGAAGTATCAACATTAATTCTAACATGGTTCTTATTTTTTTTAGGCGCCATGACGTCAACCTGTCTACTCTGTTTCATCAATGCTACGCTTGCATTAGGATTGATTGTTGGTTTTATATGTTTCATTTATCTTAGTTTTTGTTTCTATCATCAACACTAAAAAGAGCCACCAAGGTGGAGTTGTCAAACAAAAGTAGACATTAATAAAAGACTAGAAACCCTTATCCATTTTATATTGGATAGGGGTTTTGTAATTTAAACAGTAAGTAGGTCTTTCAAAATTAAAAATAATGTACATATTCTTCGATAAAATTTTCAAAGTTATCTACAGACCAGTATTGATAATCACACGCCATTTCTGCTTTAATCCATCCATTTAATGATTCGATAATTGGATTATCTGTAGGTGTTCCAGCTCGCGACATAGATCTAATTATGTTATAATTTTCATGCGCTTTAGCGAAAGCTTTAGAGTGGTAGACAGCTCCTTGATCTGTGTGAAGAATCGTGGGAGCTG
This sequence comes from Erysipelothrix sp. strain 2 (EsS2-6-Brazil), assembly GCF_016617625.1. Lineage (NCBI taxonomy): Bacteria > Bacillati > Bacillota > Erysipelotrichia > Erysipelotrichales > Erysipelotrichaceae > Erysipelothrix > Erysipelothrix sp. strain 2 (EsS2-6-Brazil). The sequence goes on from NZ_SBAR01000001.1 coordinate 226,389, forward strand.
TTTTTTTATTATCCTTAAGTAGCCCAAGGAGATCCTCGAGACACTTGTAGTAAGGCTTAGGATCACCAGTTGTACGCGATAATGCAGAACTTATAATTTCATTGTTGAAGGTATCAACCATTAAAGTCCATTTATTATTTAATCCACCTTTGGGTCTTCCCATCATTAATACCTCCGTTTTATCTTTGATTTTATTATTACACAAAAAAAGTAGACAAGTCTTTTTTACTTGTCTACTTTTAGTTTACTACTCCACCGAGGTGGCTCTTTTTAATTTAAGCTTTTATGAGGCCCAAGAATATGAATTTCAAACTCATGATCATGTGCATCAATTTCAAGGATGCTGTTATCTTCCACATCCTTTTCAATAAGAAGGTATGCAATTTTGGTTTCAATTTCACGTTGTATAAAACGCTTCATTGGTCTTGCACCATAGGTTACATCGCTACCTTCCGCAACAATTAAATCAATTGCCTTGTCTGTAACACTTAATTTAAGGTTACGTCTTCCAATACGGACCGCAAGCTCATCAATGAACTTACGAGCAACATCATGAAGCACCGCATCGTTTAGTGCATTAAAGACAATGATTTCATCAATACGATTGATAAACTCAGGTTTAAAATGTGCTTGGACCGCTTGCATGTATTGTTTATCTCTACTTGCTTGATCCGGTTCAAAAGCAAACTGACTTCCAAGATTCGAGGTCATAATGATGATTGTATTTTTAAAATCAACCGTTACCCCTTTACTATCCGTAATGTGTCCATCGTCCAGAATTTGAAGGAGTACATTAAACACATCCGGATGTGCTTTTTCAATCTCATCCAAAAGCACGATTGAATACGGATGACGACGTACTTGTTCCGTCAATTGTCCACCTTGTTCGTAACCAACATATCCAGGAGGGGCACCAATAAGTCTTGATACGCTGTGTTTTTCCATATACTCGCTCATATCGATACGAATAATTCGGTTTTTATCGTCGAAAAGCTGTTGGGCTAAAACACGAGCAACTTCTGTCTTCCCAACACCTGTTGGACCCAAGAACATAAATGAACCTAAAGGTCTATTCTCATCTTGTATTTGTGCCTTCGAGCGAAGAATTGCATCTGTAACTGTTTGAAGGGCTTCATCTTGTCCTTTAACATACATTTCCAACTCATGTTTAAGGTTCAAGAGTTTTTCACGCTCGGAAGCTACAAGTTTTGTGATATCAATTTGTGTCCAACGCGATACGATTTCAGCAATCAACGCTTCATCAACTACTTCTTGAATCATGCTTCCAGAATTTTCGTTATCATTGCTTTCTTGAATTTGACGTTCAAGGGCAGGAATGGTTTCGTATTGTAGACGTGCAGCTTCTTCATAACGCGCTTCATTTTGTGCTTTCTCAAAGTCTAAACGTGCACGTTCTAAAGCCTCTTTCGCATCTTTAACCCCATCAACTTGTGCTTTTTCTTTTTCCCATCGTGCATAAAGATCTTGATAGGTCTCTTTGAGGTTGCTGAGTTCTTCTACAATCTCATCACGACGTTCAAGCGTCTTCGCATCAGTTTCTTTTTTTAGGGCAGCTTCTTCAATTTCAAGTTGGCGTATTTTCCGTGTTAATTCATCCAATTCTTCTGGCATCGATTCCATTTCGACGCGAATGGAAGCACATGCTTCATCAATCAAGTCGATGGCTTTATCCGGCAAGAAGCGATCTGTAATATATCGATCCGATAATTTCGCAGCCGCTACAATGGATTCATCCAAAATTTTAACACCATGATGCGATTCAAAGCGATCTTTAAGACCTCTTAATATGGAAATGGTGTCATCTACTGAAGGTTCACTTACAGATACACGTTGGAAACGACGTTCAAGTGCGGCATCCTTTTCAATGTGTTGGCGGTACTCATTATACGTTGTCGCACCAATTAGGTGGAGTTCACCACGGGCTAACATCGGTTTTAATAAGTTTGCGGCATCCATAGATCCTTCTGTTTTACCTGCACCTACAAGATTATGAATTTCATCAATAAATAGAATGATGTTTCCATCTGCTTGTTCTACTTCTTCGAGAACCGCCTTCAATCGCTCCTCAAATTCACCGCGGTATTTTGCGCCGGCAATCAAAGAGCCCATATCCAACTCGATGAGTTGTTTGTTTTTCAAGCTAAAAGGCACATCACCACGCATAATACGCCATGCAAGTCCTTCAGCAATCGCAGTCTTACCAACACCCGGTTCTCCAATTAGAATTGGGTTGTTTTTGGTTTTACGTGATAGAATTTGGATTACTCTTCGAATCTCATCATCACGCCCGATAATAGGGTCAATCTTACCATCACGAACATCCTTCACCAAATCACGTCCGTATTTTAACAAGGCATCAATTTGATTTTCAGCTTGGGGTGAATCCATGACTCTTCCGGAACGATGACTGAGAATTGAAGCCTCGATTGTGCGGGTATCCACAAGATTACGATATGCACTTACAGCTTCCAAAATTCCCAGAAAAAGGGCAAATAGGGAAATATAGGTATCCCCTTGTTTCGTTGACCATGCTTGAGCTTTCGCAAAAACATGTGTGATTTCTTGGTCCATGGTCAATTGCGCACCTTGCACCTTTGGAAGTTTATCCAACCGTTCATCGGCAGATTGAAGAAGTTTCGACTTATTCGTTCCTGTCTCTTCCAAAATTAAATCGAGATCACCTGAATTCAAAAGTGCTTTCATCAAGTGGGCTGACGACACGGCACTGTGTTGCATTTGTGTCGCATAGTTCACAGCTTCCATTAAAGCTGCTTGAGCTTTTTCAGTTAAATTTTCGTAGTTCATGCAATTCACCTCCATTTTAGCAATTAACTACTTAGAGTGCTAATATTTAATTTAAAGAAAAGTGACGTGTGTCACTTGAACGCTTTTTTAAAGCGGTCAAAGACACTATCACCTTTTACTTCTGTTTCTTTTAACGCTTCTAAATGTTCACGTTGTTGACGTGATAATTTAGTTGGAACTTCTAATTTAACTTCAACATATTGGTCTCCCATACGTCCTGATCGAAGGTCTTTAACCCCTTTTTCACGAAGTCTAAATTTAGTATTAGGTTGTGTACCTGCAGGTATTGTTAATTTAACATCACCATGCACAGTTGGTACTTCAATCTCCGTACCCAATGTGGCATCGATTACTGATAAAGGAATGTTAATATGGATGTCATTCCCCTCACGTCTGAAGTGCTTATGTGTTCCAACTACAATCTCGATAAAGAGATCGCCGTTTGGTCCACCATTGGCGCCGCGCTCACCCTTACCAGAAACACGTAATTGTTGTCCGGTAACAATGCCCGCAGGAATTTTAATATCCACTTCGACACGCTTTGTATTATATCCTTTACCATGACATTCGCCACAGCGTTTTGTAATTGTTTTACCAGTACCACCACAGTCTGGACATGTTGCTTGAGATTGGAACACACCAAAAGGTGTACGTTGTTGCGTTACCGTTTGACCCGTTCCACCACAACGTGAACATGTCTTGATATCATCTTTGCTATGTGCACCCGAACCATGACACGATGTACATTCTTCATCGACATTTAAAGTCACGGATTTGTTGGCACCAAACACAGCCTCCATAAAGTCAATTCGCATACTCATAAAGCGATCTTGACCCTTCATAGGTCCATTAGGATTACGACGTTGGCCTCCGCCTCCGCCGCCGAAGAATGAACTAAAGATATCACCGAAATCATCAAATCCACCGCTAAAGCCGCCTCCAAACCCGCCGGCTCTTTGATCAAAGGCAGCATGGCCAAACTGATCATAGTTCGCACGTTTTTGAGAATCACTAAGGACTTCATAGGCTTCTTGGACTTCTTTAAATTTAGCTTCAGCACCATCCTCTTTGTTAATATCAGGATGGTACTTCTTCGCTAACTGGCGATAGGCTTTCTTAATTTCTGCATCTGTGGCAGATTTACTTACTCCAAGTATTTCATAAAAATCTCTTTTATCTGCCATATCTACCTCCGAAAGTTTTTAAACTAGTTTTTTTCTTCAAATTCAGCGTCAACAACTGTTTCATCACTTGACGAAGCATCTGCTTCAGCTTGACCTGCTTGTTGTTCATACATTGCTTGTGACATTGCTTGAGCTGCTTGTTCTAATTGATCAAGTTTTTCTTTTAATGTTTCAAAATCATTGTTATCCATTGCTGTTTGCAATTCATCACGTAATTTTGTAACTTCTTCTTTTTGAGCATCATCCACAGGTGAATCTTCACTTGCTAAGGACTCATCAATTTGATGAATAAATTGTTCTGCACGGTTTTTAAGCTCTGCTTCTTCTTTTAATCGTAAATCTTCGGAAGCATTTTCTTCAGCTTCTCGAACCATGCGTTCGATTTCTTCATCACTTAATCCTGAGCTGTTTGAAATTGTAATGGATTGTTTTTTGTTTGTTCCCTTATCCATTGCTGAAACGTTTACGATACCATTTACGTCAATATCGAATGTAACTTCAATTTGAGGAATACCTCGTTTTGCAGGAGCAATACCATCTAATTTAAATAAACCAAGTGATTTATTGTCTTTAGCCATTGGACGTTCACCTTGTAAGACGTTAATGTCTACAGCGGGTTGATTATCTGCTGCTGTTGAGAATACTTGTGATTTTGATGTTGGGATTGTTGTATTACGTTCAATAAGAACGGTCATCACACCACCCATTGTTTCAATACCTAATGATAATGGTGTAACGTCAAGAAGTAACACATCTTTAACATCTCCTGAAATAACACCACCTTGAATTGCGGCACCCATTGCAACAACTTCATCAGGGTTAACAGATTTATTTGGTTCTTTTCCTAATTCATTTTTAACAGCTTCAACCACAGCTGGAATACGTGTTGATCCACCAACAAGCAATACTTGATGAATATCATTTTTAGTAAGTCCAGCATCTTTTAGTGCTTGACGAACTGGAACCATTGTACGTTCAACAAGGCTCTTTGTCATTTCTTCAAACTTAGCACGTGATAATGTTGTTTCCAAGTGTAATGGACCATTTTCGCCTGCTGAGATAAATGGTAATGAAATTGAAGCATTTACAGTTGAAGATAAATCTTTCTTCGCTTTTTCTGCTGCTTCTTTTAGACGTTGCATAGCCATTTTATCGGATGATAAATCAATACCATTTTCTTTTTTGAAAATATCGACTAAATAATCAACAACGATGTGGTCAAAGTCATCTCCACCTAATTTGTTATCTCCAGCAGTTGATAATACTTCAAATGTACCATCTGCTAATTCAAGAATGGAAACGTCGAAGGTACCACCACCAAGGTCAAATACTAATACTTTTTCTTCATCTTTATCTGTTTTATCGATTCCAAATGCAAGCGCAGCCGCAGTTGGTTCGTTAATAATACGTTCTACTTCTAAACCTGCAATCTTACCAGCATCTTTTGTTGCTTGACGTTGTGCGTCATTAAAGTATGCAGGTACGGTAATTACAGCCTTTGTAACTTTTTCACCAAGATAATCTTCTGCATAGCTCTTCATATAGCCTAAGATCATTGCTGAGATTTCTTCTGGTGTATACTCTTTTCCTTCAAGTGTAACTTTTTCGCCTGTACCAATTAAACGTTTAACTGATACTGCGGAGTTAGGGTTTGTTACAACTTGACGTTTCGCTGCATCCCCAACAATACGCTCACCATTTTTAAAGCTGACTACAGAAGGTGTTGTACGATTTCCTTCTGGGTTTGTAATTACTTTTGCTTCTCCACCGTCCATTACGGAAACAGCTGAGTTTGTTGTTCCTAAATCAATACCAATAACTTTACTCATAATATATATCCTCCTATTGACTCACTTTTACAAGACTCGCACGTAGAATGCGATCTTTTAACATATATCCTTTTTGGAATTCTTCAATAACTATATTGGATTCAACACCCTCTTTTTCCTCTGTCATCATTGCTTGATGAATATTTGGATCAAAGGGTTGGTTCAATGCATTAATCGGTTCAACACCTTCTGCTTTAAGCGATGCCATTAACTGATCGTAAATCATTTGTACACCATCTCGTAAAGCCTCATCAGTTGTTTCTTGTTTTAATGCACGTTCCAAATTATCTAACACAGGCAACACATCTGCTGCAAATCCTTGAATACGGTATTTACGCAGTTGATCATGCTCGCGTTGCAGACGTTTTTTTAAATTTTCTGTATCTGCTAACATTTTAAAATAGTCGTTTTTTAACGTTTCAATTTCTTTTCGTAAGGCTTCATTCTCATCAATTGCTTCATCATTTTCAGAAGTATCATTTACTGAGTCTGAAGTTTCAATTTCTTCGCTGTTTGTTGATTCAAGTACTGTTTCATCTTGAACTTCTTCATGCAATTCTTCAGCGGTTTTATTCGTCTTGCTCATCATTGCCACCTTTCCCATACACCGTTTCGATCATCTCCGAAACATAATCCATCAACGAGACAACGCGACTGTATTCCATTCGACTTGGTCCCACAATCATCAACTTATGCTCATGATTATCGAGTAAATTAAACGAACTGGATACAACGGCCATATCATCAACCCAAACAATTTCACTTTGATCGCCTTTTTTAAGACTCAAGTGATTTTGTCCTGTGGATAAGTTACGCCACATTTCACTGTTTTCGAGCATATCCATCATTTCACGAAGTTTCTCTATGTTTGAGAATTCTGGCTGGTATAACATATTTCGTTCACCGCTTAAATAGACTTCGTCTTGAGCAAATTTAATAAATGCTCCTACAAACGCTTCAAAGAGTACCTCATATTTTTCAATTCGTCTTGATAAAATTGGTCTTAAACTTTCCATCTTATCAACAACTTCTGAAAGTGCTGTACCTTTTAATCGTTCATTTAATATTGAAGTACACGCCTCAAGGTCATTCACATCGACTTTACTATCAAAATTAAAAATTCGATGCTCTGCATGCCCTGACTCTGTAACGAACACGGCCATTGCATTAAATTCGCTCAATGGAATTAATTGAACACTTTTCAGTGTTTCATTCATCGCACTGGGACCTAATACAACCGTGGTTAGATTCGTCATCTGTGATAAAATATCACAGCTTTGTCGAATCGCTTCATCAATACCGAGTCGTCGATCGGAGAAAATTTGAGCAATCGCGGTTTCAATCCCGTAATTCTCTTCTTCATCCATGAGGTGTTCTACATAGAATCGATACCCTTTTGTTGAAGGAATGCGTCCACTGGACGTATGTGTCTTTTCCAGTAGTCCTATTTTTTCTAAATCTGACATCTCATTTCGTATTGTCGCAGACGAGTATGATAAGTTATATTTATCGATTAACGTCTTCGAACCCACTGGTTCAGCAGTGTTAATAAACTCTTTAACAATCGCCTTAAATATCTCTATTTTTCGTGGCGTCAACATATTATTCTCGCCTCCTAAACACTCTATTCTTTGTGTCTAGTATTATTCTACACCACGAGTTTAGCACTGTCAACCTTTAAGTGCTAAAAAATAAAAAAGGACCTAATTGTCCTTTTTGTAGTATCGTACTTTACTTATACCATAATCCTTAACGCAGTCTAGATAAAACCCGTCAATCACATCCGGCAAATCATAGTTCTTATCCGTCTCACAAATTATTAAGCCATCCTCTGCAACCAAATTACGCTTAATAATGATTTTGATAATTTCAAGGGTATGTTCGTATCGATATGGAGGGTCAAGGAAAACAAACTCGAAAGATCCAGATACCGTCTCCAATAATTTCATTGAGTCGCCTTTTTTAAGTTGGACACATCCTTCAAGATCAAAAGTTTTGATGTTATCTCGAATAACGTTATAAGCACGCACATCTTTCTCAAAAACAACTGCATGTTCGATGCCTCGACTGATTGATTCAAGAGCCATAGCTCCCGATCCCCCAAAGACATCTAACATTTTTCCTTCATTAAAAAATGGCCCAATCCGATTAAAGATTGCTGCGCGAACTTTATCGGTCGTCGGGCGCGTTGTATCTCCTTTTAACGTCTTAATTGGTCGCGAACCAAATGTTCCTGCTACAACTCTCATTACACTACCTCTGTTAAGCGTTTCAAATTCTCTTTGCGTTTCATTTCTTCTTGTTTTATGCGTAATTGATCTTTACGTTTGATATTAATAATTCCCATTTCATAACGTGAAATGACATTTTGTGTTAACCCGATCGCCAACATAATCGCCATACGACTGGATCCCCCTTTAGAGATAAACAGAAGTGGTACTCCAGTTAACGGAATCAACGCGGTAATACCTCCGATATTAAAGATAAAGTGAATCATAATATAAGCAACAGTACCCATTAAGATAACTTTATCCGATTCTTGTTTCACTTTGAACGAATACTTAACGAGTTGATACAACATCGTACCATATCCAATTACTATAATTGAGAATCCAATCATGCCTAATTCTTCGATTGTGACAGCGAGAATAAAGTCAGTATGCGCTTCAGGAAGATACCCATATTTGATTAGACTATTTCCATAACCCATCCCAAACATGCCACCTTTAAACATTGCAACCATTCCATTAAAGATTTGGTAGCCACTACCATAGCGGTCCAAGAATGGATTTGAGGACGTTTTAAAACGACCAATCATATAAGGTGGGATATTTAATTTTTCAATAAGACTAATACCAAATGAGGAATCTAAAAAGATCAGTCCAACAATTCCCACACCTGCTAGGATGAACATCCACTTTTGTAATCGCGTTAGTTTATCATGAGATGGAATTAATACACAGATATAAGCAATTCCAAGAATAACAACCGCCGACCCAAGGTCATGCTGTGCTTTCACAACAAAAAGGAAAATCGCAAGAATAATAAAGAACGGCTTCTTTACTAAATCAAATGTGCTTGCCTTCGTCCGTTTATTTCGATCTGCGAGAAACGTCGCAATGGTTAAAATTCCGAAAATCTTTGCAAACTCACTGGGCTGAATGGTCATAATTTTAAGATTAATCCAAGCTTTTGCACCATTAATGGCCGGGAAAACGAGCGTAATCCCCAAAAGACCCACCATTAAGAGTAATATTTTGGCGTAATTCTTTCGAAAATAATTAAGCGAAAATCGCCGCGCAACCATAACCATCATAATATAGGATACAATTACAAAAACAAGCTCCTTAACTCCGACTAAGACTAATGACTTGGCTGTACTTCCTGATGTCATACTTCCGGAGATAACCATAAGGACCCCAAAGATATTTAATATTAACGCTGCTGCATGAATTGGGCGGTTATAGCCCATTGGCATTTTAAGTGATATTTTTCTTTTCTTCATGGCTTTATTCTATCATAGATATAATGAAAAATAAGCGAAAGCCTTTCAAAAAGAGTAAAAATACGATAAACTATGCTTAAAGAGTTTGAATAGACCCACATATAATTCATACTTAAATATTATAATATATGTAGTGTATATTATTTATTTTTATCATGGAATAGAGGAATTTTAAATGCACGATATAAATATGGACACAATTGTCCTAGATCCAAACCCAGTTCTGCGTCAAAAATGCGAACCGGTGTCTTTTCCTTTGTCGGAAGAAGACCGTAATACACTTGAAAACATGTTGCAATATGTTCGTGATTCAAGGGATCCTGAACTTGCTGAAAAGTATAATTTGCAACCAGCAAATGGCATTGCCGCACCTCAAATTGGTGTTGCGAAACAAATGACAGCCCTTGTTGTTGATCTTGAAGATAAGCATGGCAATGTCAAAACCGTTGAATATGCCTTAGTGAATCCTAAGATTGTTTCTCACTCAGTAAAACAATGTGCGCTCAGTTATGGTGAAGGGTGCTTATCCATTCGGAAAGATTATCCTGGCCTCGTACGTCGTAGTCAACGCATCAAAGTTTTAGCGTACGATATGATTACAGACCAACGTATTGAGATTGTCGCAAAAGACATCTTAGCAATTGTTTTACAACATGAAATTGATCATTTAAATGGTGTGCTCTTTTACGATCACATTGATTCAAAGGACCCATGGATGGCTGAAAAAGGACTTAAAATCATAGAATAGGAGATTATATGGACGAAAAAAATATGAAATTAAGAAAAACCGATACCCTAGTCTATGCTTTAGGTGGCTTGGGCGAAGTCGGTAAAAATATGTACTGTATTGAACATGATGATGAAATTATCATTATTGACTGTGGGGTAATGTTCCCCGAAGAAAACTTATTGGGTGTTGATTATGTCATTCAAGACTATGCTCACTTAATTCGCAATCAAAAGAAAGTCAAAGCGCTTGTGATTACACACGGCCATGAAGACCACATCGGTGGAATTCCTTTCTTACTCCAAAAAGTTAATGTTCCTCAAATCTATGCACCTCAATTTGCGAAAGCACAAATTGAGCGCAAGCTTGAAGAACGTAAAATAAGAACAAAACATAAGATTCAAGAAATTGATTCAAAATCTACCATTAAAACAAAACATTTTGTTATTGGATTCTTTAATGTCGTTCACTCAATCCCAGATGCTCTTGGTGTTCTTGTAAATACGCCAAATGGTCGTATTGTTTCAACTGGAGATTTCAAATTTGATTTAACACCGGTTGGAAATAATCCTGATTACCAAATCATGTCATATATGGGCGAGATTGGTGTGACCTTATTGATGAGTGACTCAACTAATGCGGAAGTTAGCGGATTTTCCATCAGTGAAAAAGAAGTTGGTCGCGAAATTAAACGCATTTTCAATAAAACGGAAGGACGCATCATTATCGCAACGTTTGCCTCAAATGTTTATCGCGTTCAACAAATTATTGAAGCAGCTATTGCGGATGGCCGCAAAATTGCAATCTTTGGTCGTTCCATGGATAACGTTGTAAATATTGCTCGTAAACTTGGACATATCGATGCTGCGGATAAACATTTCGTTAATGCGCATCAATTAAACAAATTACCTGCAGATCAAGCCTGTATTATTTGTACAGGAAGCCAAGGTGAACCACTCGCTGCTCTAAGCCGTATTGCGAATGGAACACACCGTCAAATCAGCATTATGCCTGGCGATACTGTTGTATTTTCTTCAAGCCCAATTCCTGGAAATGCTACCAGTGTTTCCCATGTTGTAAACCAATTGACACGTGCAGGGGCAAATGTTCTCACGAACTCACCTCTAAATTCAATTCATACAACAGGTCATGCTTCAAAAGAAGAACAAACACTGATGCTTCAATTAATCAAACCAAAATTCTTTATGCCAATGCACGGTGAATACAAGATGCTAAAAGCACACCGTCAAACAGCAATCGAAACGGGTGTTGATCCAGATAACATCTTTATTTGTTCAAATGGTGATGTCGTTGCCCTTCGTGACGGTGTTGCGTTTATGAGCGATACACGAATTCAAGCAGACGATATTTATGTTGATGGCAATGATTCCAGCGGTTTATCCACAGCTGTTCTTAAAGATCGTAAGATTTTATCCGACAGTGGTCTTGTTTCAGTCGTTGTTACCATCGATTCACGTCAAAATAAAATTTTATGTAAACCAACGATTGTGACACGTGGATTTGTATTTATTAAAGAAAATCAAACATTACTCAAAGAAGCTGAGCTTGTTGTCTATGAAGCGTTAAAAAAACGCATGACAAAAAAAGTTACCTTCGGGGAAATCAAAAACACAATCCGTGGTTCGCTTGAGCCATTCTTATACAAACATACACAACGTAACCCACTTGTTATTCCTGTAATCTTAAATCAAAAAACAGCAATGGCACCGGTTAAAGGTGAATCAAAAAAAGAAAACACGACTCAAGAAGCGAAACCTGTAAAAAAACAGAAAAAAAATAACAACAAACCAAATCACGAACCGAAACAACAAAAGGATGCTAAAAAACCAAAATCACCAAAAGCACCAAAACCTCAACAACCGCGTAAAGCATGAGTAAAAAAAAGTTAGCGGTTTTACTGGGGTTAATCGCAATTACGTCATCTCTAATCTATTTAGAAATGACACATTTTGCACCCCAGCGTGTTAAGTTGCGTATTGAAATGGTGGAATCAACACGCATTCCTGCATCCTTTAACAATTTTTCGATTGGATTTTTATCCGATGTGTACAGTCATGATGATAATCTCGATAAGGCCTTAAAAGAACTTGATTCGTTTAAGCCAGATATGATTATTTTTGGTGGTAATCTATTTAAAGCAGCACCATCAGAAAAAGAACAAACTATAATGATTGAAAAACTAAGTAAGTTGAATGCGAAACTTGGTAAGTATGCGGTATTGGGTGAAAATGATATCCGTAAAGCAAACGAAGTAACACAGGCTGTGTTAACGAAAAGTGGATTCAAACTTATTTCAAATACTAAAATTGATGTTCATAACTTTACCAATGAATCGATTCAACTCGTTGGAATCGATGCAAACAATGACATCAACAAAGAAACTGAGTTCCCTTACCCTTCAACATCCCAAGACATCTTCAACATTACCATTGCCAATAATCCGGATAATGTTAAAGAGTTTGATGATACTGAAGTCGATCTGATGCTCTCTGGAAAAACCATGGGTGGTTACATTCGTTTACCACTCATTGGATCGATTACCGAGTCCTCAGATTATATTAATAAACGTCAAACGGTTGATGAAACAACCCTCATCATCTCTTCAGGAATTGGTTTAAAAGAACCTGAAATGCGCCTTTTATCAAATCCTGATGTAATGATTGTTATTTTAAAAAGCCCACAAGCATAGGGCTTTTTTTTGGAGGTATTATGAATCATAAAGAACAATCTCATAAATGGATGCAACAATTCCTCAACAATGACGCTGTTGTTGTTGATATGACCTGTGGTAATGGCTATGATACACAATTTCTTGCGTCACAAGCAGGTCATGTATATGCAATTGATATTCAAGAAGAAGCGATCGAAAGTGCAAAAAAACTGAATCAAGGATCCACGAATATAACCTATATTCATTCCGATCACAGTCGTGTCAATTTCAAAGAAAAAGCACCCTTTACAGGTGCTATCTACAATCTTGGATACTTGCCTCGAAGCGATAAGTCGATCATCACAACATCACATACGACGGTCGCTTCCCTCAAAATTATTATACCTTTGCTGACTGATTTTTTAGTTATCGCTTGTTATTTAAAACATGAAGGCGGTTATGAAGAGTATGTGGCTGTTCGTGATTATATCGTCTCAACCCACTTGCCTTATGAGACCTTAGAATATGAAACACCGCTTAGTCCCATTACATTTCTTGTTGATCTAAGAAATAACGCATCATAACCCGCTCTCGTGCATGAACCAGCTCATTAACCCCTTCTTGAGGCTGATTGAGTGTTTCAAGCCACATTTCAGGGAAACACCAAATAACATCGTCAAATAACTGTTCTTCAAGACGCGTTCGAGCTGAATGCGTCTTTTTTGTAATGTAACAGACAAAATAATTATGCACCGTTGTGCGATTTAATAAATTATAGACGTCCACAATACTTGCGAGATATGAAATTGAATCAACTTCATATCCCAGTTCCTCATGAATTTCGCGATGAACCGCTTGAACCATCGACTCACCAACTTCAATGCCACCACCGGGTGATTCGTAGTGATTTCGTTTACCAAATAAATCCTGGCCTTTAATCAAAATCATCGCACACTGTCCCAATTCATTCATGACAAAACAACGAACGGTATTACGAACATGACAGATTTTAGCCTCTTTAAATTGATCATCCTCGAGATATTTAACGATCATTTGAAACCTCCTTGTAATAGAAAAAAAGACGCACGCTGCGCCTTTCAATGAAGTTGTTGAATCACACAAATATCTTGGGTGGGGGGGTAAAGAATATTTGGTGTTCAACCGGTCATCACTGACCATGTACAATAATACGCTCTTGGTCATTTATTGTCAAGGATATAACCAAAAATTAAATTTTTATTAAGATTTACTTTGATAACAAAGTAACAAGTATCGAGTAACGTAACAAAAAGAGGGTTTCCCCTCTCTTCAATTAATCATTATGACGTCGTTTTAATGCAATTCCCAACCCTAATAGAATAATGCCATTGTAAAGGTTAGCATTTGAAACTCCTGTTTTAGGAAGTGTCGAAGTCGCGGTGACTTCATTATTTTCCAGTTTGGAAGTGCCATCTACGGAGTCCACTTGGTTTGTGTCTTGCTCCGGTTTCACTTCTGGCTTTTCTTCTGGCTTTTCTTCTGGCTTTTCTTCTGGTTTTTCCTCTGGTTTTTCCTCTGGTTCTTGAGGTTCTACCACTACATCTTTCAGTTCAAGTGAATTCCTTGCATTTTCGAGATTTTCCACTGCCTGATTCAACTCTTCTGGTGAAACAGGTTTGGGTATTGCAATGCTTCTAAATTGACGCCCTTGAATTCGATTCAAGATTGCCTTTGCCTCTTGAAGTGCATTTTCAAATTTTGAGAAACTTGCTTCAGTATACTTTGATTCATCAAGATTGCGCACCTCTTCGATTTGTTGTTCCAATCGCTGAATCAATGCTTCATCAAGCTTAATTGGTTTTAAGTTTAAGATTGCATCTTGAAGTTTATCCACAAGTGCATCAATCTCATCTTGGGGGAGATCATGGTTTCCACGCATTGCTTTCACAGTTTCAATGGATTCATGCAGGGCTTTAAAGGATGACGCGTCATAACGGTTTGACTCAAGTTCATCAAGGACTTCCATGAGTTCATCAACGGCTTCCCAATCTTGAGGGTTATCAATTCGCTCAAGCAGTGACAAGGCGTGTTTTAAGTTTTCAGCTGCATCGTCAATATCTTGTTGCGTTGATAATTCTAATGCCGCAATCGTACGCGCGTGTTTATGTGCATCATGAAGACGAATGAGGCTGGATTCTGTATAGAGATTTAGATCAACTGCATCTGCTTCTTGAATCAATTCCTCGAGGTATTCTGTATTGCGGATACGTTTTAAGCCATCCATGGCCTCCTGTAGCGTTTGTACCAATGCATCTATCGCCTCTTGACTGTCTACATCATTTCGTGATGCTTTAACATGTTCCAGCACATCTTTAAGTGTTGCGATGCTCGCGTCTGTGTAAAGCTTGATATCAATGGATGCTGCTTCTTCAATGAGAGCATCAAGTGCTTTTGTGTCTAATTTTAACACGAGCTGTTCCAGTGCTTCATGGAGTCGTTCATGCATTGACTCATAGTCTTTTTCGGTTCCTTCATTACCTGAAACCAACGCTTTAGCTTCTTCGTAGACTGCATCAAGTTTAGCTAAAGAGTCTTCCGTATAGACACTTCGATCCATCGCTTCGATTTCATGCAGACGTTCTTGAAGTTTCACATACTCAATATTTTGAATTTTTTCGAGTTGTTTAATTGCATCAGTCAACGTGGTAACCATCATTTGATAATCGTTTTCTTGGCTACTTTCTTGATCAATCAGTGATTGTGCTTCATTGATCACGGCATCCACAAGCTGAAGGGATGCTTCAGTATAGATTTTACGATCAAGCGCTTGATATGCTTTGAGCTGTGTAACCAGTGCTTGATATGATTTCGATTGAACCAGTGTGATAAGGACTTCATCAAGAGCCACATCACCTTTCACATCAAAAGCATACTCACGGACATTATCCGGATATCCTTTCGGTAATGATTTGAGTGTCAGTGTGTATTGTCCCAGTAGCAATTCCGTTTGGAGATGATCTGCACCACTTATCCCCTCAAATACCGTTTCACCAACACTATTTTTAATCATAAACGGTACTGTCACAGCTTCCCCTACATCACTTGTAATGTGAATTGAGGTCAAGGCCTTGGTTTCAGTTGGAATTTCAAAGGCAATACTGTTTTTAAAACTTTCCTCTGAAAAATCGGGTTGAATGGTGTAATAAATTAAACCATCGTATTCCTTAAAATTAAATTCTTTAAGTGCAACCGTTCCTTTTTTCTCATTTCGAATAGATTGAACCGGTTTTGTATCCTCAAGTTTGCGGTAGAGATGAATCGTTGTTTTTTCGGGAACATGTTTAAATGTTAAGGATCCAATCCCATTTGATTGTGGTTTTGCTTCTACTTGACTAAGCAGTAGATTATTCGGTTTTGGGAAAGAATCTGTTTCAAACATCTGCCATTCATAAATTCGAACGGCTTGCCATGGCGATGATCCCGCTAAGTCGATTTTTAATTTCCATTCCTGAGCCGTAATCGGTTGATCCAACAAGACATCCGTCACCGCTTCACGATTGTTTCGTATTTCTTTTGCGAGGACCCAATTTCCCTGTTCATTTTTATAATGTAGCGAGAAGTTAATCGTATTCATGTCTTTCGCTTCACCGCCATACTCAGCATGTTCAACACGCCAACGTTTAATGGTGCGTGCAGCATCAAGTTTAATATCCATATAACCGCTGCTCTTAGGTGATGATGCCCATTTACTGTTTCCTTGTGCGGTTCCATCCAGTGCTTTTGACGCTGGTTCCGCATCGTTTTGGTGACTGACACCAGTAACTTCCGCATTTAATGCTACATTGACCGGAACTTCCATCTCAACCACTTCACTTCGGTTTAAATCGACACCCCAATCAAAACGACCTACACTTGGTTCACCACGATACCCCTCTTTATTAACTGTTTTAATTTGAATGGTTGTATGATTGTCTTCAAATGCATTCGCATCACTTCGGGTGATCTTATCCGCATAGAAATGGTTATTTGTACTGGTTCCTAATAATACGGCTACACCGTCATTATTGACTTGATAGACTTCATAGTACTTGGCACCCTCTACCGTGTCCCATGTCGCTCTAAATTGGCCCATACGTGCATCCGAAAGTAATTGTTCTGTAACAACAATATTTGATGGACCTGCTAGAAGCGGTGCGGTGTTTGTATAGACCTGAATTTGACCGAGATTCACTTTAATCGGTCCCGTTTGATTAGCTCCAACGTTTAAACTTAATGCATACATAACAGAACCACTATAATCCGCTAAGTCAATCGTATGGCGTACCCATCCGTTTTCATCGGATGCAAGCGTAAAATGTGTTGCATTGTGGTCTTTATAGTTTTCATGAAAAGATACCCCTAATTTTAATGATGTATTCGGAGTTGTTTTGGTAACGATATCAATTTTTGTCGTATCGGTTACATTTAATTTGGTACTATATAACATCACTTCATTGGCGTCCCCTGCTTTAAAATCACCTTCTATTTTTAAAGAATTGCCGCCATTATACGCATCATCAAAATCGTAAGCAATGGCGGCACGTGGCACACCTTCTTTGAGATCTTTAACCCAGAATCGCCATGTTGGCATAATATCTTGAATTGCGCGATTATGCCATGCGCCTTCACGGGCTAAAACACCATCTGCAAACCATTTACGTCCGTGACCTGAATTAAAACTTGTTTGGAATTCAGTTCCGGTAATTACAGATTTATCCACTACATAACGTGACATCCCCTTCCAATTTTGGGAATCATCCGCTAAAGTTGGATCGCCTTGTGGACCTGTATATAAGATGTTTTCTTGGTTATGGAAATCTTCAGGATCTTTCGCAAGCCCCATGGTTGAGTTGGATGCATACAATGCAATGGATGATAAAATACGTTTATCCGTACCAATTAAAGTCCGTGCATCAATATTTGTTTTATGTGAACGTTGTTGGATTTCAAAACCGGTATAAGCCGCAAAAGGATCACGACCGATTGATTTTAAGTAGTCTGAAGTTCCTTGCACACGACCTTGCCAGTTATAGTTAATAAAGAATTCATCAACACCAAAGTCATTATCGTGATCAACCGGTTTCATCCATAAATCATTATATTGATTGATGGCATTTTGATGACTCACGTTCCCATTATTTGCCATAGCATCATACCACGAGATATTTATTGGGTAACCCATATCTCTTGATTTTTGACGCATATAACGCAACATTGCATTCAATTGATTTGCTACACGCTGGTTGGAACCATACGTCTCTTGGTTAAAGAAATAGCCATCAAAGCCAAAATATTGAGCAATCTCAATCATCTTATCAGCTGCTGGGAATGAACCGTCAGGATTTTGTTGGACCATGGCTTCAAGTTCTTTTAGGGAGTCGGGTTGACCACTTCCCCAAGGAAATCCTAACGTAGCATAAACCGGTACCCCATTTTTATGCGCCGCATCAACGATATCTGGTGAAGGCAACGCAAAAATCCCTTCATCCGTACCCGCCCAGTATATAAGGGAATCAATGTACTGCCAGTTATCAAATGCGTAAATATTAAAATCACTACCGCCCGTTGATGGTGAGCTGTCATGATTTGCATTAATGATTGCCGCATTCGTGATCTTTGCATCGGGATGCGCAAGATCATTAATTTGATGCCCTTTAAAACGATTGGTATTTAACGGTATGGTTGATCGATTTAATTCAGCATCAGGATCAGTTTCTGGACTCCATTTCATCAATGTTTCAAGTCGAAATGCAGGTGATAACGGTTGAAGCGATAGACCCTCGTGATATGCTTCATTCACCTCATCCGTTCCATCCCCCGTTACAAGTGCGTGAGATGGCATTACAAAAAAAGGTAATAGTAACGAAAAACTGGTGACAACCACAAGTGTTGTCTTGAGATAAGACTTAAATCTAGAATTTCTTTTCATAAATATCCCCTTTCAAGTGTGCATACGTTCCCGGAAAACGCTTACACTACTATGGTATTTTGAATCGAAGTTCTGAACAAGTCACAAATCATATGTTTTTGGGTATAAAAAAAAGACCTTAGGGTCTTTTAGTTTTTGGTTGATTGACGTGGTGTGTAAAGATAACTGAGTTCGATTTCTTTATCTTCAACCTCATCTTCATTGAGCATCTTGGTAAGAACACGCATTGCCACGGCACCAAGATCATACGATGGAATTGCGAAACTTGATAAACGAGGACGCACCATTGAGTTGTATTTCGTATCAATTAAGCATACAATTTCTAAATCTTCAGGAATATTCATATTACGCTCATGCGCTGCATTCATTGCGGAGATCGCTTGAGAATCACGGTTTGCAATTAAGAAATTGTAATCCATGGATTCAATATGGTCTAAGAAATAGTCATAGGAACGTCGATATTCTACAGGAATTTCAATATATCCGTCATCATCGATGCCTAATTCTTTATATGCACGTTGTACCCCAGAAACCATTTGGTTTGTAGTAAAATCATTTTTACGGTCTTGAATTACCGCAACACGATTTTTAGGATCCATTTGCATCTTTTGCATTGTCAGTTCATAAACTGCCTTTTCAATATCAACATAAACAGATGAAATTTGTTTATCAGACATTTTATTTCCAATAATTACGATTGGGAATTGATATTTATTCAATTCAGCCAATTCATTTTCCATAAGTTTATCATTATAGATAATTACACCATCCACACGAGATTTAATGATATCATCAATAACATCTTTAATATCCACAATACCTTCGGTCATTGTGTGAAGCATAATATTATATTTATAAATTTTTGCGACATCAATCAAACCATTGATGATTTGACCGGTATAGCCAAAACTTGCTTCAGGTACGAGTAACGCAATCGTCGTAGTTTTTTGTAAAGCAAGGCCTTGGGCAATAGCATTTGGTTTGTATCCTAATTTATCAATTGCAGTTTCTACTTTAACACGTGTCTCTTCACGAACAATTTCGAGACCATTGATTACACGTGATACAGTAGCGAGTGATACCCCTGCTTCTTTCGCTACATCATAAATCGTTACACGTTTCATACTTCTTCATCCTCTTTTACTTCATCTAATTTTTTATCGAGTTCACGAACTTGTTTTTCTGCCGCTTCCACAATATTTGAAGATTCAATCATGGATTCAGCATCTTTAGATACTTGATCCAGTTCTTCTTCTAACGTATCCAGGAAACTAAATGCGTTTTCTTCAAATTCTTGAGCTTTTGTTTCAACGGTTTCTTCAACAAAATCAGCAACTTTTTCTGCACCATCTTGAACTTTAACTTTAACGGTTTCAGCGCCTGCATGAACTTCTTTTGAGACTTTTTCAGCCTTAGCCTTTAATTCTTGTTCAGATAACCAATCCGTAACGTTTTTTGTGGTATCTTTGACAATTTGAGCGCCAGCATCAACAGCCTCTTTTGTTTTTTCTTTTACAATATCAGTGCTTTTAACAACACTTGGATGTTTTGAAAGATCATCCAATCCTTTTTGCATTTTCTTTAAACCCGATAGTGCCCCTACTTTTAAGCGGTCAAACGTTTCAGATTCTTCAACTTTTTGAAATGTAGTCTTTGCGGATTCAAAAAATCCCGACGCAAGATTACCAAGATCATCAAAGAATTCATTACGTTCTGGAGCTGCACGAAGCACTTCTAATGCGGAATCCACAATATCTTTATTCTTAACAAGTAAATGTTCTGTGCGTTCTTGAATAAGTTGACTATCCTTAAAGCTTGCAATAATTTCCAATGAACGGACATTCATATCATTAATGGTATTTAATGTTTTATCTCTAAACGTTAAAAGACGTTCTTGACCATTTTTAGTGGCAATAATTTCATTACTTTCACTATAAAAGTTATATACAACATCATCAATTTGATAAACAAGTTCATTTAAAATTTCATCATATTTACTCATAAATTCCAAAATCCTCCTCTTTTTCATCTCCAGATTTTTGAACATCCGAATTCTCTGGGTTTCGGCCATTTCGACGTTTATCGAAGAAATCTTTTGTCCAATTTACAATGGTATCCGAATGCTTGGCCCCATAACTTGCGACCGAGCTGACAGCACTAACGGCTGATTGATTGACTAAATCCACTGTATTTGTGACATTATTTAATGTATTTAAAGGTGCTTGAAGTTGATCCACTGAACTTTGTGTCGAGTCAATAACACCGTTTACACGGTCAATTGTTTTCGGCAAATCCCTCACAACAACATAAACACGATACAAAATCATTGCCAATATAATTAAACAAACAACACCCACAATTGGTGCAATTAAGATTGATACTTCACGTAAATTCTGAATTAATGCATCCATTCTATCACCTCTCTAATGTCATTATAACTGTATATGAAAAAGTTTTCAATCGTTGAAACGTATTTTCAATGCATCTTTTAAATCATAAATATCTTTGGAACTCATAAACACATAAACTGCTGGTCCAAAGGATTCAAGCAGGTCCAAATCTTGATCATTTAAATCAACAACATGACTGCCTTCTATGCGATCTTGAAGGTATGTAATATCAATATCAATTCCTTCTTCCGCATCATCGATACTTGTGAATGGACATAAACACACCTCATCCGCAAGGCTTAGCGCTTCCGCAAACTCATCTGCGAAATAATACACACGTCCTACACGATGTGGTTTAAAAATACCAACAATTTTACGATCCGGATAACGTGTTCGTGCTGCTTCAAGTGTTACACGAACTTCAGTTGGGTGATGCGCATAGTCGTCAATATAGACATTCTCTTTACCCGTTTCGATGACAAATCGGCGTTTCGCACCGGTAAAGGTTTGAAGACCTGCTTCAATATCGCTGGGTTCAATGCCTTCATAAAGCCCCACTGCAATCACTGCAAGTGCATCCAAAATCATATGATCGCCTACAATTGGAAGGGTAAATCGGTGAACATGCTTACCATCCACCTCAACATTAAAAATGCTGTGAGTGGTTGTTTTCTCAAGTTCGGTTGCACGAATTTTATTGCCTTCACCAAAACCATAAGACCACGTTTCCACATCGAATGTTAGGTCTTGGTAATGTGGATCATCACCCCAGACAATGATTAACGATTCCACATTCTGAGCAAACTCCTTAAACGCTGATAAATAATCATCAACCGATTTAAAATAGTCCACATGATCAATCTCGAAATTTGTCATAATCGCAATCTTAGGTTTATAGGCTAAGAAATGACGACGAAACTCACATGCTTCTACCGCAAAGTATTCATCATCACGCTGCAAATCTCCGCGTCCATCACCGATAAGATATCCAGTTTCTTTGGAATAACTCAACATATCACGTAAAAGTGTCGTTGTCGTTGTTTTACCATGGGATCCACTTACCGCAATGGTACGATAAGAATCCATAATCTTACCCAGATATTCATGATAACGATACGTCTCCACAGTTGGATTGGCTTTCGCAGCTTGAACCTCTTCATGATCATCTAAAAAGGCATTACCAATAATAACGACTGTATTATCTTTAATATTGTCTTTACTGAATGGAACGATTGGGATGTTTAACGCTCTGAGTGCATCCTCTGTAAAGAAATGACGATCAATATCAGACCCCATCACTTCATATCCCATTTTGTAACAGATACGTGCTAATGCTGCCATACCTGTCCCTTTAATACCAATAAAATAAATTGGTTTATTCTTCATGCTCATCAATTCCTTCTAAATAATCATACAGAGAAACTTGAACGGTTTCTCCTTTTCCTTCATTTGAAATAATATCATCAACACGTAAATCCATAAGGGATTCATCAATTTTACGTGTTTCTGCTTTTGACTCTTCTTGAACTTTTCCATACATTGGACTAATAACTTCCGCAACAGGCACATGCTTTGATGGATACTTCTTTTTGGGAATATCCAATGGCTCTGAAGGTTGTGAAGGGCCTCCGTACATAGGACTGATAATATCTTTTCGTTGGTATTCAAATTTTTTGACTTCCAATTCGGATGTGCGTGCTACTTTAGCGCGCTCCATCTTACGTTTTGCAAGGTCATCATCAGCCGTAATCATGCGTGATTTACGGTTTAACTCACTGGCTGTATTCGCTACCTCGTCAGGAGTCATATCAGTAATAGGCTTTTCACGTATAACAGTTTCTGTTATATCAACATGTTCTGTTACGATTTTGGGCTTTTCTACAATTTTCTTTTCTTTGGGAAGAATTGGTTTCAACTCAGGAATTTCCACTTCACCAACATGATCAGAAATTTCTTCTTCAATAACAATTTCTTCTTCTTTAAATAAAACTGATGCTAAACGACGAAACATGATATTACCTCTACCTTTCTATCCTACTCCGTTTTTGGAGCTGTCTTATCAATTATATCCGAGATTGCTCCAGATTCTGGTATCGCATGCTCAAAGAATTCTTCATATCGCTCATGATATGTAATAATATCTTTCTTTGAGAAATCTTGGACTACTAAATCTTCATTTACGGTAATGCTTCGCATTGTCGTAAACATTGATTGCACAATCATATCCATATTGGCATCATTCACAATTGCCATCATATCAACTTGACCATTCTCTAAGACCACAGCTTTGTTTTTTTCGAGATCAACGATGCTAAAGATAAAATGTTGTTCCTTATCTGAACCGTCTACATAAGTCCCCGTTGTCCGGTAGGACACCGCTTCTTCTTTGATTAAGGAGGAAAATTGAATTTTAGAATCTTCTTTTTGATCGCCTTTTTCTTTTCCCTCAGTATTTTCTGAAATTTCGGTATATCGTTTCGCTACAATATTCGCAACATCCAAATCAAGCATGATGGGTTTACGATCAATTTCATAAAGCGTTGAAATCTGTGTTGATTGTTTAATCCCCACATCAGGCAATAAATAATAACGATAGTATTTTTTATTATGATTTGTCGCCTCAGGCATTGGTCGACTTAATGCACTCTTAACAAGGTCATCATAATTTACCGCTGCTGGTGTACAACCACTTACAAGAAGTAACAGTACCAATGCAGTCATTAACTTACGCAATGACATCACCCCATGTCTTCTTATCAATAAAGTGTAATAACGCTTCACGCGCCGCTAAATAATCATCCGTATCCAAAATTGAACTGGATGTATGAATATTACGTGCACATAAGCAACATGTTAACGTTTTAACCCCTGAATTTGATTTGTGTACAGCCCCTGCATCCGTCCCACCTGGTGAAAAGTAATATTGGTGCTTAATATCATGTTCTTTACAAATATCCACAAATTTATAGATCAAATCTTTTGTCGCAATCATATTACCATCCATTACACGAACCAAGACACCACCACCCAGTTTCCCGATAGCTTTTGAATCTAAAGCATCATTTGCAGGCGAGCAATCAAGAATAATGGCAAGGTCGGGTTTCACAAGGTTTGCGACCGTCTGTGCACCACGCAACCCAACTTCTTCTTGAACACTACATCCAACATAGAGGTCATAATCGAATTCTTGGTCTTTTAATGCTTCAAGTAAATCCAAGCCCATTACACATCCATAACGATTATCAAATGCCTTGGACAAAAGACGTTTCCCTTTGTTTAAGACATTGAATTCACCATCAACCACAACCATATCACCAACTTGAATACCCATCGCATGTATTTCTTCAGGTGTTGTAGCCCCAACATCCACAGTCATTTGAGGAATTTGAATTGGTTTTAAACGATCCTCAGCTGAAAGCATATGAGGCGGTGTAGCACCAATCGCACCATTATAAACCTCACCATGACGTGTTGTCACGCGTACACGATGACCTAAAAGCACTTGACTAAACCAACCGCCAACAGGATGAATCTTTAATACACCGGTCTCAGTAACTTCTCGAACTAAAAATCCAACCTCATCCATATGACCTAAAACCAAGACTTTAGGTGCATTTTTTTTCTTACTTCGACGTACCGCAAGAATACTTCCTAAGTTGTCACGGAGAATTTCATCCGTATAGTTTGAATATTCGTTAAATAAATATTGAGCTACTTGATGTTCATGACCACTCACTCCATCAAGTTGTGTTAAGGTCTCAAACCAATTTAATTGTTTTTCATTCAACATTATTTTTTCCTCCAAATCGCTCTAAAAATCGGTTGTCCCATTTCGTGGAACTTACGTTCATATTCAGTAAATGGATCTTCATGTTCATGACTTCTAAAATCAACATCCACCTCCACAAGTTCAAACTTATGTTGGCCAACACTCACAAGTGAATAGTTAAAAAGACCCACATTGTCTGTTTTCATCCAAATCTCGCCGTTTTCCGATAAGACTGAATAATATTCATCCAATTTATCCTTATACGTCAAACGACGTTTTGTATGACGCTTCTTCGGCCATGGATCACTAAAGTTTAAATGAACCACATCCACTTCACCGGGCGCAAACATATCATTCAGATTCTCGGCGTCACCATAAATAAACTTCTTATGATCTCCAGGATTGTTTTCTAATTTTTTCAATGCAATCGAAGAAGCCGTAAAATCACGCTCCATCGCAACAATACCACGATCTGGATAAAGGGCCGATAACTGATGCCAGTAATCGCCTTTCCCCGAACCAATCTCTAAATGAAGCAATTCACTACCGAGTGCTTCCTTCCAATTTCCTTTAATTGTTTCAAATTCTGTTACTGTGTAGTCTGCAAAAGTTTCAAAGACTTCTGAGCTCCACTCTTTTTTACGTAATCTCATGCAATCATCCTCATTTTAATATGTACATTGTACCATGCTTCAAGACTTCTTACCTCGTTTTTTACATTATTTTCATGAATATGTGATAAAATACAAATATGAAAAAGAAACTCACTGCAACGGGGATTATAGTTGAGTATAATCCCTTACATAATGGTCATGTTTACCATATTAAAAAGACACGCGAAATCACGAATAGTGATGTTTTAATTGCGGTTATGTCTCCCAATTTTGTGCAACGTGGTGAACCGGCATATTTGGATAAGTGGGTTCGTACCGAAGCCGCACTGGATGCAGGCGTTGATCTCGTTTTAGAGTTACCCACACTTTATACACTTCAAAGTGCTGATGTTTTTGCGTCAAAAGCGGTTGAAATCTTAAATCATGTACAAATTCAATCACTCGTATTCGGTTCAGAAACAAATATTTTACCAGCAGAACCACAGTTTGATAAACGTTTGCTTGAACAAGGTCACTCCTTTGCACATGCCGCAAACACATCAAACCACCAAGCCAATGATATTTTAGGGGTTTACTATGTACAAGCATGTCAAAAGTATGGCATTACACCTCTTACCATTCAGCGTACCAACACCTACCATGATCTTTCAATCACCGCTAATATCGCAAGTGCCTCAGCAATCCGAAAGGCCCATCACGAAGGCACATCGGTAAGCCATACAACACCCTTAAATCTTAATGCCTTAACCACCTATCGACTCGAAGAATATGAACCATACATACGTTATTTGCTTTCGGTACAATCATCAGAGACACTCAGTCAAAATTCACTCGTATCGGAAGGCATTCAAAATCTATTTATCAAACATCGACACTTACCCCTATCCGATTTAATTGATACATGCACCTCAAAACGTTATACACGATCACGGATCCAACGAACCTTGATGAATATCCTTTTAAATTATTCCAAGGATCTTGAACGTCCCTTAAAACAAGTGCGGGTCTTAGGGATGAATTCACGTGGTAAAGCTTACTTACGTCAATTATCCGATGAAGAGATTCCCTACACAACCCAGTTTAAACATTATCAGTTCAAAGATCTTGAACTGCGTGCCACCGAAGTCTACACCTTACCCAAAGATATAGCGACACAAAAAAGACTTCTTAAACAAGAAGTCTCCGAAATAATTATTAAAACTTAAGGGGTTTAATGACTTCCCATGGGAACCCATCGCGACCAAAATGACCGAAATTAGCGGTATTACGATAGATTGGACGTAATAAATCAAGTTCCGAAATAATATTGCCGACTTTAAAATCAAAGTTGGCTTTTATTATGTCCAAAATCTCTGATTCAGGACGTTTATGCGTTCCAAATGTATCAATATGAATCGATAAAGGATCAGATAAACCAATGGCATAACTTAATTGCAATTCAATTTTATCACAAAGCCCTGCCGCAACCACACTCTTAGCGACATAACGTGAGAAGTAAGCGGCTGAGCGATCCACTTTGGATGGATCTTTTGAACTAAAGCAGCCACCACCGATACGGCCAAACCCACCATAGCTATCCACGACAATCTTACGACCTGTCGTACCACTATCACTAAAAGGACCCGCAATACTAAATTCACCACTTGGATTCACAATAAAACGTGTTTCTTCAGTAATCCATTTTGAATCAATAACAGGTTTGATTACAGACTCCATAATGGTGTTCTCGATGGTTTCGTGATCAATGCCTGCACGATGAGATGCACTCACTAAAACAGTATGCACAAACTTCGGTTCATTCCCTTCATATGCCACTGTAACTTGTGTTTTTCCATCCGGATAAAGCCAATCAATTTCTGATTTCGCATCACTTAAACGTTTTGATAAAGCATGTGCCAAATGAATCGGAAGGGGCATATAGTTTTCGGTTTCATTACATGCAAATCCAAACATAATTCCTTGGTCTCCGGCTCCCACATTTTCTTGGGAAACAACCGCGTTATTAATTTGAGATGACTGTTTATTAACCTTTACCATGACTTCATAATCTTCAGGATAACCAATATCTGCAATGACATCTTTCGCAACCTGTGCATAATCAATCACTGCTTTTGTATTCGCCTCCCCATAAATTAAAACAAAATTATCTTTAATGGTCGCTTCTACTGCCATTTTAGAATTGGAATCTTGTTTTAATGCTTGATCTAAAATTGCATCGGCAATTTGATCACACATCTTGTCCGGATGACCATCCGTAACACTCTCTGATGTAAAATATACTAAATTCATACTAGCCTCTTTTCTAACGACATAAAAAAAAGTCCTAGCAACAACACTAAGGCTCAGAAATACATCTATAGCTTCTTATCGTTGTTAGCTGTACCACCTTGCACTAGCAGGTTGGTATGAGGTTAATGAGCTAACTCTCTACCTCAACTCTTGATAATCGTGCCTATATCTTAAACTAATTGATCCCAAAATGCAATGAAAATCATGCATTTTATCGGTACTTATGCAAGACCCATCAACAAATATAAAAAGGAATAAGCATAAATGCCTATTCCAGAGGTTTCTGACGATAATTTCCTTCAATACGTTCTACAGATGAAATCTCAATAAACGCCTTTGGATCTGTATGCGTAATCGCATCAATGATGCATGCAAGTTCAAACTGATTCACAACAATATAAAGAACTGCTTTGTATTTTTGTTTAAACATCCCAATACCATCAATTTTGGTAATCCCATGACGTGTAACAGCCATTACCGCCTCCGATACTTCCGTAGGGATATCGGTAATAATGTGTAAACTCGACAACTTATAGCGATCATGATAATGATCAATAACCTGTGTCGATACAAATTGATAAATAATTGAATACAACGCAAGCATCCAACCATAAACAAAGCCTGAATAAATCAGTAACGTAATATTGAAATACATAATCTTATCCCACATTGGCTTATTTTTAACCATGGAATAATAGATTGCGACAAAATCCGTACCCCCTGCAGAACCACCTACTTTTAAGGCAAATGACGATCCAACCCCATTCATGACCCCTCCAAAAATTGCCAGGAGGATCAATTGATCGTTCGGATCGACATTTGGCAAAACGGAAACTGTAGGTAATAATTCAACAAATAACGACACCAATCCTACGTGTAAAAAAGATAATGCAAGGAAACGACGACCGAGTTTTTTCCATACAAACATCAACACAATAGCATTAATGAGGAAGAACATAATTCCATAAGACAATTCTATTCCAAATAATCGACTGCTCTCTTTCAGTAATAAGATTGTTAATCCACCAGCTCCAGCGGGAATTAAATTCCCGGGACGAACAAAGGTCTTAATTGCCAGCGCTGAAAACAACGCACCAACAACAATTCCAACGATATGTTTGGGTTTAATTAACCTTAAATTTTCCATATTTATCATAACTGTACTTTGAGTACATCCCTTCTTAACTCTAAATTGATAATACCACATTTTTATAAAAACCCAATCAATCAATCCCTATTTTTGAAAATCCATGATAAAAACTATGTGAATACACGCACAATCGCAAGCAGATATAAAAAAAGAGGTTGTCGTCTAATCACAACAACATCCCTCACATCCTTCATCTTCATCTTCTTCAAATTCCAAATCATCACGCGCTATTGCTACACAATCAATCGAAATCTTGGCATTTTTAGGCAAACGTGAGACTTCAACACAGCTTCGCGCTGGATAAGGATATGAAAAGTAAATTGCATACATTTGGTTCATCTTATCAAAATCTTCAAAATCGGTAAGATAAACGGTCGTTTTCACGACATCACTTAAACTTAAACCGCTGGCTTCCAAAATATGTTCCATGTTTTCAATTGTTTGAATTGTTTGTTTCACAATATCTTCCGCAACAACATTCGCTTCCGCATCAATGGGTAACTGACCTGAAACATAAAGCGTCTGATCAATCAGTAATCCCATTGAATACGGACCTACAGATTTCGGACCGGATTCGGGACGGATTTGTTTTCGAACCATGATGTATGCCTCCTACAATAAATCGCGATAGTACTCGTCGATTTCTTCATCTTTCTTAAAGCGTTTATTTAATTTGAAGTAACCCACAATCGCACCAACGACGATAATTAGAAGGCTTCCTAAACTCAAAAACCCATTTAAATCTTCAATCATCTTTGTCACCTCATTTCTTATATTATAGTTTAATGGTTTTTTGAATTCAACGAATCCGCACCATGCATGTTTTGTTCTTTATTCATTAAAATCTTTTAAAAAGTCTTTTCCTTTTAATACCTCATGCGTCGCTAATTTTGGGTATCCGACTTGACGTAATACCTCAAATACACAAATCGCTACTGTATTTGAAAGATTCATACTGCGCGCATTGGGAGCCATGGGAATTCGAAAACAATGGTCATAGTTTTCTTTTAGAATTGATTTAGGAATCCCCGTACTCTCCTTTCCAAAAACAAGATAAATATCTGTTTCTTCAAGAGCCGCATAGTCAAAGTCGCTGTGAGTATATTCGCCATAACGAGTAAGATAAAACACGGGACCGTTCACTGTCTCTAAAAAACTTTCCCAATCCATATGACGTGTTAAGACTAAGTCATCCGAGTAATCCATTACACTTCGCTTAACGCGTTTCTCATCTAAGATAAACCCGAGTGGTTCAATTAGATGAAGTGCAGCACCGCTTGCTACACATGTTCTCATAATATTACCGGTGTTCTGAGGAATCTCCGGTTCGTAAAGCACGACGTGAATCATATTTAACCTTCCAATCTAAGCCAAAATAGGCACCGCCCATAAGGGCAAACAGCGCTGCCGTGGCAGCAAGAATCTGATAAACAAGCCCCATAAAAAAAGGTTCGGGAACCAAAAGTATTAATCGGTCCACTCGAGGATTTAAAAGCCATAAATCATTACTAAAGACAATATTGTGGAAAGTAAGCCAGAACGTATCAAAATCCAAAATCGCAATCATTCCTATCGTTCCCAAAATCATCAATAAAATCATTAATGATGAGCCGAGGACATCACGATTAAGAACGAGATCAAGATAATCACCTGAACCCAAACTTACCACTATCATCATTGCCACAAAAATCATCCCTAAATTACGAAACAACATCGCTTTTTGATATAAAACCTTTACATCTTTCATATGCTCTTGTTCACGTTCATTAAACATAGGAACCGTTTCTCCGTTAATGACAACCGTCTGGGACAAGCTCGGTTCGCGATC
The DNA here is from genome assembly GCF_016617625.1 of Erysipelothrix sp. strain 2 (EsS2-6-Brazil). Taxonomy (NCBI): domain Bacteria; kingdom Bacillati; phylum Bacillota; class Erysipelotrichia; order Erysipelotrichales; family Erysipelotrichaceae; genus Erysipelothrix; species Erysipelothrix sp. strain 2 (EsS2-6-Brazil). The sequence continues at coordinate 257,118 of NZ_SBAR01000001.1, forward strand.
TTTTAGATAATTTAACAGTTGCACCGTAACATCTTCCAATTCAGTTTCAGTAATTCCAATTTTTTGTGCTGTTTGATCACGTTTATAAAATGTTTCATACATCCTTCTGTTAAAAGACAACAAATCAATTGCTGTAATCATCATACAAATAACAAAAATCATCACAGCGAATCCGTAACATTTTCGCTTCATGATTACCCCCTTAAATAATTCAAGAGTAATTGAACTGCACGACCACGATGCGATATGTTGTTCTTATCAGCGCGTGACATTGTACCAAACGATTGATCTGAGCCTTCCGGATAGAAAATCGGATCATAACCAAATCCTGTACCATCATTTTGAATCGCACCGATGACCCCCTCAACAACACCTTCAAAAATCTCATCACATTCAGGGCCATACAAGGATATCGCACAATGAAAATGAGCACTGCGATTTTCTACACCTTCAAGACGTTTTAGTATTTCATTATTTTTTAATTCATAAGATGTATCCTCACCCATAAAACGTGCTGATTTCACACCAAGAATATCAGGCAGCGCATCAATCACTAAGCCTGAGTCATCTGAAATTACTGTTAGGCCCGTTTGTTCAGATAAATATTTTGATTTAAGACGGGCATTGCCTCGAAATGTTTCCTGATTTTCAATTACAGCATCCATTGAAATGCCATAATCCTTTGCACTGAGTACAGAATAGCCTAAAGGTTCTAAAAGTTCGCGAAACTCTCGAATCTTTCCTTCATTATGGCTTGCAATTAATAGTTCCATAGAATACCTCCAAGTCTTATGAAATTATAACACTTATGCTATAATTACACTATGAAAATTCAAAAAACCATTGTACAGATTTTAAATGAAGCACCCCTTCAGATAGAACACATCGAGACTGGGCTTACGAATGATAACTACCACGTAAAAACCAAACACTATGATGTGGTTTTAAGAATGCCAAAACCCGAAAACCAAGGCTTGTTTGACTATCACCATGAAGCGTCTGTTCTTAATCTTTTAAAAAAGACTGAACTGGAACCGCATTTGTGGTATTTCGATCCCAAAACAGGAATTAAATGTGCCGATTATGTTCATGGCGCACAAGCTTTCTCGATTGAATATCTTGAACGTGCCGCAAAGCTTATGGCTTCACTCCATAAACGTCATCTTAAGTCTGCAAAAATCTTCAGTATCAAAGCGCATTTTGAACTATACTGTAGCCGTATTCAAAATCCCTATTATCATCTAGATTTTGTTGAGAATCTAATGGATCAAGCAGACCACTATACTCATGATGATCCGATTTTATGTCACAATGATCTCGTTCCTGGTAATTTTTTATTTACAGCTACGCACGATTATCTTATTGATTATGAGTATGCTATGGATAACGATCCCTGTTCAGATGTGATGTCCTTTATCACAGAAAATGACATTATCGATCACGAGACCCGAAATCGCTTTTATATAGCCTACTTTGGTTCTTTACCCGATGCAGCACTACAACATAAGCTTGATGTCTTTGAAGTCGCTCATAACGCGTTATGGTGCGCTTGGGGGCAAATGATGTTTGAGTCTCATCAGCAACCCATCTATCAAGAAATTGCTGATTTAAAGTATCAGCGGCTCTGTGAAGCATATCAAAAAACAGCACACGCCAACGTTTAAAAGGTGTGTGTTGTTTTTATTGATAATAAAAAAGATCCCGAAGGATCTAATTAATTTCATATAACTCTTTAAAGAATTCATTAATTTCCGCAATGGAATCGATGAGTTCTTCTTTATCTTGTAGATGAAGTAGCAGTCGGTCAGACATCGCTTCATGAAATTGATTATGAATTTCCATAACTGCTTCACCTTTATCCGTCAAACGGAGTCGATAAACACGTCGGTCGTTCTCATCTTGTTCACGAAGAACATAGCCTTTCTGACTTAATCGATTGATTGTTGTTGTTAAAGTGCCTTGTGTTATTCGAAGCGCCTCCGCAACATCCCGCATCATTTTCGATTTGCTTTTTTGAATGCTTTCAAGTGCATGAATTTCCGTCATAGATAATCGAACACCATGAACACGATGATATCGTTCTTCTAATATTAAAATTTGATTAAAAATATCCACCAATAATTCATTAATTACTTTACCAGCATCATCTCTCATGATTTATTATTTTTCTAAAGCTTTTTGAGCTTTTCCTACTAAAGTTGTAAATCCTTTAGGATCATGGATAGCAATTTCTGATAACATTTTACGGTTAATTTCAATGTTTGCTAAACGTAGACCATGCATTAATTGGCTGTAGCTAATGTCATTGAGACGAGCAGCAGCATTAATACGTGTGATCCAAAGTTTACGCATTTCGCGTTTTAATTGTTTACGGTCACGGTAAGCATAACGTTGTGAACGCATAACTTGTTCATTAGCTGTACGGTAAAGTACATGTTTTGAACCATAGTAACCTTTCGCTAATTTTAATGTTCTTTTACGGCGTGCACGTGACGCTACTGAATTTGTTGATCTTGGCATACTAATTCATCCTTCCTTAATCTTGTAACAAATGCTTGATGCGTTTGTAATCGCTCTTAGAAACTAATGTAGCTTTACGTAGTTGGCGATTTTGTTTGTTTGTCTTATGTCTAGCAAAGTGAGAAACATAAGCTTGTTGTCTTTTTAATTGTCCTGTTCCTGTACGTTTAACACGTTTTGCTAAAGTACGTTTTGTTTTCATTTTAGGCATAACTGGCCCTCCTCTTATAAACTATTTCTTTTTATTTGGAGATATTACTACAGACATTGTATTTCCTTCGAGTTTCGGACGTTTTTCAACGGATCCTAAATCTGAACATTCCTCGATGAAACTATCCATTGTCTTTCGTCCAACCTCTAAACGAGTGATAAGACGTCCTCTAAATCTCATGTCAACTTTAACTTTGATTCCTTCTTCTAACCATTTACGAGCATGACGTAACTTTGTATCAAAGTCATGTTGATCAATAACTGGTGATAAGCGAAGTGGTTTAACCTGCGTAACATGTTGATGTTTTTTCGCTTCTTTCGCTTTCTTTTGTAATTCAAAACGATAGCGACCGTAATCCACGATTTTACATACTGGTGGGTTTCCATTAGGCGCAACACAAAGCAAATCAAGATTGTGCTCATAAGCTTTCTCTAACGCTTCGCGACGCATAAGGATACCAAGTTGTTCACCTTGAGGTCCAATAACAAGAACTTCTTTAAAACGAATTGCTTCGTTCACTAAATCCTCGGGTCCTTTTGGCTTTTCATTTCCATATCTTCTACTAATAAAATTCACCTCCTTGTGGTGTAAACAATAAAAAATGTGTCTCATTATAGGAAACACACTCAAAGGTATAAATTAATAGTGACCTAAGCTTATTACCTATGAATGAATCATCAGGTGAGAAGTGTGCTTCTACTTTCTTATTGCTTGGTAAGTATATCACGGTCATATCAACATGTCAATGAAATACTCAATAACAGCTCCGGAAACAAAGTCCACAAAGCGTGAATTATTAGCCAACATATTATACATTTATTTTACGATTCTGCCTATACTTATTTTAAATATAATTTTTGAAAAGCCGACAACGAAGAAACGCACCCAGTGGGTGCGTTTCGTTTATTCAGAATCTTTCTTTTTATGAACAATCTCTAAGTGTAGCTCTTCAAGTTGTTTATCAACGGCAGGGGATGGCGCATTGGTTAATGGACAACGTGCTGATGCATTTTTAGGGAACGCAATAACATCACGAATTGTATCCGAATGTGTTAACGCCATCGCAAAGCGATCCAATCCAAACGCAATACCACCATGTGGTGGTGTACCGTATTTAAAGGCATCTACAAAGAAACCAAAACGTTTTTGAATTTGTTCTGGCGTAAAGCCAATAATTTCAAACATTTGTTCTTGTAATTCTTGACGGTAGATTCGCATCGATCCACCTGCAATTTCAAATCCGTTTAATACAAGGTCATAAGCCTGCGCAATAACTTTAAGGGGTTCAGTTTCTAAGAGTGCTTCATCCGCTTCTCGTGGTGCTGTAAATGGATGGTGACGGGCAATAATAACGTCCTCATCCATTTCAAACATTGGGAAATCCACAACCCAGCAATATGCAAATGCATCTTCAGGAATTAACTGATAATCTTTAGCAAGTTGAAGTCTAAGTGCCCCAATTGCCGTACATGTGTTTTCCCACATACCACTTCCAATAAAGACAACATCACCGACTTCTAAATCATATTCTTGAATCATTTGAAGGCGTTCTTGTTCATCGATAAATTTAGCCGCACCACCGATGAAACCTTCTTCTTCAACTTTCAAGACGACAAGACCTTTTAATCCGTTTTTCTTTACAAGATCTGTGTACTTATCCATGACTTTACGGGTCATCGATTCAGCCTGTCCCTTAAGGACAAGACCTTTCAAGACACCACCCTCTTTAAGGGTATCACTGAACACTTTAAACTCACTCAGCATAAAAATTCGATTAAAATCTTGAAGATACATTTCAAAACGCATGTCAGGCTTATCGGAACCATAAACATTCAATGCATCTTCAAAGCGAATTTGAGGAATACGTGGTTTTTCGAGGTTTAATACATTGACCATCACGTTATTCACAATTTCTTCAATAAGACTCATAAATTGTTGTTGATCCAAAAAGGATGCTTCAATATCGACTTGGGTGAAGTCTAACTGACGGTCAGCACGCAAGTCTTCATCACGGAAACAACGTGCGACTTGGTAATAACGCTCAAGGCCACCAATCATGAGTAATTGTTTAAATATTTGCGGTGATTGCGCAAGGGCATAAAATTCCCCTTCATGAACACGGGAAGGCACAAGATATTCACGAGCGCCTTCTGGTGTTGATTTGGTAAGCATTGGCGTTTCAACATCAATAAATCCCATCTCATCAAGGGTACGACGCATCTCCGTGACAATACGTGCACGGGTAATTAATTTATTTTGCATCACAGGACGACGCAAATCAAGATAACGATACTTTAAACGTGTTTCCTCCAATGCATCGGTTTCATCCGCAATAATCATTGGTGTTTGTGCTGCTTTATTAATAATTTTAACGTCAGTTACATCGATTTCAATATCCCCTGTAGCCATCTTAGGATTTTTGTCCTGACGCTCACGAACCGTTCCACGAACCGCGATGACAAATTCATTCTTTAATTCTTGAACAATTGGATATTCATCATGATTCACAACTAATTGAACCAAGCCACTTCGGTCTCTTAAATCAATAAAATTAATGGACCCAAAGTTACGACGTTTCGCAACCCAACCAACAAGTTCCACATGTTCCCCAACATGTTCAATTCTTAACATTCCATTATGATGTGTTCTTTCCATTATTTAGCTCCAATCCATTTTCTAACTTGTTCCACAACATCGGTCTGTGCAACACGACATTGTTCTTGTGTTTCAATATTTTTTAAGGTTACTGCATTTTCCGCAACTTCATCACTCCCACAAATCATTGCAATCTTCGCATTAAAGCGATCTACTTGTTTAAATTGTGCTTTCATGGATTTGTTGTAGTAATCCATATCCGCATCATAACCTGCTTCACGTAATGTTTCGACCATCTTAAACATTGATGCATTTGCTTCACTTCCCAAAGGCATCCCAAAGACGTCAATGCGATCTTCTGTATCAAATTCAACGCCTGCTAAATCTGCATACAGGAGTAAACGTTCTAATCCCATCGCAAATCCAATCGCATCCACAGAAGGTCCACCGAAGTATTCGACGAGTTTACTATAACGGCCACCTGCAAAAATTGTTGATTGCGATGCAGCTTTAGGATCTGTAGAAATGAGTTCATAAACCGTGTGATGGTAATAATCCAAACCACGAACCAAACGAGAATCAATTTCATATTCGATTTGTTGTTCATCAAGTGTACGTTTTAAAGCTTCAAAGTAATCGCGTGAAGCATCGTTTAGATAGTCATGATTACATGGAGCCGTCTTCATGGCTTCATGGTCTTGATCTACTTTACAATCCAACATTCTTAATGGATTTTGCTCGTAGCGACGTTGACAATCCGCGCACATTGTATCTAAATGGCCACTGAAATGATCACGCAATGCTTTTTTATATGCATCTTGTGACGCTTGATCACCCAATGTGTTTACAACAAGTTTAAACTGAGTAATTCCAACTTCTTTTAATATATTAATTCCAACGAGCATGGATTCAATATCGATATATGGATTTGCTTCCCCTAAAAATTCAACACCAAATTGGTGAAAAATTCGCAAGCGTCCTGCTTGGGGTCTTTCATAGCGGAAATTTGGTGCAATATAAAAGTAACGTTGCAGCGCCCCACCAGTTGCATACAGTTTGTGTTCAACAAAACTTCGAACTAAGCCCGCAGTTCCTTCCGGTTTTAGTGTAAGCGATCGGTGACCACGATCTTCAAACGTATACATTTCTTTATTCACAACATCACTACCATCATTGCCTCGCGCAAATACATGCGTATGTTCAAAGATTGGCGTGCGCATTTCAGTGATATGGTAACGATCACACATATCTCGAGCAATGCGTTCAATATATTGCCACTTTTTAGCCTCTGCTCCAAAAACATCTTGTGTACCGCGAGGTGCGCGATAATTTTCTGACATAATTCTACCTCCTATAGTATATAAAAAGGTGCTACCAAGGACGCTATTCGCGTGGTACCACCTTTGTTGTTTACTTAATCTCTTAACGCGAGTCACGACAATTTCTACTGATTCAAAATTGTATCTCCCATGTGTCCCATTCCTTTATTGATATGCTTTTCACCAACCAGCATTTCTCTACCATCAAACCAGAATTTAATCATGATCATTGAATATGATATTACTTTAACACAATCGAACTCGAGATGCAATTACAATGTGATGCGATCAACACGAATCACACTATCAACTTTTCGCAGATTCGCAATCAATGTTTTCAAGTGATCTGCATCCCGTACAACAGCGCGCATCGTTGTGGTCGCATGAATACGATCCTCGTTGATTTCTGAATTAACAGCATTCAAACGCACTTTAAGCTGTGAAGCAATGGTGATGATATCTGTAAGCAAGAAGTTACGATCCGTTGAGAGAATTTGAAGCACTGCTTCATACTCCCCTTGTTCATGATTTTCTTCCCACTGCACTTCAATGAGACGGGCTGTTTCATGGGCAATGTTTGGACAATCCTTGCGGTGTACCTTAACACCACTCCCCTTTGTAACATAACCTACAATTTCATCGCCATAGACTGGATTACAACAATTGCTTAAACCAATCATCATTGAATCAATTCCGGAAACACTAACGCCAGATTTACTGGTTGACTTGCTTTGTTGCGTTGCACTGCGAGCAACCACTTTTTCAACTTTACTGTTTTCATCATTGATGTTTTTGTTAAGGTCTAATTTTTCAAAAAGAGCAGGAAAGGATAGTGATTTAGAAGCAATCGCATACATTAAATCGTCAAAAGAATTTACTGAAAACTGACTGTATACATGTTCAAATCGTTTTGAAGCCTTGAGTTCCTTCTCATCGATACCACGACGTTTACATTCTTCTCTAAACATAGACTCGCCTTTATCCACAACTTCTTTGCGGTTATCCATTTGTTGTTTTAGAAGAAAGTTACGAATTTTATTTCGGGCATGCGTTGTTTTGACTACTTTCAGCCAATCTTCACTGGGTGTCGATTGCTTCGATGTCTTAACCTGAACAACATCCCCCGTTTTAAGGGGTGTATTTAAAGGTACTAAGGTTCCGTTGACAATAGCACCAACGGTTTGATGTCCGACTTCGGTATGCACTCGGTACGCAAAATCAATTGGCGTTGCACCATTTGGCAAGCCAATAACGCGACCTTTGGGAGTCATCACATAAACATTAGCCTCAAAAATATCTTTTTGAAGCACATTCATATAGTCTTGTGCATTTTCATCCACACCTTCGGTAAGGATATTAATATCTCTAAACCATGAAAGGCGATCTTCAATTTCTTTTTGATTTGCTTCTTGATTGGTGTTGCCTTCTTTATATCGCCAATGCGCTGCAACCCCACGCTCCGCAATTTCATCCATTTGTTTCGTTCGAATTTGAACTTCAAAAATAGCGCCCTCATCACCAACGATTGTGGTATGAAGGGATTGATACATATTCATTTTCGGCATTGCTATATAATCTTTCAAACGCCCTGGAATCGGGCGATAATTCGCGTGAATATGACCCAGAATTTCATAACAATTTAATTCGGTTTCGGTAATAATTCGGATTGCAAGTAAATCTAAAATTTCATCAAAACGTTTATGTTTGGTCGTCATTTTTTTATAAATCGAATAGAGATGTTTAGAACGCCCAAAAATATTAAAACGAATATTATTCTCGAGCAATAGCTCGGCAATATCTTCAATCATGCGTGTGACCTGTGCATCGCGTTCTGCTTTACGATCATCCACGAGTCTTGCAATCTCATAATATTTATCACGGTGAAGATAACTGAAACTTAAATCCTCGAGTTCATTTTTAATTTCACCAAGACCCAATCGATGGGCAATCGGAGCATAGACATCTAAGGTTTCTGCCGCAATCTTTTTTTGTTTTTCTGGAGTATGATATTGGAGCGTTCGCATATTATGGAGACGGTCTACAAGTTTAATAAAAATAACCCGGACATCTTTTGCCATCGCAATAAAGATTTTACGATGATTTGCCGCAAGATACTCCTTCTCATCTTTAAATTCAATATTTCCTATTTTGGTAACACTTTCCACCAGTGTTGCGATTTCTTCATTAAATTCTTCTGCAAGTTCTTCTTTACTTACATCACAATCTTCAATTACGTCATGCAACAATCCTGCAGAAATGGTGGTTGGAGACATGCCTAAATTTGAAAGGATATAACCCACGTGCAAAATATGAACAATATACGGTTCACCACTTTTACGATATTGACCTGAATGCTTCGCTTCCGCAAACTTATATGCATGCGTAATTAATTCAATGTTTTCAGGTGATGTAATATATTTTGACGTCTCTTCGAGTATCATATCAAAACTAATATCTTGAAATTGTCTCATCGGCTACCTCCAAATTTGTGAAAAGAACGAAGGGATCTTCGTTCTTAGTATTGCATAATTGTAAAGACTTCATAGCCTTCAAGTTTGTCGCGACCATTTAAATCTTCAAGTTCAATAAGAAATCCACATCCTACAACTTCAGCACCCAATTCTTCAATAAGTGCTACCGACGCTTCAACCGTTCCACCAGTAGCAAGTAAGTCATCGATGATGAGCACTTTTTGTCCTGGTTTTACACCGTCTTTATGGATATGAAGTTCATTGGAACCATATTCAAGATCGTATTTGTAACTTACCGTTTCACGAGGTAATTTACCCGGTTTACGAACAGGAACAAACCCAATATTCATTGCATAAGCAACTGGACACCCAAAGATAAACCCTCGGGACTCCGGTCCTACAATAACATCTGCACCGACTTTACGGGCAAAACCTTCAAAGAGGCGCGTTGCTTCCGCAAAAGCTTCACCATCGGCCATTAAAGGGGTAATATCTCGAAACTTGATGCCTTCTTTAGGGAAATCATCAATTGTTGCAATATAGTTTTTTAAATCCATAACATCCTCCAAAGTACATTATTTATTATATCATAGTTTCTTCTTTTTCTTGTACTTATTAAAATAGAAAAAACCACTTCCTCCAATTATTGTTAGGACAATAATGAGTAACGAGATAATGATAAAATGATCATCGGTTTTCGCAAGCTTATTGAATGTAATCACATAGTCATTATTGGTTACCGAAAATTTAAGTCGATCTTCATTGGATACAGAGACTTCTTGATTGGTAAACTCAAGATCGTTTTTGTTTGTACGTTCATAGATAAAATGCATCTGGGAGAACGTTGACTCAATCAATTTCGCAGACAACTCTACGGTCGTCCCTTCACCAAATTGTGATTGATTCGCAAAAACCAACTCAAAAGCCCGCCCTGATAACTGTTCATACAAGGGTGAACGCTCTGTGATTTGGATGATTTTAAATCGTAAATCCACATCATGTGGATAGGCACCTTGAAAATTATAGATGATTAGAGGTACGTTACGCTTATCAACCAAATGAATGGATAATGTTTTATCCGTTAAGGCGCTCATGACTGCTTCAGAAACAACAAAGGACTCTAGGTTTGCCATATCTTTTTCTAATAACACATCATCCAGAACCAATATCACTTCTGAATGATCACGAGTTTCAATAAACTTCGTTAAGATTTCATCCGGTAATGTAAGCGCGTATTTTTGATTATCTGCCTTACTAAGATTATCTGTAACGAGAACCAATCGATCGCCATCTTCTTTATCAACCTTCAGTTTGATAATATCGGCACCGGATTCTGTTTGCTTTGATTTAACTGTAACCTCAAGTTCAGCATGATGTTCACCAATTGTTGCGGTAACTTTGGTTTTACCAATTTTCTTTGCAACCAAATGATCTCCGATAACTTCCACAATACCATTATCTTCCGAAACATAACTTGCATTGCGTGAAGTCGTTGTATCATAAGGTACAAAAATAAGATCAGGGATTGCGACTTCATCTTCCAAAACAATGGTGAGATTTGAAGGATTAAACTCAATATCACGTAAAGGAATGGTTACGGTAACTTTCACACTGGATGTAATGGTTCCAATCTGCGCAGTTATCGTTGTCGTCCCCGCAGATTTCGCGGTTACCTTGCCATTTACAACATCTGCAACGGCCGTATTCTCAGATGACCAAATAATGCTTTTATCTTTCATGGCGTCATTGCTTAAGGTATATTCAAGTTCATATTCAAATCCACGGTTAATATAAATGTCTTCATTTTTAAAATTGATGGTTCCATCCAAAACATTTACTTTAACACTGATTTCTTTCGTATAAATTTGTTCCCCATCCACTGCAACAATAGTGATGATGGACGATCCCTTTGAAAGCGTTGTAAGCAAGCCTTTTTCCGACACACTTACAATATCTGGATTTTCACTTTTAAAGGATACCGTCGCTTGCTTGCTCAGCCCTTCTAAGGTGTAATCAATTTGCATGCTTGAATTTTCATACAAATCATATTTGGTTTGTTTAATTTTTATTGGATCTTTAACAACTTCCGTATCATCTTGCGATACCGCAACACGATGCGTAGCAGGAGGAATCTTATCCGCAATGGGTTGCTTATTAATTTGTGGATTTGGCCCAATACCACTCAGAAGTAATACTGTGGCTAAAAATGTTTTAAACATAACATGCCTCCTCATCAATATTTCTATCATATCATAAGTTATTCAAAATCTTCTACGAACAATACATTTTTTGAACGACTGTCTAAATCTAATGTTCCAATTAAACTGCGTGCAGCTTGCAATTGATATTTTTGATATTGTTGGGTAAAAAATACCGCTTCATCAAATGGAAACCCATTAAATGCATATTTAAATCCATATCCATTAAGATTGTATAATTGAAAATCACGTGGGATATCAATGCGCATTAACGGCAATTTAAAACCCTCACCAAAGGGTTCTAGGTGGCGTAACTCATCCAAAGCTGTTTGAGTGATCCAAGCCGGATCAATGGAAAGCACGGTCTCATGACGTCCTTCAAACGCTCCAAAATCGGATACAACCTGATTAACATCTGCTCTAAAAGCATCAAAGGTTGCTTTGTTTAAAGTCATTCCGTATGCGAAATCATGGCCACCCATGGCCACAAAGTAATCTGAATGAACTTCAGTAAAAATATCTTGAAGTGAGAACGTCATGCTTCGAGCACTTCCTTTTAATACATTATCATATTCCGTAAGAACAACAGTTGGTTTCATGGTTTCTTGTGCAACTTGGTTCGCAACAATACCGAGCAACCCTTCATGGAATCGCTTATCAACAATAATTTGAATGGGATCATCATTAACCTGAGCCATGGCTACTTCTTTCAATGCTTTTCCTTGTTCTTTACGGTAATCATTAAGTTTGAATAATTGTTTGGCATATGACGTAATTACCGATTCATCCGGTGTTGTAAAGTATTGGACTAAGGTATTCACATTCGCAAGATCACCCAAGCGTCCAACCGTATTGATTTTTGGAATTGCTTGAAATGACAACAGTTTTGCGGAGTAATGCGTAAAGCGATTTCGTTTAACTAACGCATCAAATTGCAAGAATTGATTTTGATTCAATGCCTGAATTCCGTTACGAACAAGCTCACGATTTTTACCCCAAAGCGGCATTACATCCGCAACCGTAGCAGTGCATGCCAAGGCAAGCATGTATGAATCACTTAAACCCATGCGTTCCGCAACACAATATATGAGTCCACTGGCACACATTGATGCTTCATACGGACTGCATACGTCGGGATGTAAAAACGCATCAGCGGTGACGGGTTCATCAATGATATGATGATCAACCACCGCAACACGCATTCCTAACGCTTGCGCATACGCAATCTCTTCATGAGCCTTAACCCCGTTATCGATAATTAAGACATCCTTATAGCCCCGTTTGTGAGCCATGGTTATGGTCTCCTTTGAGACCCCGTATCCTTCTTTAAGTCGATTTGGAATATAATAACCGACTTCAAGATTACATTTTTTTGCTAAGAGCACCGCAATACTTGTTGAAGAAACACCATCACAGTCATAATCGCCACAAACAATGAGTTTAGTAGCACGTTGATAGAAATCAATGATGGAATCGATGGCCTTATTGGAAACAATACGGTCTGTTGGATTGAATAATTCCTGTAATTGAGAGTCCGTTAAGTTCATCGTTTTAAGCGTTTCTTGTACAAGGGGTGATAAAGCGTTAGTCATATCGTTCACGTTTGTGTACCCACCTTTTAATTAACCAAGCAATACAATAGAGGATGATTAAAGCTAAATAAATCGCAAAAACCATCATCATTAAAATCGCAATCATTTCAACCGTTATTGGAACCGGAATAATTATTAGAATCGGTGTTGAAATAATCGCAAATAAAATGAGATTAAGCATCAATGAGTCCATAAACTCCGATTCAAACAAATCTAAATTAAAAAATCGATTTAAGGAATATTGAGAACTGTAATAACATCCAATGATTAATGGAATCGTCCAGACAATGTAAACCGTCTCTCGACTCCATTTAATATGATAAACCATCGTTAAGAAGACAAAGAGCATTGAGGACAACACACTTAAAATTGGAATCAAGATACTCCGTTTAAATCCAAAAATACAACTTACCATAATCCATGATGCAAGAATAAACACACCTAAGGTTAGATAGAAATCAACATCTTCCAGAGGAAATAGATTCTCATGGGTATCGTAATAAGTTCCCTTAACATTAAATTTCGTCTTAACCCCACGCGCAGCAGCACCCAATTGTTTGGAGGTGACATTTTCATCAAAATGAATCCATGTGTCGCCCTGTTCGGTTACCTCATAGCTTAATTGATTATCAAAAATTCCCACTTCATAAAGCGTCGCTTGAAGTTCAAGGTATGCCGTTGATCGCGCATCATTCATAATTAATACATTTTGATTTGCAAAATCCCAACCCTTGTGTAAATCAATCCCTTTTGGGATCGCAAACAGGGTACTTAATAGCAAGACTGCAAGCATAACTGACACAGTGTTTTTAAATAACGCATGGGTAGGTTGGGTTATTTTTAAAACATTAATATTTTGAAAATGGATAAAACTCGATGATTTTGGAATTTTTAATAGGAATCGTTCAAATACAAAATTAAATAATAGGAATTGTATTAAAACAATATAGCCTAAGAAAATCATGTACCAGCCGGTACGAACAAGCCCATATCGATTCAAAACGACCGCAACAAAACCAAAAATCAAATAAAATGCGGAATGAAGCAACGATACACGAATGTGTCGCTTACGGATATCTTGACGCGACTCCACAACCTCATGCAAGGTTAAGCCTTCAGAGTCCACTAAATACATCTGTTTTTGGTAAACAAGCATCATAAAAGAAATCAAGACTGAATACCAGAGCGATTTTGTAAACGGATAACCAAATAACGAAACTAAAAGCAGGGATAACATCACACCAATTACGATTTCCATCCCTGCAATCCATCCAAAAAACCGAAACCTAAAACAAAAATAACCGACCGTTAAGGCCATAAATAAAACCAGATACAAACTAATAAAGCTCTGAGTACTCATCAATTTTGTAACCGATCCAAATGTTCCTGTATTCCAAACCACTAAATCTGATACATGAGCATCAATACTATTAACAAGGTCGGTTATATTTTCGACACCTGAAAAGGATAACGCATAGTGATTTGAATCAATCACACGTTTACGCCATTCACGATTATTGCGTGTTTGGTTTGAAAGAAAGTTGTTTAAGCCCGTACGATCTTTTGTTTCAACGATTAGACGAACATCGTGACCAAAGCCCAAACCCGTATTTAATCTCCCAACCGTCGTAAGCGTCAAAAAACCTACCAAAACAGTAACAATGATTACAATAAACGAAACTCTTAACTCAGCTTTTGTTTTCATTGAATCTCCTCATCCTCAAATAAATTCTGATAGTCTTCAAGAGATGATTTTAACCCATTGATTTTAGATTCCGTCGCAAGCCACCTTACAACATCTTCATCCGTCGTTTTAAAAATATCATCGGCTAATTCACTTAACCGAGATGGCTCTTTATGACGCCATACATAGGTTGTAAACATGCGGTACAAATCATCATATGAAACGCCTTCTAATCCATTATTATGTATTTGACGAAGTCTTAATGTTAGTAACAATTTAAATTGTTGTGTATTATCATCTTTCATACATTCACCTCGCCTCATCACGTATATGATACACGAAAAACACAAAAGAAAAAACTCTAACTAGAGAGTTTTAACGTATTCTTTAAATATGTTACCACGAATTTCAAAATTTTCAAATTGGTCATAACTTGCACATGCAGGAGACAATACAATGATATCGCCAGGAATTGCATGCGATTTCGCCTCTATAAACGCTGTTTTCATCGAATCGACTTTGATGGCAAACGGAAATACTTCACAAATTTGATCAGCACTCTCACCAAATACATACAAGGTCTTAATGCGTGATTCATAAGGTTTAAGGAGATCAAATGAAATATGCTTATCAAAACCACCCGCTAATAAGATAATGGGTTTTTCAAAGGCTTGAAGACATACCTCTGTAGACTCTGGATTGGTTGCTTTTGAATCATTATAATAACGAACCCCATCCACTTCATCCACAAATTCAATACGGTGTTCCACACCACTAAATGTTTGAATCACATTTTGAATGGCTTGAAGATCAACACCCGCTAGAAAAGCAAGGCTCGCCGCAAAAGCCGCATTCATTAAATTATGCGCCCCCACTAATTTTAAAGACGCAACCTCGACCAATGCTTGGTCCAGGAAATATACCCAACCTTGACGGACACATATATCGGCATCATGAGTAATTGATAAATTATAAACCGTTCCTTGATAATCGCGTGTTAAGCGCATAATGTTTTCATCATCACAGTTACGAATAAATGTTTTAACGTTGGGTAGGATATTTAGCTTTGCCTTGTAATAGTCATCAACCTGGTCGTAACGATCCATATGATCGGGACTTAAATTCATAAGCGCATAAACTTCCGGTGAAAAGGTCGGTGTTCCTTCCATTTGGAAAGCCGATATTTCTAAGGCGACATCACGAACAACATCTCCATCGCGATAAACCGCTTCGCTCAATGCATATCCCACATTCCCTGCAAGCAATGCGTTCGAATCTTTCTTTAATAACATTTCATGAAGACATGTAGTTGTGGTTGTTTTACCATTGGTCCCCGATATCGCATAAAACATTGCGTTTTTCGCATACCGTGATGCAATTTCGATTTCATTATAGGTACGTGAAAATTGGGATACAAGTGGATGATCATTTGGAATCCCAGGATTTTTAATTACATAATCGTAAGGTGCAACAAGACGCAGATCTTTATCATCTAAAGAAACTTTGATCCCCAAAGCTTCAAGTTCATGACGCTCCGGAAAGTCTTGATTTGTCGTCAAAATCACTTCAAAACCTTCTTTATTGAGAAGACGAGCACATCCAATCCCTGAACGTGCTCCTCCAATAATTAACGCATTCATACTATGCAATCGCGTTTAAGGCTAAACCAATGATGGCAAACGCTACACCAAGTGCATAGAAGAAATTGACGACATTTTCCTCTTTCCATCCATTGAGTGTAAAACTGTAATGAATCGGCGTATATTTAAATACTTTTTTATGTCTTAATTTCCAAGACGTCCGTTGAATAATAACACAGAGTGTTTCAAAGACAAAAACGCCTCCAACAATCGCTAAAAGAATTTCTTTATTGAGCAATACCGATACCCCAGCAAATAAAGCCCCTAAAGCAAGCGATCCGACATCACCCATGATAATCTTGGCAGGCTTGCGATTATAAACCAAAAATCCAAGAAGACCACCGATAACTGCTAAAAGAACCATAAATACATCCATGCGGTTCAAGGTGTATGCAACAAAAGCAAATGCTGCAAACGCAATAACACTTGTACCGCCCGCTAATCCATCCATCCCATCAGTTAGGTTTACGGCATTTGAAGCACCCGCAAAAATAAACATTAACAGTGGTAAATAGAACCAACCCAGATCAATGGGTTCTTTCATAAATGGAAGTGCGAGTTTATTATCACCACCCATTTTTATATAGATAACATAAAATAAAACAGCCAATAACAACTGTGAAAACATTTTAACTTTTGGTGAAAGACCGTCGTTTTTGCCTTCTTTCACAATTTTATAATCATCAATGAGACCAATCAGTGCATACATTGCGTACACACCGATAAGTAAAAGAACCGAGCCATTGAAATTAAATCCGTTAAAAACAAGAGCAACTAAAACCGAAACAACAACAAAAATAAAGCCTCCAAAAGTTGGTGTTTTTTGTTTGTTTTTAAATTCTTCTAATGCATATTCACTGACTTTTTGTTCCATATTGCTTGTTTGAAGATATTTAATAAATCTTGGATAAGCAACAACACTGAGCGCAAATGCTGTTAACATCGCGATAATTCCTACAATCATAATCTTTCTCCCTTACATCTTACTTATTATAACAAATTCTTAATTCAGTTTAAGTGAAACCGTATCTTCTTTTGTGAAAATTGTTCCTGGCGGAATAGACTGTTCAGTAACATATCCCGAACCCGACAGTTCCGCATTTAATCCCGAAATACTCATAAAACTGAGTACTTCTTTACGTGTCCACCCTTTAAAATCTGGTAAGGTCATATTATGATCGCCAGCATAGAGATAAACCCGCTCATTATTGATAACCTGACGATTTACTTCGGGTTTCTGGTTAATAACCGTTTCACCATCACCAATTACAACAGGTTTGTAACCTAAAGACTCAAGTGACTCTTTCGCTTTAGGAACCGGTGAATTAATATAATTTTGAAGTTCCTGAACTGTTATTTCAGAAATAGATTCCTTACCACCTTCGTTGGTCATACCGTAAGTCGCAGCGATTTTATGAAGGACATCACGAATGTAAACCGCTGAATAATCAACATCATGACCATAATTCGCTTTATAGGCTGTATAAACAAGCACTTCCGGATCTTCATACGGTAATGCTACCGCACTTGAAAAGTTATAGATTGTTGGGGAATAACCCGGTACCCCTTCAACAACCGTTTGCGCAGTACCTGTCTTCGCAATCACATTAGTCTCGGGAATATTAAAACGATACCCTGAACCCGTAATATCTACAACATATCGCATTAAATCTTGAACTTTTTTTGCGGTTTCTTCAGAAAAGACTTTACCAAGATTTTGGGTTTGTCCTTTATAAATAACTTCACCAGTCTGTGAATTTTTAATTTCATCGATGTAATAAGGTTTAACCATTACACCTTTATTTAAAACAGACGTGTAAGCTTGAGCAAGCTGTAAGATCGAAGCACTTGACCCTTGACCAAAACCGTTACTAATTTTCTCTAGCGGTTCTTGCCATAAATCATAGCCTTGTTCTTCTGGTATTTTATCCGTATTTACGTTTTTATAAAAACCAAGTTTATATAAATAATCGTGGAACACTTCTGGATCTAGTTTATTCGTAAGTAATTCCGCGATCATAACGTTCGAACTTAATGCATACCCATAGTCATATCGCATTTGACCATAAGTATGACCCCCTGCATTGGTAATGGTATGAACACTGCCATCCTCAGAGGGTAATCGGTATGCTTTATTATTTTCAACCCCAACATGGAATGGATTGGAATCAAATGTTTCTTCATTATTCCAGACACCTTCTTCAATGGCTGCAGCGACGGTGAATGTTTTCATCGTTGAACCCGGTTCAAAAGTACTTTGAGATACACGGTTCGTAAAACCATTACTGAAATCAGGCGCATTCGGGTCAAAACTTGGTGCATCTCCCCACGCTAAAATCTTTCCAGTTTTAACTTCCATAACAAGTCCCCAAGCTTCTGATGCCTTAACACCCGGATCTTGGGTGATGCCAAGCAGTGCACGTTCTAATGAATCTTGAATCCCACGATCAAGGGTTAACTTTACATCATTACCATTAATTGGATCTTTCCGCTGTCCATCATCGAAACGAAGTCTAAAATTATCACGATCATGGGTGTATTGTTCAAATCCATTGGTTCCTTCCAATACATCATTATAGGCACTTTCGAGTCCCATCTGCCCAACTTGCCCCTCTTCCAATTCATCATATTGTGAGTAACCAATCAACTTCGATGCAAAAACTTTTAAAGGATAATTCCGGGTAATAATTTTTTCAAACATCAATCCCGGAATTCCCGAGTTTTCAAGCTCTGTTTTTTGATCTAAGCTTAAATACTTACCGGCATATCCAAACTCTACTTGAAGCGCATCTTGACTAATAATTTCCATAACTTTATCATATGGCGTTCCAATAACCTCGCTAATAACCTGTGCTGCCTTTTCTTTGTCATCAATATGTGCAGGCGTTTTATCCGAATGCATCCGTGATTCGTCAAGACTTGCTTGTAACGTATAGGCAACAAGATCTTGTGCGATTACCGTATCATTTCGATCAACAATTTTACCACGATTCGCAGGAATTTTACGTTCTACTGTATGGATTCCATTGATGTCATCACGAAAATCCGTACCCGAGTTTAAATGATAACCCAGTACGGATACAACAAAAACATTGGCACCCACTACAACAAAGAGGAGCGCCATTGTGATTGATACAATTAAAACTTTATAGTTTGCACTTTTTCGTAACTTCTTCTTTTCCAAATCTAATCACCATGCTTTACGGTTACAACATTATGTGTGTTATCTAATCCAGCTTCCGTTGCGATTGACACCACGCGGTTTGAATCACTTAAATCTTGAATCTCAGCTGTTAGCTTTTCATTATTGACATTAATATCTGCTTGTTGTTGTTTAACAACTTGAATTTCTCGTGCAAGACGTGCATTTTCAGAACGAACAAAAATTTGCGTAACAAATGAAAATAATAATGCTATCGTGAATACAAAACCAACAAGTCCACTCCAACGAATTGTTTTCTTTTTTCTTTTAATTACGTGTTTTGCCATAATTATTTCACCCTTTCGATCCCTCTTAAGATTGCACTATGTGCGCGATTATTAAACTCTAATTCTTCTGCAGAGGCCTTGAGTGCCTTTGAAACCAATTTATAATTAAGTACTTGTTCTTCAATGATTGGTAGTTTTGGATCAACCTTTTTGGGTTTACCGTAGTTACTGAAGATTCGTTTAACAATTCTATCTTCGATAGAATGGAATGTGATAACAACAACACGGCCACCTGGCTTAATAACATGAACCGCTTGTTCAACTGCATCCTTAACTTCTTCAAACTCATTATTAACTTCGATACGCAAAGCTTGAAATGTTTTCTTAGCCGGATGTCCCTTTTTAAGTTCTTTTCCTGGATATGCACGTTTGATCAACTCAACGAGTTCAAATGTTGTTTCCACAGGTCTATTTTCAATTATCTGTTTAACAATACGACGTGCATATCGCTCATCCGAATTGTCTTTCAGTATCTGTACCAATTTTTCTTCATCATATTCATTCACAACTTCATAAGCACTGAGCGCTTGGGTTTGATCCATACGCATATCCAACCTGCTATCAAAACGATAACTGAATCCACGATCTGCATCATCAAACTGAGGTGATGAGACGCCTAAGTCAAATAGAACCCCATCCACTTCGTGAATACCCAACTCATTGAGTTTATCCGTAAGTTGCGTATAACTCCCGTGAACCATCGTGACTTTATCACCGAAACCTTCGAGGCGTTTGGAAGTACGTTCAATCGCATCCAAATCTTTATCGAACCCAATAAGTCTTCCTGTTGTCAATTGCTTACAAATTTCATAGCTATGACCTCCGGCACCTAATGTTGCGTCAACATATATTCCTTCTGGATTTATATTTAATAATTCAATTGTTTCATCAAGCATGACTGATATATGTTTCATTAGAAAAACTCCGTTAGCGATTCTGCTATTTCTTCAAAATTCTCGCTCGCTGCATCACAGTATTCAGTCCATCGTGTTTGATCCCAAATCTCAACATGATCGCTTACCCCAACTACAACACAATTTTTTGTTAACTTTGCTTCTTGTGTTAAATGTGCAGGGATACGAATCCGACCTTGCGAATCCAGATCACATTCGGCGGCCTTGGACATAATCATATGTGTATACATACGAACTTCTCGTTTCGTTGATGGCAACTTTTTTAAGTTCTCATAGACTTGTTGCCATTGTTCAAGTGTGTAAAGTGCGAGGCATCCATCGAGCCAACGCGTAACAATCATTGCTTCGCCGAGCTCCTCACGGAATTTAGCGGGAACAATGATTCTTCCTTTGGTATCGATATTGTGCTGATATTCTCCAATAAACATTGAATTGTCCCCACTTTCCTCCACTTCTTACCACTTTGTACCACTATTGTATCATATCACCTGATATATGGGAAGAAATCAACCCACAGAAAAAGGAGTGGCATAAGCCACTCCCAAAGCGTTTTTTTATCATTTCACGATTATTTCAGAAAACTTAAGATTAAATTTCGTACAAATTGAACTTTTAAGGCTAAGATTGCGATTATATACGCCAATACTGCTACAAGGATGATGACAATCGTCGACAATTTACCCGGAATCAAGTATTGAACAGGATTTTTGAGGAGTACAACCACAACACCCATAATGAATGCTGCCAATGTAATCTTGATGAAATCCAATGCAATAAAACGCAAGCGCGAACGCGGTATATGTTTCTTCATACTCTTATATAACGGAACACATGAAATCAATGCCGCCAAGGAGTACGCAAAGGACAATCCAGCCAAAGGCATTCCAAATTTACCGAAAATAAAACTAAACAACACCATTCCGACAACAAACAGTACCGATACAAGAACGGTATTGCGAACCGGCCCCTTCATATCGTGATACGCATAATGGATTCGGAACATTAACTCCCGCATCGCATATGCAAAAAGAACAATCGTATCACAAATAAAGATTGGAACAATCACAGAGATATCCGCAGGTGTTACTGCACCACGCAAGAATACAAACTCCACAATACCACGTGCTAAGGTTATAAATCCAACCATCGCTGGCAATACAAACAATGCAATCATCAGCACCGCATCGTTGATCGAATCATTCACCTTACGCATATCCTTCTCAACCACACTCTTTGCAATAGTTGGGTAGGTTACTTGGAGAATTGCGATAATAAAGATCCCTTGCACAAAACCAATAAGCTTCGTGGCATAAGTCATATAACTATAACCACCCTCACCTTGTAAAACGGTCGCATAATTTTTCATTACAATATCATTAAATTGACCTAGAAATGAAGATAGTACCAATGGCAACGCTAAAGCAACCATTGAACGTAAATCGTCATCTTTTAAATCAATAACAGCATGATATACAAAACCACTACGCCACATAAAGAATAAAATGATTACTGCTTGCACAATCAGCGCAATAAGTTGCGCATAACCAAGAATGTAAGGATTCCCTGCTTTACTACTAATGGCAATCCCTGCAATGACAATAAGATTCATTGGAATTGTTACCATTGCGGGAACGATAAAATTTCCTTTTACATTAAGATATCCTGTTCCCAGTTGCATCACCGCTACTGAGAAAACACCGAGGGATAACGTTCGGACGAAAACAACCGCATACGCCAATGTTTCTCCTTTAAATCCACCCGCTACTATTTTTAGAACAACTTCCGGAACTAAAAACATAAAAAGCGATAACACTAAAGAAAACACAATCATAATGTTAAGAACATTACTTGCAAATCGATCACCACGTTTTTTGTCTTCATGAGAAATCTTTGTCAGCATTGGAATTACCCCGGTAATCAAAGCCGAACCAATCACTGACAACACAACCGTAGGGATTGCTACCGAAGCATTAAATGCATCGGTGATGGCCCCCATACCAAACATTGAAGATAAGGTAATATCACGGATAAAGCCTAAGACTTTAGACAGGACACCGATAAACATTACAATAATCGTCGTTTTTTTCATGTTAGATTACACGCCATTCTAGTTCTAACTCAACATCGTATTCATCTTTAACACGTTTCTTACATTCTTGAATCACAGCTTGAACATCTTCAACGGATGCTTGACCCACATTCACAATAAATCCAGGATGTTTCTCAGATACCATCGCATCACCCACACGGAATCCACGAAGATCAACACCATCAAAAAGTTTCCAAACAAAGAGTGATTCACCGTTTTTATCTTTTGGTCGCTTAAACACACTTCCTGCATTCGCATAATTACGTGGTTGTTTCACATAACGCTCATGGCGATAGTAAAGCATTTTTTCCAACGCTTGATTATAATCGCCTTCAATTGTTTTTAATCCACTTCGTAAAACATAAACCGGCAGGTCATTCAAACGTGAATAACGGTAACCGAAAAATGCTTCATCGGGAACAAGACGTTCAACTTCTTGTGTTTCATAATTAAACACTTCAATCCAATTTACAAATTGCCCAATCGCATATTGCCATTGACCCGCATTCATAATTAATGCACCACCAACAGTTCCAGGAATATCTTCACAGAATTCCATATCACCTAAAGATTGCTCACACGCAAACCAAGCAAGACGATTTAAACGAACCCCTGATTCTGCAACAATCTCATTATCAACAATTTCCAAATCATTTAATAAAATTGTGATAATAAATACGGTATTATCATCATAATGCTCTTGAGAAAAAATCATGTTTGATCCATTTCCAACAAGAACAATGCGTTTCCCTGTATGATCGCGTAATGCTTCCACTAATCCATCAACAGTATGAGGAATTATCACCGTATCCGCTGTTACATCTAACCTCATTGTATTATAGCGTTTTAACGACGCATTTTTCATCACAAAATAATCTGCCATAAGAACTCCTTTTATATAGTGTTACCAATGATAAATATACACGTTACTGTTCAATTATTCAAGTTCACGTATAAGATTTGGTAAATCCGCAACGGTAAAAATTCCGAGCGGTTTTTCATTTTGTTTTCCTGTTTCTGTCACAATAATTGCAATGACACTTTTTCCACGATTGTGATTTGTCTCATAGACCTCCAACAATTCAGGAATCGACATGGTCAAGGGTACAAAAACAACCCGATCATCTGGTTGATAATATTTGAGTAAGTCCTCAACACGCATCATCGCTAAATCATAAGACGTACGTGACGCATCCTCCATCAGTCTTTGGTATAATCGCGGATGCACCACCCCAACATAAACATGTTTATTATACACCGGAATTGCCGAGTAATGTTGATGGTTTTGTTGCTTCACCATATCGAGCAATAACGTATCCGAAGGGACACTGAATGGTTTGTCATGCACTAAGTCCATCACTGTTTTACGATTATAAATTTTCGAGACAATTGTTTGAATATGCGTAACAACTGAGTCATGCGGTTCTGCAATCGCTTCTTCATTACCACCACGATTATGAACAATCGCATTACGCAATTGAGCATACTCCACTAAGTCTGTTTGAAAATGACGAATAACTTCATCTTTTCGCGCACCCATATGAACCATTTGCACAAAACCAACACTGGGATTATTTAATAAATTTCGCAAATACATTTCAATTTGTACAAAAGCATTTAAAAATAAAACTGAATTCGCTGTGGTATCGCCCACTACGACCCCTCCTTATTTGCGACGATTAAATCGCTAATTTGTTTTTGTATCGATGCAACACTTTCTTCTGAAGGCCAATATACATAATATTTATAACGACCATCTTGGCTGTAGGTTGGTTGCATATCACCGGTACCGCGAAGATAATCTTCTTCAAAATGCCAACGATCACTGGTTTCAATTTGTTTAGAAATCAATTTAGAGATACTACCATCATCCAGATTAGTATCAACAACTTGGCTTACAAGCCCTGTTAATTGTGGTGCCTTGATCAGGTTTTCAGTTTGTGTAGCTTTTTCAAAGATTGCCTTGACCAATTCTTGATGGTGTAAACCACGGGCAACATCACCATATTCTACATGGTCTCGCTCACGCGCAAAAGCCAGAGCCTTTTCACCATCAACATGATTCATGCCTTTCATAAACACATCCCCATTCTCAGTGATAAAATCATAATGAGAGAGAACATCCACACCTTCTAAGGTATCAACTATCTGAACCAAGCCTGTGAAGTTAACACGAATATAATAGTTAATATCAATATTAAATAGCTTTTCAAGCGTCTTAACGGAACAAGTAACGCCATAAAGACCTGCATGTGTCAACTTATCCATTTCACCATTTTCACACCCCAACGGAGCATATGTATCACGCGGGACAGAGACCGTTAAGACTTCGTTGGTATTAGGATTCACAGATAACAGAAGGTTCATATCACTTCGTGATCGTGTAACAACATCTCCATATACATCAATACCACTTAGATAAATGGTAAACGGTTCTTTTAAAACATCCACATGTTTCACAATAGAATCACGGCTTAGACGGTATTCATAGCTATTGACTAAAATCGTATCTTTTAAAAAGTCGGGATACAGAAAGGATAAATTCGCAAGCATTGCTTTGTTTACAAAAAGCCCATCAATCTCTTGATCATAAAACGAAGAAACAACTTCATCTATATCCGAGAATTTCTTAAATCGATCGGTTCCAATCTCATTTTTAAGGTCATCAGAAATGGCCTCAAGATGATTTTCTTTTACACCATAGAGTCCAATAATCGGATTATTCGCGAATTCATGATCTTTCATTCGCAATAAATCATACTTAATGAGTTCGTATTCTTTAGTATCCGCCATTTGATCGACAAATCGTTGAGAACTAAATACAAATACACTGGTTATCAGGATACAAATCGCAATTAAATAACGCCAAAATGGTCGTTTGGTCACAATCATGACCACCATTGCAACGATAACCGCCACAACTAATATTATAAGACGGTTCCGTATCGGCATATACTTCGTAAATACTAAAACGCATGCTAAGCATGCGAATGAAAAAATTACTGCCAATGGACCGAAAACGACTGATTTACGATTCATACTAAACACTCACTTTCCCAAATTTTCCCATATTTTCACATAAAAAAATCTTGGATATCCAAGACTTAATTATATTATTTAACCTCGTCGCGATTTGCACGGTGTGGTAATTTCCACTCCCCAGTTTGAGGATCTTTAGCTAATGTCACATTAGGTAATTTGTAATGTGTACGACGTTTGTTTTTTCTTGCTTTAGATGTGCGTCTTTTTGGAACTGCCATCGTCTCACCTCCATTTAATCAAACTTAAAGTCTTTTAGTTTTGCAAGTCTAGGATCAATCTCTTGACTCTTCTCTTTTGTATAATCTTCTTCAGTCATAACCTGCCAGCCATCTCCCTCTGGATATTCCTTAAGATCCGGATGGATTGCCTTTAGGGGAACTGCAGCTAAGATAGAATCCACGATATATGGATCAAGATCAAGCTCTTCACCTTCAATTTCAATACCTACTTCGTCATCTTCGAGTTTCTCGAAACTAAACACATCACCAACTGGAATCGAAAATTCGATATCAAATGGTTCAAGTGTAATGGCGCAGGGTACTGTCATAATACCTTCTATTGTCAGATCGGTAATTAATTTAGAAGTGTGTTCGTCATAATAACCATGACCTACTGCGAAGATCTCACGTAAAGCAGTACATAGAGAAAAACCTTTCAAGAGATCTTGATCGATGATAATTTCCTCGTCTATTTCTAAACGTGGTGATTTTAACCGATCTAAATCAGCTCTATAAAATTTCATACTCTCACCCTACTCTTTAACGCTACTTAATTATATAGATTACAAACTGGAATGTCAAACGAAACCGTTCATGTTTTCGATGATTCGTTTTTTTATAAAATCAACCTTAATTTTGTATAACCTGTATAATTGTAAAACTAAAATAACATACTCTTTATATCCTTAATAGCATAACAAGTCAAGATTTATTTATTTTAGACCAATAAGATTCTTATACACAAAAAAAGAAAAGCTCTATTATCAGCTTCTCTTTTTTTCTATTTATTTATAAGGGGAAAGATTATGTATGATTTTTGGTTATTCATAAGGGGATATGAATAAAGGAGAAGAGGAATCATACGTGTAAGAGTTTCTTCTTACACTTGAATCATACACAAATAATATGTAAGAAATATACCAGAAGTATGTAAGATTATGTGACTGGTATTTTTTCAATCGCATCGTCATAGACTTCTTTAACTTTTTGCATACTAACGTGCGTATAGATTTGCGTTGTACTCAGAGATTCATGACCCAAAAGCGTTTGAACAACACGTAAACTCGCACCATTGTCCAATAAATGCGTCGCAAAGCTATGTCGCAACATATGTGGATGCAACTTCATCCGAAGTCCTGCGGTCTTACCTTGGTGCTCTAGAATGTGTTGTATTCCGCGTGGCGTAAGTGGATTTCCTCTTTGATTTAAAAAAACAGCATGTGATCTTGAACTATTGGCAATTTGAGGCCGATATACATTGAGATACGACCAAAGCTTAGTAACCAATGATTCATAGAAAAAAAGTTGACGTTCTTTATTTCCTTTACCAATTACCCGTAACGATCGTTCTGTGAGATCTAAATCATGAATCTGTAAATCAACAACTTCACTTACCCGCAAACCACATGCGTACATCAATTCAATCATCACCTGATTTCGCACACCTAAGACAGAATCATCACAACTTAGGAGTAGTGTTTCAATTTCATCGTACATGAGAAAATGGGGAAGATGTCTTCCTTGTCGTTTAATCTTAATTTGTTGAAACGGATTATCTGCAAGTCCGTAATTGACCTGCAGAAATTTATAGAAAGATCGTAATGTCGATATTTTACGTGCAACACTTGCACTTGACAGTTTTGAATCATAAAGCATATTTAAGTAATCGTATGCTGTCGAGCGCCCTACATCTTTTAACGGTATGTCTTCAATAAAATCAAGAAATTGCCGAATATCACGTTCATATGCAAGATTTGTATGCTCGGATGACGTATTGGTTATCGCAATATGACGCATAAAATCGATTACAATATCTTCAGTCTTCATTCAATCACCTCTTTTTTTATTATACGCTAATCTCAAGAAAAAAAGACACCGAAGTGTCTTAACCAAACTGTGAAACGAGCTTATCGATATGTGCAAGACTGCGAACCGACATTGCTTCACGATCTTTTAAACGATTGCCTACAATTCCAAAGTTTGCATTCATCGGTTGGAATTGTGAGGGATTCGCATGTGAAACATAATAAGCCATCGAACCCATGACTGTTTCTTGAGGTAAGTCAATCAACGGTTCTTGTTTAAGGAATTGAGCCATATTAAGTGCCGCTACAAGTCCACTGGCCGCCGATTCAACATACCCTTCCACGCCACTCACTTGTCCCGCAAAGAAAAGCGTTGGTTGCGTTTTTGATTGATAGTGATGGTTGAGAAGTAATGGTGATTTAATGAAGGTATTACGGTGCATCACACCATAGCGAACAATTTCAGCATTTTCCAATCCTGGTATCATTTGAATAATCCGTTTTTGATCTCCCCATTTTAATCGCGTTTGGAATCCTACGAGATTATACAGTGATCCAGCAGCATTATCTTGACGTAATTGTACGACAGCATAAGGGCGCGTACCATCTGGTTTTTCCAAACCAACAGGTTTTAACGGACCAAATAGCATGGTTTTGATACCACGGCGAGCCATAACTTCAACGGGCATACACCCTTCAAAAACTTTGACATCTTCAAAATCGCGCATTGGAGCTTCTTCCGCTTCTAAAATAGCACGATGGAATGCTTCAAATTGATCACGATCCATTGGACAGTTTATATAATCCTGACCATCACCCTTGTCATAACGTGATTTACGATAGGCAATATCAAAATTAATGCCATCCACAGAAACAATCGGTGCAATCGCATCATAAAAATACATCTCTGATTGTCCAAGATAATTCATTAAGTACTTTGAAAAATTATCAGATGTAAGGGGACCTGTCGCAACAATCGTTGGCAAATCATCCAGTTCCGTCATTTCACGATTTGAAATGATAATATTGTCCATTTTCGAAATTTTTTCTGATACCTTTTCACTAAAACCAACACGGTCAACGGCTAGCGCACTACCGGCTGGTAAACGATGTTCATCCGCTGATTTCATAATAATACTATCAAAACGACGCATTTCTTCTTTTAGTAGTCCAACAGCGTTATTTAAATCATCCGAACGAAATGAATTTGAACATACGAGTTCCGCAAAATGTTCTGTAACATGAGCTGGCGTCATTTTAACCGGACGCATCTCAACAAGTTCTACAATAAATCCACGTTTCGCAAGTTGATAAGCAGCTTCACTTCCTGCTAATCCTGCCCCTATAACTCTAACTTGAGGTTGTTTCATAATTACCATCCTTATCTTAATTTATGCCAAAGAAAACTGACATACACTTCAAATTATACGCGATGCATCACCTTCAAACGTGTTTAATGCACCATAATTTTAAAAGCGATGTCAGCGTTTATTTAATCTTTAATTTCTTCACCTAATGGTTCATGCTCCGCTGACGCTTCTTTCGGCTTTTTCGTCTTTGGTTTCTTAGCATTTTCATTGGGTTGAATGTATCGACATTTAGGGAATCCTGAACATCCTACAAAGAACGTTCCGTAACGGCTCTTACGTTTTACTAAAGGTTCACCACAATCCGGACACATTTCGCCCGTTTTTTCAGGCTCTGGACGTTTATCTTGATCCAGCGCACGATTGTATCGACACTCAGGGAAGTTACCACATGCAATAAATTTACCAAAACGTCCAAATCGGTAGACAAGTTCACCGCCACAGTCGGGACAAACCTCTCCAACTTTCTCAACTTCGATTTTTTCCATTTTTTCATCAGCTTCTTCAAGCAATGGATAAAATTTATCGACAAATCGTTGCAGTGCTTCAACATTGTTTTCTTCACCTTCCGCAATACGATCAAGCTCATCTTCCATATTTGCGGTGTAATGAACGTTGATAATATCCGAAAAATGTTCTTGAAGTTTTTCGTTTGTAAGAATTCCTTGGTCAGTAGGTTTAAAGACTTTAGTTTTAGATGTTTCCGAAACTGCACCAAATGTTGCATATGCTCGGTAAACGATCGTTTCCAAAATCATTGAATAGGTACTTGGACGACCAATTCCCAATTCTTCCAATTCTTTGATCAAGCGCGCTTCTGTATAGCGTGCAGGTGGTTGTGTAAAGTGTTGGTTCTTTTCAATTTTTTGTGCATTATAAGCTTTTGCTTCATCCAACTCACCCATGACCTTATCGGTTGTCTTTTCGTATTCATATACTCTTAAGTAACCGTCAAATGTCATAATCGATCCACTACCATTAAAATCATAATCATTTTGACTGAAAACAACACTTACTGAATCGGAAATGGATGGTGCCATAAGCGATGCAAGTGTTCGGTAATAAATAAAACGATATAATTTATATTCATCAGGGGTCAGGTAAGATTTCACAGCTTCGGGGCGACGCGAAATACTTGTTGGTCGGATTGCCTCGTGAGCATCCTGAGTATTTTCAGTTTTCTTACCTTGACGGTATTTACCTAAATATTCTTTACCATATTCTTCTACAATAAATGCCTTTGCGTCATCCACAAACACATTGCTAAGACGTGTAGAATCCGTACGCATATAGGTAATCAAACCTTCTGTATCTGCACCCATCTGAATTCCTTCATAAAGCTTTTGAGCGACACGCATGGTTTTCTTTGCAGGAAAACCGAGACGTGTCGATGCTTCTTGTTGAAGTGTCGATGTAATGAAAGGAAGTTTTGATTCTTTCTTACGTTTCTTCTTCTCAAGCTTTGTAATTTTAAAAGGTCCTTGTGATGCATCCAATACTGCTTGTGCTTCTGCTTCATTCGTAAGTTTTAGTTTCTTCCCTTTATAACGTTCTGCACTTGTCTCAATGATATTTCCCTCATTTTCAAAAAATGCGAGAACAGACCAGTATTCTTCTGGTGTAAATGCATCAATCTCTTTTTCGCGATCTACAATTAGTTTTAACGCAACTGATTGCACTCGACCTGCGCTTTTACTTTTAATTTTAGCTTGCAATAATTTTGAAAGTTTAAAACCAATAATTCGGTCAAGTATGCGTCGTGTTTCCTGTGATTTTACCAAATTCATATCAATATGACGTGGTGATTCAAATGCACTTAAAACAGCATCTTTTGTAATCTCGTTAAAAACAACACGATTATCTTGATCGAGATCAACGCCTAGTTCATTCGCAAGATGCCAAGAAATTGCCTCTCCCTCACGGTCGGGGTCAGTTGCAAGATAAACAGCATCCGCTTTCTTCGCTTTTGCTTTTAATTCTTTTACAACATCTTTCTTATCTTTACTTATTTTATAAGTTGCTTCAAAGTCATTATCAAAATCAACACCCAGACCGCCTTTACCGGTCGTCGCTAAATCTCGTATATGACCTTTTGAAGAAACAACCTCAAAATCCTCACCAAGATACTTCTCAATTGTTTTAGATTTTGAAGGTGACTCAACAATTACTAAATTTTTCATAGCCAACACTCCTTAGTTTATATATTGGATAAATCTTCGAGGTTTGTCAACACCTCGGCTCCCTCCTGGATCAAAAGATTGCATCCGACTCCTGAAATATCATCCAGATTATGAGGAAGACATACAACCCTTCGATTTAATTTCAATGCTTCATTAACCGTATGCATCGTCCCACTTCGCGCTAAAGCACTCATCACATAGATGCTTTGTGATAAAGCTGCAATCAAACGATTTCGAAATGGAAAATAATGCTTTTGTGGATGCACACCTATCGGATACTCCGAAATCACAAGATGCTTTTGTTTCATAACATCAAAAACTTCGCGATGCTTAAATGGATAACATATATCTAAACCACACCCTACCACAGCTATCGATTGAAAATCAAGTGCACACCGATGCGCCATGATATCAATGCCGTAAGCCAGACCCGAAACAATGGTATAGTGTTCCCTTACATTACGAACAAATAATTCAGTCATTCTTAGAGCGTATTTACTTGGAGTTCTCGAACCCACTACTGCAATACAACGGGTATGGAGTAACGAGAGATTCCCTTCATAAAAAATAACGAAGGGTGGATCGTCCAACTCATAAAAACACTTTGGATAATCTCGATCTCCATAACAAATATAGTTTCCTTGATATTCATATGAGGGAACCCTTTTTCCCTCATGAATGAAACGACATATACTAGAATAATCCCCTCTTAAATGGATTGCAAGATTTTTTAAGTAATTTCTCACATTATCACCATTATTAGTTAAGCAATAAAAAAAACAAGACCTAAATATCAAACGATATTTGTGTCTCGTCTTTAAATCGAAAAGATTTTCGATGAATGGGACAACGACCAAACTTGAGAATTGCTTCTTTATGTTGTTTCGTCCCATATCCTTTGTGTTTCGCAAAACCATACTCTGGAAACTCAAGGTCATAAACTTTCATGAGCCCATCTCGAACCGTTTTAGCCAAAATACTTGCGGCAGCTATCGAAAGCGAACGTGCATCCCCTTTAACGATTGCTTCACACGGAACCGTGAGGTCATCTAAAGGCATGGCGTCGGTTAACACAATATCTGCTTTGCTCTCAAGAGCAATTTTTTTCATAGCATTTTGAGTTGCTCGATAAATATTATCACGGTCGATGACATCCACTGGAATAATCTCTGTAAATGTCCATAATGCATTGGATTCAATAATGGAAACCAACGCATCGCGTTGTTTTTCACTTAATTGTTTAGAATCATTAATACGAGCGTCATAAAATCCTTTTGGGAAAATAACACCCGAAACAACACAGGGACCAGCCATTGGACCTCTACCTGCTTCATCAATCCCAACAACAAGTTTTCCTTGCTCCCAGTAATTGATTTCAAATTCTTCTATAAGCGATCCCATGTAATGCGTCCAATCCGACCGTTTTGAATATCACTCAAAAACGCGACTCGTGTTTTATCGTCGTTCACCGTTCCACCTTCACCAAGAAGACCGCGATAACGTCCCACTTGGTCATAAAAATTATCAAAGGATTCAAGTTCATAACGACGCTTTAACTCTTCAGGTTTATACTGAATATAGTAATCACGAGCATAATCTGTAACCAATGCCATTGGATATCCTGTATCTTTTACAGATCCAATCACAGCACAAATAATCCCCATTTCCTCCGATTCAAATTTAGGCCACAACACACCGGGTGTATCAACCAATTCAAGATCTTGGGTTACTTTAATAAGCTTTAACGATTGGGTAACACCCGGTCTATTTTCAACACCTGCAGCCTTTCGGGCTGAGATTTTATTAATAACACTGGATTTCCCAACATTTGGAACACCTACAATTAATGCACGTGCGGTTCGAGGACGAATTCCACGACGTTTATCGCGTTCACGTTTCTCTTTTAAGACGATATCCGTCTTTTCAATAATCATTTTACGTACGGGATCGTTAATCACATCCACCAAAAGTACGACATTCCCTTCCGATTCAAGCTTTTCAACCCACATTTCACTCTGTTTTGGGTCCGCTAAATCTTTTTTTGTCAAAACAATAAGACGTTTCTTTTGTCCAATTGACCGTGACAAAACAGGATTTCGAGTCGACATCGGTGCACGAGCGTCACGACATTCGATGACAAAATCAACGACTTTGATTTGTTCTTCAATCAAGCGAATCGCTTTTGCCATATGACCCGGAAACCAATGTACCTGTGACATCAAATCACGCTCCTATTTTCCTACTGTTCTTATTTTGTTAAATGGTATAAAGACAAAGACATCTTTACTTTTAATTGCTTCACGTTTAAAGGTTCCATAATCTCGAGAATCACTTGAACGAATACGGTTATCCCCTAGCATAAAATACTCACCTTCGGGCACCGTTATCGGACCAAAATCACGAGAAAACTCTTTCCCTGTCGACGTCATTTCACGTACGTAATCTGTATCCAAGAAAGGTTGTTCAACTTCTTTCCCATCGATATATAATTTTTCATCACGTATTTCCACAACTTCACCTGGCAAACCAATTACACGCTTCACAATATGTTTTTTCTGTGAATCAAGATAGAGCACAAGAACATCAAAACGCTCTGGATCTTTCATTTTCATGCTTAAAATATTTGAAAAGCCTAATTCTTTATCGTTAAGACTCGGGTACATGGATAACCCTTCTACCCGAACAGGACGCGCAATAAATTGCGTTACTAAAATAACCAAAACAAGACTGATTACCATACTTTTAATAAAGTCTTTAACCGCAATTAAAAACTTATCATCGCCTTTATTCATTTCATACCCTCCCTACAATAAAGAAAAAGCCGTATAAATACGGCTAATACTAACGAATTTCTTTAATACGTGCTGATTTACCTGAACGGTCACGTAAGTAGTATAGTTTTGAACGACGTACTTTACCTTTACGTAATACAGTTACGCTGTCAATAATAGGTGAGTTGATTGGGAATGTACGTTCCACACCAATTCCTGATGACATTTTACGAACTGTAAATGATTCTGAAATACCTGTTCCTTGAGTTTTAATAACAACACCTTCAAATGCTTGAATACGTGTTTTTCCACCTTCTTGGATTTTAACGTCTACGCGTACTGTACATCCAGGACGGAATTCAGGAATGTCGTTACGTAATTGTGACTTTGTAATTTCTTGTACTAATGCTAATGACATAGTAATTCTCCTTTTTCTGTCTATATATGTTAAAACTGGTTCATAATGATTCCAACAGCGGAACCAGAGTGCTTTAAGCCTATATAATTTATCATAAACAGCTTAAATAATCAAGTAAAATTTTTCTAGGCTTTAAACATTGCTCTTATCAATATTTTGAAATCTCTGACATTGTCAATTTGAAATGAGATTATCTTTGAGATTCTTTTAAATATAGTTTATAAGACGTTTCTATTTACCCATAAAACGAGAGAGCATCTTCATTTGCTTCTGCATTTTTTCGTATTGGCTTAAAAGACGGTTCACGTCTGTTGTAGAGGTACCCGATCCTTCAGCAATACGACGCTTGCGTGTAGAACGAATAATTTTAGGATTGTTACGTTCTTCCGGAGTCATACTTAGAATCATTGCCTCAGTTTTTTTCATTGTACTTGATGCATCTGCGTCATCAATTTGACCTGCTAATTGATTCGCTCCTGGCATCATTTTCATTAGACCAGATAATGGACCCATTTTTGAAACTTGTTGTAATTGAATAAGCATATCATCAAGTGTAAATTGACCCTTCATCATGCGTTCCGCTGAACGTTCAGAAGCTTCGATATCCATTTTTTCTTGCGCTTTTTCTACAAGACTTACGATATCACCCATCCCTAAAATACGAGAAGCGGTACGATCTGGATAAAACTCATCCAACTCATCAATACCTTCCCCAACCCCAACAAACTTTACGGGAACTTGAGTCATGTATCGTACTGAGAGAATTGAACCACCACGCGAATCACCATCAAATTTAGTAGCAACAAGACCTGTAATGTTGAGTTTTTCTTTAAATCCATTCGCAACATGAATAACATCTTGACCACTCATTGCATCAACACTTAATAGAATTTCATCTGGTTTTGTTAGCGATTGAATATCGACAAGTTGTTGCATTAATGCTTCATCAATTTGTAATCGACCTGCAGTATCAATGAGAATAAGATCGAAATCCTTACCGTGTGCAAGCGCATTTTTTACCACCTCAACTGGGGTGCTGTTTTCTTGCGCATATACTTCCACACCGATTTGTGTTCCCAGGATTTTCAGCTGTTCAATTGCAGCAGGACGCGCTAAGTCTGCGGCAACCAACAAGACTTTTTTTCCTTCTTTGTTGAGCTTGTTTGCAATTTTCGCAATTGTCGTTGTTTTCCCTGAACCTTGCAAACCAACCATCATTAAAATTCCGGGTTTTTGATTAAAGCTAAGTTCGGATTTTTCTTCACCTAAAATCTCAATTAATTTGTCATTCACAATCTTGACAAACATTTGTGAAGGTTCAACATCGCGCGTCACTTTCATTCCAAGCGCTTCGCTGCGCGTATGTTCTAACAGTTCATTAATTACTTCTAAACTTACATCTGCTTCTAAAAGTGAAATTCGAATCTCACTTAATGCATCGGTAATATTTTTTTCGGAAAGTTTCCCCTTTCCGGTCATATTTCTAAATGTATCTTGTAATCGGTTTGTTAAATTATCGAATGCCATAACTTCCTCCTATAAGAACGATGGTGTATCTTCTTGTTTTTTC
Organism: Erysipelothrix sp. strain 2 (EsS2-6-Brazil); assembly: GCF_016617625.1. Lineage (NCBI taxonomy): Bacteria > Bacillati > Bacillota > Erysipelotrichia > Erysipelotrichales > Erysipelotrichaceae > Erysipelothrix > Erysipelothrix sp. strain 2 (EsS2-6-Brazil). The sequence continues at coordinate 293,211 of NZ_SBAR01000001.1, forward strand.
TTTGTAACTTCTACTACTTCGATGTTTTTAATTGCTTCATCAACCAGCGCATCAATATCAAGTCCCTCTTCAAAACGTAAAATCTTGTCCCCATGCGGTTTTGTTGTAGGGTTTTTCGGTGTAAAGATTGTACAGCAATCTTCAAATGGCAATATTGATGTTTCATAGGTATCAATCTTACGTGCGAGGTCAATTATCTCTACCTTATCATAAGTAATGAGAGGGCGTAAGATCGGTAATGTCCCAATATTTGTGATTTCTTTCATACTATGTAGTGTTTGTGATGCAACTTGACCAAGACTTTCACCATTGGCAATTGCAAGACAATTACGACGGAATGCAAGACGTTCCGCAATACGAAGCATGAAACGACGCATCATCGTAATGGCATAACTCTCTGGAACTTTTTTATAAATTTCCAGTTGAACATCAGTAAAAGGTACTACATTAATACGAATGTGATCTTGGTAATTTGTAAGTTGTTGGGCAAGGTCCATAACTTTCTTTTGCGCCTCGTCAGAAGTGTATGGCGGTGATGCAAAGTGGATTGCTTCAATACGAACCCCACGCTTCATCATCAAGTAAGCAGCGACCGGCGAATCAATTCCCCCCGAAAGCATCACCATAACTTTACCTTGAATCCCTACTGGATATCCACCAGCACCTTCAACGCGCCCCATCATGATATATGCTGAGTCACTTCGAACTTCAATGATAATCCCCACATCCGGCTTACGAACATCCACTTTGAATTCTGTTGTTTGTAAGATTTTGGTTGCAACATGGCGATTAATAACGTCAGAAATATGTTCATAGGATTTGTCATGACGACGAGCAATCACTTTAAACGTCGATTTGCCTTCTTCTTTTTGAATCATTTCTGCAGCGACATTCGCAATAACATCCAAATCTCGCTCAACTTTAACTGCAAGTGAAAAGGAACTTAAACCAAACACATGGCGCAGTTCATCACTAACAGCCAATCCATCTTCTCCATTTAAAGTAATATACAGACGATCGTATGTCTCACGATACGTTAGATTCGGAAATGCTACCAATTGCGAACGAACATTACGCACCAATTGTGCCGTAAAATTACGTCGGTTTTTCCCTTTTGTTGAAAGTTCACCATAACGGCAAACAATAAATTCATAGTTAGTGTTGTACATAATTTTTTATCTCCAATATTGTTTCACAAACTTTTTCGAGTTCTTCCATTGTCGTTAGGTGTGATAAACTGATGCGAACACTTGTAAGTGCGCATGTTTCATCACAGCCCATGGCTTTTAATACATGAGAAGGTTCCAACGACTTCGAATTACACGTACTCTGTGCTGATACGTATATGCCTTTTGCATTTAAGCCATTCATCATTATTTCCGATCCAACATTTAAAACTGACATGTTAAAGATATACGGTGAACCGTGAATATCTGAGTTAATGTGGATGTTTTCCATTCCATCGAAAGTATCGTATAAAAATTTATTCATGCGTATTATATCATTAAATGAGCGTTTGTGGTCCTCAACTGCCAATCGGAGTGTTTTCGCCCACAAAATTGCGGAAACATTATCTAAAGTTCCTCCACGCAATCCACCTTCTTGCTGTCCCCCATTAATCAGTGACAAACACTTAACATTTGCTTTTTTAACGAGCAATCCACTCCCCTTCAAACCATAAATTTTATGTGCAGAATAAGAAACACTATCAATTTGTTTCATGGGGAAATCATGGCGAGCGAGCGCTTGAACACCGTCAATATGAACATACGCACTCGAATATTTTTTCGTTATACGCGCCACTTCTTGAACATCAGTAATACTTCCAACTTCATTGTTAACAGCCATAACTGTGACAAGAACTGTATCTTTTCGAAGTTTTTGCTTCAATTCATCAAGTGAGATACATCCTTTTGTATCAACACTGAGATAATCAACTTCAAATCCAAATTCATCTTTTAATTGTTGCACAGCACCCATGACGGAGCTGTGTTCAACACATGTTGTGATGATATGTTTACCACGATGACGGTTTGCAAGGGCAATTCCCTTAATTGCAGTACTGTTTGATTCACTGGCTCCAGACGTGAAAAAAATCTCATGAGGGAGTACACCAAGCATTTTTGCTAATGCATCACGAGATTGCACTACAAGATCAGACACACGCTGGCCACCATAATGAAGTGAATCAGCATTTTCGTAATATTTTTCCATAATCACCAACGCATCCTTCAAAATTTCTGGACGCGTCGGTGTTGTACTTGAATAATCTAAATAAATTGGTTTATCGTGCGCTTTTTGCATTGTCACGAATCATCTCCTCATAAGCCGTATTCGGTCTATATCGATCAATAGAATTAATGATTGTAGTCAAACTCTGTGTATAATCACCACTATTGAAGGATAACTCTGCACGGGTTAATTCGGCATCGATATCGGGAACAAAAGCTCTAAATTTGTTTGCATAAACAATTGCATTTTCACACATGTCGACTACACCCACCAAGTTATTGACGTTGTTGTGTAGTTTGTAGATATAATCGATTGCCTCATCAACTGTAGCGTTTAAGAGTTTAACATCGATTACATCTTGACCTAGCATTTCTTTCACTTGATCAGTATATTTATAAGCACGTTCTAAATCCGAAGCATATTTATCGGAAATCGAAGGTAATGAACGTTTTTGAATTCTTACTTGAACATCATTAATGATAAGATGGAGCTTAAGTAATTGCTTCGTTGCGCGCACTTCATCTGCATTCGCACGTTCTACTTTTTCATTCATGGCAAGATACTCATCTTTAAGCATTGAAACATCTTGACCAAGTTCTTGCAGCGAAATAAGAATCGTTGAGGCCGGGATTTTTTCTTCCTCGATCATTCTTGAAACCTTCACACCGGATTCACTAAATTCTTGAATGCGTTGTGAGAATACGCCAACATTTTCAGTATACCCGTCGAAATTAAAACGCGTCTCAACTTTATGTGCATCCTTGCACATCTTACTGATGCTATCCACAAGAAACTCTAAGTTCTCAAACACTTCTTCACTTAACGCATCAACCTCACGTTGTGCTTTGTCTTCTTTTTGAATTGAGAGGGCAAGTTGTTCAAGTCGCTTTTGACTTTCCTTAAGACTCGTCCGTGACTTTTCAATTTCGCCTTGACCAATATTAATCAAGTCATCTTTAAGGATCTCACTTAAAACACCAATGTTTTTAGGAACTTCAAGATGTTCTACAAAAACTCCGTTCTGACGAACACCTTGATAAAGTTTTGAGACTTCATCCAGCAATTGTGGAATTAATCCTTTAGCGTGCTCATAAAGTTTGGGAATCTCTGTAATTTTAATTTCTAGATCATCAATTGAAGCACGTGTCTCTTCACTGATTTCCTGAGCTTTCATGAAATCAGATGCATACATCCATTCTTCAAAAACCGAAAAGTTTTGTTCAATTTCTTTAATTTGATCTTCAATTGTCGGGAATGCATCCCCCAATCCCGATGTATTTTCAATCGCATTTTTTTTCAATTCTCTAAATCGATCTTTTAATGTTGTAATCTCCATGCGTTGACGTGTTTCTTGCTCGAGTAACGTTTCGAGATTATCATTTAGGGAAACCGTCTGTTCCATGGATTCAGTAATCAATACATCCAAACGTGTTAAGTGTTTTGAAGCTTCTTTTAGTTTCCCAAATGCAAGTGCATCTTCAGAATCTGCAAGTGCATCTGAAATTTCTTCTTGACGTGCATTGATCTCACTAAACTCCGCCTTGCACTCTGAAACTTTTTTCTCAACATCCGGGTTTAATTTAGCCAACCCATTTGCTTTGTTTATTTTGAACAACACAGGAATACTCATGAGCTCGTTGTATCGCACCTCTAAGGTTTCAAAGGCTTTATTCAATCGACGTTTTTTAGCCATACGTATGTAGACAAAAACCCCAATGATTAACAGCACTAGGACAACAGCAATTATATATTTGTAGTCATTCATAAACTTTAATATCATCTGAAAATTCATACGTTCACCTCGTTGAATTTATTGTACCATAGATAGCTTAGTTCTTAAATGTGTTTCGTTGACTTTTCACCTCAATTTAGGTATATTATATAAGCGTCATATTTTTAGTGCAGCACGCAAAGTTATTAGCCACGTGTTTATCCCGCGGCAGGAATCAAAGTACCTACGCTGTACAGGGAAACGATTATAGATAAACTCAACTAGTAATAATTTGTGGAACTCGCTAATGACATATTAGGAGGTCAGTATTATGGCAAGAATTAAAGGTCCAGTTTGGAAAAAAGCACGTCGTTTAAGTTTCTCAATCCTCGAAACAGGTGAAGAGCTACAACGTCGCGATTATGCACCAGGACAACATGGTAAAGCACGTCGTCCAAAATTATCAAACTACGGTTTACAATTACGTGAGAAACAACGTATTCGTTATACATATGGAGTTACTGAAAAACAATTCTATAACACATTCAAAAAAGCTTCAAAACTTGAAGGTGTTGCAGGTCACAACTTCTTATTCATGTTAGAATCACGTTTAGATAACGTTGTATACCGCATGAACTTATCACGCACACGTCGTGGAGCGCGTCAATTAGTTAACCATGGTCATATCTTAGTAGATGGAAAAAAAGTTGATATTCCTTCATACATTGTAAAACCTGGTCAAACAATTGAAGTTAAAGAATCTTCACGTTCAATGGCAGCAATCAAAGATGCTTTAGAAGCTAATGTATCAATGGTTGATTATGTTACATTTGACAAAGATAAATTCAAAGGTGAATACAAACGTTTACCAGAACGTAGCGAATTAAACCAAGAAATTAATGAAGCATTAGTTGTTGAATTCTACAACCGTTAATCTTCATAATCCTAAAACTTCCTCAATGAGGAAGTTTTTTTTATGAGTATTTGAACACAAAGAAAAAACCATTCAATTATTTAGAATGGTTTTCTTTAAATCGTATGCTACTCATCGTCTTCTTCGGTTTTATCTACTACTTCTTCTTTTTTAGGTTCCTCTTTTTTTGAATCATCTTTATTGGATTTGGATTCCTCTTTTTTAGGTTCCTCATATTTTAATTTAAACTGAATAAACTCTCGTTGTGTTTCAAGTTTTGTATTATTACGCCATGAAACCAGAATATTCAATGTTACTTCTGGAACATCCACTTCCCCAGCAAGACTGATCCCACCCATATAGTTACGATCTTTTCGAACTTGCCCTGGAACTAAATTATATTCCGAATCAAAAATACCCGCAGTTGGCATCATTTTATCCGCATGGTAATCTTCGTTGTTTTCAAGAACAACAATTTCTACACCATACATGGCAATCTTTGGCTTATCAATCACAACGCCATAGACATATAAATCTTCATGTTTTTCAATGGTCGCCGAAATATCAAAGAAACGTGATGACTCAACAAAACGGTCATTATCGTTAATTGCATTCCAATAAGACTCATACCGTTTCAATTTTTCAGTATAGAGTTTTTTTTCATTCACTGAACACCCTGTTAACAACATCATGCTCAAGAGTACCAAAAATAGTTTTTTCATATTATACCTCTTACGATTTAGTTTGTGTGGTTAAAGATATGATACGTCTTCTTACCGCGGCGTACAACGGTCACTTCTTTACCAATTGCATTTTCCTTAGAAACGACAAAATTTGTATCACTCACAACTTCGCCATTTACGCGAATTGCTCCACCTTCAATGAGCTGACGTGCTTCACGCTTGCTTGGACATACTTTAGTATTAACCAGTAACTCAACAATATTTTCATCAGCCGTTACTTCAATGGATGCACTGTCTGCAAACACTTGACGAATTTGGTCAACGGTTAGCTCTTGTACATTACCTGAAAAGAGTGCGTTGGTGACACGTTCTGCCATTGCAAGACCTTCCTTACCGAAGACAACTTCTGTTAATTCCTTTGCAAGTTCCTTTTGCGCAAGTCTTAAATGTGGTTCTTTAATAAATGACGCTTCGATTGCTTGAATTTCTTCAACACTCTTAAACGAAAGACGTTTTAAGAAATCAATCACATCGTCATCACTTGTATTAATGAAGAATTGATAGAAACTATAAGCATCCGTACGGTTTTCATCCAACCAGATATTTTGACCTTCACTCTTACCGAATTTTGTGCCATCTGATTTCATAATTAAGTGTGAGGTAATACCAAATACTTCAGCTTCTGGCCCTTCAACCTTACGAATTAGATCTGCACCACTAACAAGGTTTCCCCATTGATCAGACCCACCAATTTGTAGTTCAATACCATAGTTTTTGTATAAATGAAGGAAATCAATCGATTGTAAGATTGTATATGAGAATTCTGTAAAAGAAATTCCAGTGCTTAAACGCTTTGCAATCGTATCTTTTGCCAACATATTACTTACGCTGAAAAATTTACCATAATCCCGTAAGAAATCAAGAACGGTTAAATCTCCCAGCCAATCACGATTGTTTACAATCGTAACTGGATTATTATCACTTGAGAGAATACGTTCAATCTGAGCCCCAATACCATCTACATTTTTTTGTAAGTCTGCATCATCGAGCATTGAGCGTTCTGTTGTAGGACGTGGGTCACCAATCATCCCGGTTGCGCCTCCAACCAATGCAATTGGCTTATGACCTTGCATTTGGTAACGCTTTAATAAAATTAGTTGTTGAAGATGACCGACATGGAGGGAATCCGCAGTTGGATCAAACCCACAATATAGCGTAATTGGCTGCTCTAATCGTTTTTCCAACGCTTCATAATTGGTAACATCCTTAACAAGACCACGCCAGTTTAATTCTTCTAAAAAATTCATTTTCTTTTCCACCTTTATTTTTCTTGTGTATCAAATAACATTTTAATTTTTAAATAATATCGTTGCATAATATCAAGCATGCATGTGACCGCTAAAAGCGTTGTCGCATCATGAGGATATATATACCCAGATGCACAAAACTTATCAAGCTCTGGCCACTTATCTTCTTTAAAAATCAAGTTCTTAGCTAAAAATTGTGTTTTTAATAATGCTTGTTCTCCATTATGCATTAAAACCGCTTGATCATCATGACGACTCATAATATAGAGTAACGTTGATGTAATCGATTTATTTTTTTGTAAGAACGGAACGTATTGATTAAATACTTCGCGCATTCCGTTATTTAAGATTTCATAGCGCTTCGGTTCCTCAGTGAACATATTATTCTGAGTAAACCCTTCACTTATTTTTTTAATTTGTTTCGTTATATCTGCATAGCCTCGTGAATTAATAAATGCAAACATTACTGTGCTGGTAATGAATACGGTATAGTGGTAGGATTGCTGATTTAAAACGGCACGTTGAATCTTCGTTTCAACTTCGTTTTGGAAACGAGCAATATCAACCGTACTTGTGCTATTCACTGAGAATATCCGTTGCATTTCATCTTTGTATGTACGAACAAGATGAATAAACTTTTCGAAATTCATTTGTTCATTACTGCCACGATAATTGGGACCATACATACCAAACCCCATTGTTTTGGTAAATGAACTCACATACCCATAAACTAAGATGTTCGACAGAATTGTCTGTTTATCACCTTTTACAATATAACCTTCAACTCGTTTAGTATAATTATCAATGTATTTTGGATCTTCTACAATATCATTCATCAATTCTTCAAGCGAGGACTTATAGTAGTCATCAAGTCTATTTTTATATCCCAGCGCTTCACGGGTCCACTTTTGATCACAATCGAACACATCACTATCAATTGCAAAGCCTAATGGATGGTGATCTTCATAGTGAACCAAAATATCTTTGACCGTTTTTGCGCTTTCGTCCAGTTTAATGTAGAACATTAGTCCTTCTTCATCAAACGTATACGACCAAGATTCCATATTGAATCGTTCCCAAAGCTCAAAAAAGATGGTGAATACTGCATAGGACACAATGTTACGTTGGCGATCTTCCCCCGCAAAAGACCCACCTAAAACAAGGAGGGATCCATCCTGCCCTTCAATCATACTTTTCATGATACCATTACGTTTTTCACGTAACTCACGAATTGATTCAGATGTTAATTGAACAATATTCATAATAATACCTCTTTCAACATATAATATTCTACCATGAAATCATCGTTTAAGGTAATGTAAAACTCAAAGAGCCATAAAAAAAAGGCAATACGCCTTTTTTTCGGAAAAATATTATTTAACAAGGGAAATCTGTAACCATATTTATTTTTAAGGAGAAGAAATATAGTCATTGTAAACAAAATGTTTACGTGTATAGAATACAAAAACATTATGGTATGAATTCGCCGAAACTGTGTTAATTTGTGTGAGCCGGTTTAAAGATAGAAATCATGACTGTAGGAACCACCATAATAGCTCCGAAAATAAAGATAACCGTTTGAATTGGCATCTGTTCAACGAGAATCCCTGAGACAAGTGGTGTAATGATTGCCGAGAATCCAATACTCATTGAAATCGAGAACATCTGTGCTGTTGAACGTAAATGACTTGGTGATTCTCTAAAAATTAAATCTTTTTGTGCCACCAGAATAAGTGGGAATGTGATTGCTTGAAGTGTTGATAGGACAATAATTTGGAACACAGATGTCGCCATGCCATAGGTTATCATTCGAATGATCATAATCATACTGGAAAAAACCATTAAGTTTTTGCCACCGTATTTTTTCAGTAGGGCGCCCCCCACTAACATCAGTGGAATCTCACTGAGTGCCTCCACAAACCATTTTATCCCAACATCTTGAGCATTACCCCCAAGATGAAACATATAATCCGTAATGGTAATTGAATCCACATTGATTACAAAATAGGTCAGTGTAAAAACAAGAACCAAATACATGTAACGTTTATTCGTGAAAAGTACTTTTAAATCTTTAAAACTGAGTGTCGTCGCCACACCATCCCGACTTTGTTTGGACGCATCTTCAAGTTTAAAAGAATAAAAAATAACCACAAAACTTAAAATGCCAGACAAATAGCCTAATGATGCATAACCATAGCGATGGATAAAAAATCCAGACACGAGCGATGCTAAGGCCCACCCAAGCGAACCAAAACTCCGAATAAAGCTAAATTGATGATAAATGCCATCAACTTCCAACACCCATGTCTCAAAAAGATTCGAAAGAATTCGAACAACACCTGCCATCGTTCCTACTAAGAAGAAGTGATAATAAAAATTATGTATATTTATACAGTAGGAAAGCATCCCTGTTGCCGCTAAAATAAATGTTCCGTAGATAAAAAATCGCTTAATCGTTCCAAATCGATCACATAAATAACCGGATAGAATTTGGCCTACCATCGCAATGATGGCTAGAAAAGAAAGAATAAGTCCCCGTTGTGATGCCGAATACCCAAGATGCGTTAAAAAGGGCACTACTTGTGGAAACAACAATCCATGTGAAGCATACATCAAAAACATAACAGCACTAAAATTGATAATCTTTGATTTATTAGACATTTTTATACCTCATACACTCTAAGCCTCATTATACCATTTATTTCTCTAATGTTTTCACCAATTGGGCCAAAAAAACCCTAATCGCGATTAGGGTTCATAATTGCATTTTCAGTAATAATAACATCACAACGAATATCATGATCTTGTTGGAATGGAATATCTGTTTCTTGAAACGAATACGCAACACCAATTTTTATTGCATTAATACCTTTAAGAAAACGATCATAATAACCGCCACCATAACCAATACGATAACCTTGTCTATTAAAAGCAACCATGGGTACGATTACCACATCAATTTCATCTGCTGAAATTTTATGATTGGTTGTGGGTTCAAGAATCCCCATCACCCCAGGTTGTAACTGTTCAAAACCTGTTATCGCGTAGAAGTCCATCGATTCCCCTTTAATTTTAGGCAAACAAATTGTATAGCGATCATCCCAAAATAACGTTTCCATCATTCCATAAGTATCCACTTCATGATTAAATGCAGCATAAAGTGCAATTGTTTGATGCCCTTCTAAACGATCCATTACAGCATTATGAATTACGCTATCCCAGGGAGCACGCATCAGCACATCGTATTGCTTGCGCTTCTCTAAGACTCCCTGAGCAATCGTTTTTTTATCCAACAGAGCCTTCCATCTCCATTTTCATAAGTTGATTTAATTCAACCGCATATTCCATCGGTAATTCCCGAGTAAAGGGTTCCAAAAATCCCATAATAATCGTTTCAGACGCTTGTTCTTCACTTAATCCCCGACTCATAAGATAGAAAAGTTCTTCTTCAGAAATCTTCGACACACGCGCTTCGTGTTCAATGATGGACGCATTGGTATCGACAACATTGACTGGCATGGTATCACTCATAGAAAGCGGATCTAGTATCAACGTATCACACTCAATTTTAGTTTTCGCATTTATTGAATTTTTATCATGGTGCACAATACCTCGATAATTCACAGTACCACCATTGCGTGATACTGATTTTGAGATAATGGTACTTTGAGTATTGGGTGCTTTATGAATCATTTTCGCTCCAGCGTCTTGCCATTGATTAGCCCCCGCAACAGCAATAGAGATGGTCATACCTTTAGCATATTCTCCAATTAAAACACACGAAGGATATTTCATAGTTATATAAGCACCAATATTACCATCAATCCACTCCATCATTCCGTGTGCCTCAACTTGGGCACGCTTTGTGACAAGATTGTAAACATTTGATGACCAATTTTGGATGGTCGTATAACGACATTTAGCATTTTTATGAACAAATATCTCCACGACTGCAGCATGCATTGCATCTTTTTTGTAAATCGGTGCTGTACACCCTTCAACATAATGCACATCGGCGCCTTCATCCACTATAATCATGGTTCGTTCAAACTGCCCCATTTGCTCAGCATTAATTCTAAAATAGGACTGCAATGGTTTATCCAATGTTACTCCTTTTGGAATATAGATAAACGATCCTCCAGACCATACCGCTGTATTCAATGCCGCAAACTTATTATCATTGTAAGGTACAAGCTTTCCAAAATATTCCTTTACAATTTCAGGATGTTCGCGCAATCCCGTATCCATATCAAAAAATAAAACCCCTTTAGATTCCACTTCCTGAAGCATGCTTGCATAAACGACTTCGGAATCATATTGAGTCGCCACACCTGACAAATATTTAGCTTCTGCTTCTGGAATTCCAAGACGATCAAAAGTATTGCGAATTTCTTCAGGAACATCCTCCCACGTGCGCTCCACTTGGTCACTCGCACGCAAGAAATAGATGTATTCATCAAAATCTACCTTAGAAAGATCTGCACCCCATGCAGGCATTTTTTGCTCCTTAAAGGATTCATAAGCCTTTAAGCGTATTTCAAGCATCCACTCAGGTTCATTTTTAAGCCGTGAAATTTCACGCACCACTTCTTCATTTAAACCTTTATCAAATGCTACAACACTTTCGATTTCATCATGAAAACCGTATTGATATTCTTCGTTTGGTAAGCGATCGCGATCATCAATTTTCTCTTCACTCATCTTTATCCCTACTTTCTTCAATAATATCCGTCAAACCACGCCACCCTAACGTTGCGCACGTAATCCGATTCGCTTGTCGCCCAACATTTTTAAACGCAACCGCTTCTTGAAGAAGCTCCTCATCAAAAGATTCCAGATGAATCATTCGATTATATTCAGCAATAATCTTTTCGGCTTCTTCTAAAGTCTTCCCTTTCACAAGCTCGGTCATAATTGAGGCAGCGGAAGTCGCAATTGTACACGCTTGACCATCAAAACAAACATCTTCAATAACGCCATTTTTAATGGATGCTTGAATGGTTAAATCATCAATACAGGAATCCGTACTGACACGTTTTTTTGTATATGCTTCGTCGGTCCGCTTATTTCGTGGATTTTCATAATGATCCATAATTAGTTGTCGAAGAAAACGGGGATCTTCAAAATAATTCATTTTATCACTCCAAATCTATAGATAGAGGTCGATACATTTTTCCAACGTAATCGTCTCTAACGCTTTTATCAATTTCGTAACATCCGCATCATTATTATAAAAATAGAATGAAATACGAACACTTTTTTCCATATTTAATGCCCCATTAATAAGTTTTGCACAATGCTCACCCGATCGAACGCTAATACCCTCACGATTGAGATATGCTGCAACATCCTGAGCAAAAATTCCCTTCACACTAAATGTAATAAGCCCCATATCCGCATGTTGATTATAAACCGTTATATGATCCATCGCATTCAATGCATCCAATGCACGTTGATGAAGTGGCAAGATAATTGCGTGAATGCGCTTCATACCAAATTGAGTTAAATAATCAAGTGCTGCGCCAAAACCAAGCACGCCCTCAATATTCGGTGTACCTGCTTCAAATTTCGCAGGTCCAGATTTTAATTCCACGATGCCACAGGCATCAAAACGAATATTACTGCCGCCTCCATGGGAGATGGGATACATTTTCGTTTGTATTTCGGGTTTGACATAAAGAACCCCTACACCTGTAGGCCCCAGCATTTTATGCGCAGAAAACGCCATAAAATCAACATCTAAGTCTTTGACATCAATTGGCATATGTCCGATTGATTGAGCTGCATCAAGACAAAATAACGCGCCATGGTCATGTGCATACTTTGCGAATGATTTAATATCATTAACATATCCCAAAACATTGGATACATGAGCCATCGATACCAGTTTTACCTTATCGTGAAATGCACTCGAAAGCATTTCAAGTGTAATATGACCCGCATCATCCAGGGGAACAAATTCAACTTTAAAACCAATTTCTTCCGCCATTGCATACCAAGGAAGAATATTGGATGCGTGTTCTGCTTGATTTAACAGCACCACGTCATCTTTTTTGAGATAATATTTAGCATACCCACTTGCAACAAGGTTTAAAGATTCACTCGCTCCCGAAGTAAAAATAATAGACTCCGGTGTTGTTTGAATAAAATCCGCCGTTTTCTTTCGAACGGCTTCATATAAATCACTGGTTTCAAGGGATGTATCATAATCTCCGCGATGAATATTGGAACTTAGACGTTCATAATAATCAACAACAGCATCAATAACACATTGAGGTTTTAAAGCTGTAGCGGCATTATCAAGATAACTAACATCTGGATGGTGCTTAAAAAAAGGAAAATCTTTTTTTATTGAATCCATTGTGTATTCACCTTCTCTGTAATTTCTTCTTTTAATTGTGTTTGAATCGTTTCATCATCAATTGCATCTACAATTGGCATGAGATAACCCATTATAATAAGACGCAAGGCATCCTCACGTGTTAAACCACGGGATTGAAGATAGTAGATGTGCTCTTCATTCGGTTGGCCCACAGAAGCCGCATGTGATGCTGCTACATCATTTTCATCGATAAGAAGCATCGGATACACTACACCATGAACATCTTCTCCTAAATTCATAATGCGACTCATTTGATGGGTTTCAGATCCTGAATTTCCTTTAGCAATACTTCCTATTACTTCTAGATTTAGACTTCCTTTATTAAGGACAATCGCATTACACTCAACCATTGCATAACTTTTACGGGCTTGATGATCTGCCTTTACCGTCCATTTTAGTTTATTAAAAGCAATCACTGCGCCTTTAAATTCACAATGACTTCCCAAACCAAGGTACTCAATATGGGTATATTTTTGATGGTTTCCTTGACTCATCTCACCATAGTTTGCGATTAAGTGCGCGTGTTCATACAACTTAATGTGCTCATTCACTTCCAAAGCTTCATCACTTTGATTGATCCACAAATATTTAAAATTCGCCTGTTCTGATACATGAAGTGTTAGATCAAGAGACCCTTGACCTTTCGCAATAATATAGAGGGTACCCGTTGCACGTTTAGGAATCGTAATGGATACTTTTTCTTCACCTTGAATATCAAGTACGATTGAATTCATCGGTTCCGTCAAGCTAAATTCCGTCATTATTTATCACCCATTGCTTCACGCACCGCACATGTTCCAAGGACACTTGGACGTTTTGTCGCTTTCTCTTTTTCAAGCGTTCCTTCAATCCAATCGTAACCTTCGCGATCAATTTTACTTACAAGTGTTTCATCCGAACTTAATACAATACGACCATCAATCATGATGTGTGTATGAGTTGGTTGAATAAGCTCAAAGAACCGTTCATAATGACTTACAATAATTAATCCCATTTTTTGTTTATCTTGTTCCTCTTTTAATACCTTAGCAACCAGTGCGAGTGCATCAATATCAAGTCCCGAATCAATTTCATCCAACATCGCAAACCGTGGTTCTAACATAATCATCTGCAAGATTTCATTTCGCTTTTTCTCACCACCACTAAATCCTTCATTTAGGAAGCGATGTGCAAGATCTTCTTTCATTTTAAGACGTTCAATGCTGCCTTCCATGGACTTCACAAATTCAAATAAACCGATTGGTGTTTCACGACGCGCATTTAAAGCGGACTTTAAAAAATCAGAATTTGTTACTCCAGAGACTTCTTGTGGATATTGCATTCCTAAAAACAATCCGAGTTTACTGCGCTCATCCACTTCAAGTTCAAGAACATTGATATCATCTACATAAACAGATCCTTCCGTAATCTCGTAACGCGGATGACCCATTATAGCAGAAAGAAGTGTTGATTTCCCATTCCCATTGGGACCCATGATTGCATGGATTTCATTCTCATTAATCACAAGATTGACACCCTTGAGTATTTCTTTTCCTTCAATTGCTACATGTAAATTTTCAATTCTTAATTGTGCCATATTATCACTTTCCTCTACTTATATCTTAATTCTTATATTATAGCACAAGATTAATCCGAATAAGGCGACCATCGCTCACGAAACGTATTCGTAACGTGTTGCATTGACCCCTCAAATAACCTATAATTAATGAGACAAAAGGAGGATTGTAATGATTGACAATTTAAAAAAATATTGGTTTGTCGTCGTTATAGGTTTGGTACTGATTGTCGGTATCGGGTATTTTACTAAGGAACAGATGAACGCTGTTTTGAGCGGTAAAAAAGTAGACGGTAAAGATGTAATATATGAGGTTGCTGGGAGTGATTATACTGCAGATGCATATTATAATGAACTCTTAGAATCGAAAGGAACCGCAGAGATTTATAAATTATTCGAACGCGCTGTTCTTGATTCAATGGAAACAACTGAAGATATCGTTAAGAAATCTAAAGAAGAAGCTGAAACAGTTAAAACTAATGTTTCTGCACAAAATGGTGCAGCAGGGTTAGAACAATTGGATAAAGCCCTTGTTTCATTAGGTTATAAAGGTGTTGATGAAATGAACAAGTTTTATGAAAACTCAAATAAACTTGATGTTATTTTAGGTGATTACCTTGAAGCAAATTACGATCAATATGTGAAAGCATTTATCGAAGAAAATCAACCTCGTGTTGTAAGTCACATCCTTGTCAAGATGGACGATTCAAAAAATCCTACTGCTGAAGAAACAGCAAAAATGGAGAAAATTGATGCAGCTTTAAAAGAGGGTAAATCTTTTAGTGATGTTGCTATGGAATTTTCCGATGATGGAACAGCCCAAAATGGCGGTTTACTCGGATATATGGATAAAACATCAAGTTTAGTTCCTGAATTTATTGAAGGAGCTACAAGTATCAAGAAGGGTGAAACAACTGGGTGGGTTACTTCACAATACGGTCGTCATCGCATTACAGTTCAACAAGACTCTTTCGAAGAAATCAAATACGATAAAGATTTCTTAAAAGCAATATCAACAAATAATCCTAAAATCCAATATCAAGCAATCTGGGAAAAAGCAGAAGGCTTAGATATTAAGTTTGCGGATGATTCTGTCAAAGCAGATTTAATGGCATTTATGGGTCTAGGAGGTAATCAATAATGAAAAAACTTCTAGTTTCACTCCTCGCACTGCTGATGCTTGCGGGATGCAGTGATGCACGTGCAATGATTTCCACAGATGAAGAGATATTCTCTGTCGGAAGTGAAAAAATCACATCAAAACGTCTTTTTGATGTTATGAAACTCAGTGATGGTGGAATGACTGTTGTTAAGTCGGCACAAAATAAAATTACTGAAAATGTTGCGGATGCAGATGTAAAAGCAGAAGCAGATAAACGTCTTGAAGAGATCAAAGAAGTTTTTGGTGATCAACTTGAAGAACGTTTAAAACAAAGCGGTTATGAAAGTGTTGATGCTTTCATGGCACAAACTGTTTATCCTGAGCTTAAAATGACACATCTTCTTAAAGAAAAAATGGTTGCAGATTTTGAAGCATTAACGACAGAAAACGCACCCCGCAAAGCGCGCATTCTTCAATTAGAGAATCAAGAAAAAGCGGACGAAGCTCTTGAGAAAATTAAGGGCGGAGAAAACTTCGATGATGTCGCAAAAGATTACAAAGTTACGGGTTCTTCATATGATGGAAGTGCTAAAGTACACCTCTTGAAATCAGTGCAATATCCTCAAGAAGTTGCGGACGCACTTAAAAATGCAACTGAGCCTACATTATCTGGTGTTCTCAGTGATTCAAGTGATGACAGTAAATATATTGTTCAAATCATTGAAATCGATGCCAATCGATATCAAGATGAAACCATTGAAGCATTTGTAGGATCCAAAGATATCGTTAATCAATATCTTGCGCAACTCTTTGTGGATAATGGATTTAAAATCTATGACAAAGATGTTTATGATGCGGTAGCTGAAAAGTTCCCACAATACTTAAACATTCAAAAAGACAAAGACGCTAAATAAGCGTCTTTTCTTTATGCTATAATAGCACTAGAGGAGGTCTACTATGACACTTTTTGAAAAAATTATTAACCGAGAAATCCCCGCAAAAATAATATGGGAGGACGATGATGTCATCGCATTTCTAGACATATCACAGGCGACTAAAGGCCATACCTTAGTTGTACCAAAGGTTGCGACAGAATCTGTACTCACCGCGACACCAGAGGTCGTCTCAAAGGTTAATTGCACGGCACAAATGCTTGCGTTAAACCTTATGAAAACCTTTGGCGCATCCGGTGTTAATATTTTGACGAACGCCAATGAAGTAAGTGGACAAACCGTCCCTCATTACCATGTTCATGTTATTCCACGCTATGACGTAGAGGAATTAAAATTTGTACCTGTACCCAATCATCATGACCTTGATGAAGTTTTCAAAATCTATCAAGATTACCAAAATAGTCAATAGAAACATAAAAGTATTGAGTTGTACATTCAATACTTTTTTTTATATCTTGGCACCGCAGGCATCGTCATTGAAAAAAATAATTTACTTATTATATAATCAAATTAGATCATACATATTCATGATTCGTATTGAATTCGCATAGATTCTCTATGTCGCTGAACTTCTTGATTTATTCAAAGAAGTATATCCTTATTTAGAAAAGGAGTAACTACATGAAAATAGAATTAGGTATCAGTACTTTTGGAGAAACAACACCCCTCGAACATACGGGCGTTGCCCCTGCTCACGATGAACGCATCCGTCAGCTTGTTAAGGAAATTGAATTAGCCGACCGTGTCGGACTCGATATTTATGGCATTGGCGAACATCATCGCTCTGATTTCGCAGTTTCAGCCCCTGAGATTGTTCTGGCTGCAGGAGCCGTCAATACGAATCACATTCGTTTAAGTTCAGCCGTTACCGTCCTCTCTTCAATTGATCCTGTACGTGCGTATCAACAGTACGCAACCATCGATGCGCTATCTAACGGACGTGCCGAGATGATGGTAGGACGAGGTTCATTTACAGAATCATTCCCACTGTTTGGCTATGATTTAAAGAACTATGAGGCCCTCTTTACTGAAAAATTGCAGATGCTTCGTACCATCGTCGAAAACGAAACCGTTACCTGGGAAGGTCACCATACCCAATCCCTTGATCATACAGGTATTTACCCCCGTTCTGTCCAAAAAAACCTTCCTATTTGGGTCGCAACAGGGGGAAATGTAGAGTCAACTGTGAATATAGCGCGACAAGGCTTACCCATCACCTACGCGATAATCGGTGGAAACCCTTTACGCTTTAAATCACTGATCGAAGCTTACCACGCAATTGGGAAACAAATGGGATACCCGAAAGACCAGCTTCAAGTTGCAGCACATTCTTGGGGATTTATAGCGGATACATCGGAAGAAGCAAAAGATAACTATTTCTACCCCACGAAATTATTGATTGAAGCAATTGCGAAAGATCGCTCGAATTGGGTTCAAACCTATCGTCGTGAAGATTTTGACGTTGCGACAGGACCGGGTGGTGCGATGTTTGTAGGAAGTCCGGAAGACGTAACACCCAAACTCATCAAGATGATTGAAGACCTTGGACTCAATCGATTCATGCTCCATCTCCCTATTGGGTCAATGGAACATGAAGATGTTCTGCATGCTATTGAATTGTTTGGAACACGTGTCGCCCCTGCTGTACGCGATTATTTTAAAGATAAATAACAATAAAAAAAACATCAACGATTTCGGTTGATGTTTTTTTCGCCTATTATTCCGCAGGCTTAACGTCTTCTTTTTTGACTTCCGGTTTTGGTAATAATGCTTTACGGGATACGTTTACACGGCCCTTTTCATCAATTTCCATAACCTTAACTTTAACGATATCCCCTAATTTAACGATATCTTCTGGTTTTTCAACACGACTATGATCCATTTTTGAAACGTGTAAGAGTGCATCCGTTCCCGGGAATAGATTTACAAATGCTCCAAATTTTTCAATACGCACAACCTTAGCATCATAGATTTCTCCAACTTCTGCTACACGTACGATATTTTCAATCATCGCTTTTGCTTTGTCAATTGAAGCTTGATCTGTATGGTAAATCACAACACGACCATCATCTTCAATATCAATTTTAACATCATTACATTCTTCAATGATTTGATTAATGATTTTACCACCTGCTCCAATAACATCACGAATTTTATCCGGTTTAATGTTCATTTGAGCAATTTTAGGTGCATATTCACCCACAAAGGTACGAGGTTCTGAAATCACGTCATCCATTGCAGCCATCATTTCTGCACGACCTTTTTTCGCTTGAGCTAATGCTTCACGAAGAATATCTTCTGATAAACCTTTAATTTTGATATCCATTTGAAGTGCTGTAATCCCTTGTTTTGTTCCAGCAACTTTAAAGTCCATATCTCCAAAGTGATCTTCCATTCCTTGAATATCTGTTAGGATGGTGTAATCTTCACCATATTGAACAAGACCCATCGCAATTCCACTCACTGCCGCTTTAACAGGAACACCTGCTGCCATCAACGCTAATGAACCCGCACAGATACTTGCTTGAGAAGAAGAACCGTTTGACTCAAGAACTTCCGCTACTAAACGAATTGTATATGGGAATTCCTCTTCAGAAGGAATAACATAGGATAGAGCACGCTCACCTAAAGCACCATGGCCAATTTCACGACGCCCTGGCGCACCCATACGGCCTGTTTCACCAACACTGTAAGGAGGGAAATTATAGTGATGTAAGAATCGTTTAGAATCCACATCCGATAAGTCATCAATTATTTGAGTATCTGCCATTGCACCTAGGGTACAAACAGAGAGTACTTGAGTTTCACCTCGTGTAAAGAGTCCACTACCGTGAACACGACTTAATAAATCAATTTGAACATTTAATGGACGTACTTCATCAACACCACGGCCATCAGGACGAATTTTTTCAATCGAAATAAGGCGACGAACTTCATCCGCAACCATTCCGTGCGTAACTTCTTTAACGTATTTTACCGTTTTATTTTTTTCAGATTCCGTCTCATAAGATTTCGCTTCAAAATGTAAAACCGCTTTTTCTTCAAGTTCATCAATCGTTCCATAACGTTTTAATTTTTCATGAATCGCAACGGCTGCACGTAAATCTTTACCTACAAGCGCTTCAACCTCATCAACAATTTCTGTTGGAACTTCATAGAGTGTAACTTCCATCTTTTCTTTCGCAACTTCTTGTGCGATTTCAATTTGGAAAGCACAAAGACGTTTGATCCATTCATGACCAAATAACATCGCTTCAAGCATTAGTTCTTCAGAAACTTCCTCAGCGCCAGCTTCAACCATATTGATTGCATCTTTTGTACCCGCAACAATCAAATGCATTTTTGATTTTGCTTGCTCTTCAAGGGTTGGATTTATAACAAACGTTTCGTCAATATAACCAACAGTAACCCCTGCAATCGGTCCTTCAAAAGGAATATCCGAAACCATCAAGGATAAAGATGCCCCAAACATTGCTGCCATATCAGGTGCACTGTCTTGATCAACAGATAAAACTGTATTAACAACTTGTACTTCATTACGGAACCCTTCCGCAAACAATGGACGAATTGTACGATCAATTAAACGTGATGTTAGTGTTGCATGTTCACTTGGACGTCCTTCACGACGTAAAAACCCACCTGGAATCTTCCCAACTGAATATAATTTTTCTTCATATGTAACTGTAAGTGGGAAGAAATCGATGTCTTTCGCTTTCTTGCTTGCAGTTGCAGCGGATAATACTGCAGTATCTTCATAACGCACTAAAACAGACCCACCAGCCTGTTTTGCTAATTCTCCCGTTTCAACTTTTAGACTTTTTCCACAAAAATCTAGTTCAAATACTCTCTTGTTCATAGATTCACCTCAATATCTTATTCAATTTTAACACATTCTATACGTATTTGATATAACAAAAAAGGAGCAACTGCTCCTTTTCATGTTTTTTATTATTTTCTTAATCCTAGGCTTGTGATTAATTCACGGTAACGGTTAATGTCTTCGTTACGTAGGTAAGTTAATAAATTACGACGACGTCCAACTTTTTTTAGAAGTCCACGGTTTGAGTGGAAATCTTTTTTATGTTCTTTCATATGTTCTGTAAGCAAGTTAATTTCTGCTGTAAGAACAGCTACTTGAACTTCTGCTGAACCTGTATCGCCTTCATGACGTGCATATTGAGTCATGATTGCTTGTTTTTCTGATTTTGATAACATGTATGTATCCTCCTATTTTTCAGACCTTCATCACCGAGAGTATCGTCGAGGAAACGGATATCCCAGTCATAAAGCCTACAAATAATAACATACCCATGCTTAATAGGCAAGTGAATTTCTTTATGATCCCGTGAAATTAAAGGGAAAGCGAACTTTAGAATTCACCTCTCAAACAGCCTCGATTGAATTCATCTTGATTTTATTGTATCTACAACATCCTTGTTTTCAACTGTTGAAGCGAGAGGACTTAAACTGGTTTGAGGGCACTATAGAAATTGAATCGTAAAGACTATAAATTCATCTGTATTTTTATCGTTTGTGATTTGAGCATAAAGATCACTTAATGTCACAGTGTTGGTGTAAATTGAAGAAGAAGCATACGCCAGTAGATATGTTTCACCAAATTCAACGGTTTCAAGACCGTCAGTGAATTGAAACGAATGCTCTGGCAAAACCATCTCAATCTGTTTTTCAACGGATACAAGCTGTTTATTTGCCATCTCAAACGATAAAACCATCGTATTCTTCAATAACTCAAACTGAATCGTTTTAAGTCGTATTTCATCTTCATTTTCAACCTGTAGATGGTTTTGATTCATCAAAACTTTGTTTTCGATAACTCTACCGTTTCGAATCAAAACACAATTCAAATGAAAGTTTGCGTCTCAAGTCGTTTTGAAAGCGAAAAGGTGTTCGGTTTTGTAATCAGAAGATCTGTTCCAGGAATCATAACCTGAATCATAATCCCTAAAGCAACCACAGCCACAAGACCTAAAAACATTGTTTTATATTTCATAATTGCCCCTTTTTAAATTATTATAGCACAGTCATGGTATAATTGATTTTACTTAAGGAGGGTATATTTATATGAAAAAAGTTGCATGGATTGGTACAGGTGTTATGGGGAAACCCATGGCGTTACATTTAGCACAAGCAGGTTATGCTGTCTCAGCATATAATCGCACATTCTCAAAAGCAAAAGCAATGGAACCATCAGCCACGGCATGTCAAACCATTGAAGCAGTCGTACAAGATGCGGATGTTGTCTTTGCGATTGTAGGGTATCCAAATGATGTAAAGGATGTTTTCGAAGAGGTCATGAAGCATGCGAAACCAGGTTGTCTTTTGGTAGATATGACAACATCTTCTCCATCACTTGCGAAATCCTTGGCGGATGATGCAGAAAAACATGGATATAGAATGCTTGATGCCCCTGTGACCGGTGGAGACTTAGGCGCAATCAATGCGACCCTCTCAATTATGGTGGGCGGCGATCACGCCGATTTTGAGTCCGTACTGCCTCTTTTGAAGGTTATGGGTAAAACAATTAATTATATGGGTACGCATGGTAATGGACAACATGCTAAATTAGCGAATCAAACAGCCATTGCTGGAGCCCTAGCAGGCACTGCCGAAGCGTTGCATTATGCACACCATCATCAAATCGATATGACAACCATGCTTAATGTCATTACGGGTGGTTCAGCAGCTTCATGGCAAGCTGCAAATAACGGTCCAAAAATGATATCAAAGGATTTTGAACCTGGATTTTACCTTAAACACTTCCTCAAGGACTTAAAGTTAGTGATGGATGAAAAAGATGATTTGTATCTTCCTATTGTAGAAAGTGTATGTAAAATCTACCAAACACTTAGCGAACATGGATATGATGAAATGGGAACACAAGCCATTATCGATTACTATATAAATCAATTATCATGAAATCACGCATAAACCGAGATTTACTCATACCGCTAATCGCCTCTGTTTTATCATTGGTTGCATTTATTTATATCTATCTAAAGCAAACACAGTTTGGTCCATTCAATCTAAGCTTGCTGATAATTCTTCTCGTTTGCGCTTTAAATGCATTATTGTTTGGTATCTATAAGCACTTTTCAAAACGTGTTGATACACTTGAGTTGAAATTTCTAACTGTTATTTGGATTGGACTCAGTCTCTGTCTTGTACTGATTTCAGTTGCTACTGTATTGATCTTAGTTTCATTATAGAAAAAACCTGTATGATTCCATCAATTTGGAACCATACAGGTTTTTTATTCATCATTTAAGATAGACATGAAAGGAAGCAACGTATCATCCAACATTACAAATCCTTCAAATGTCGTTTTTAACACATCTTCTGTTTGGTATAGAAGTTTACGAGAAATACCTTCTTCAATCGCATCGTTGAAAACCTGTGTCATAGGAATACCAAAGCGTTCTTCAAATCGCGAAAAGGCGACACCATCTTTAAGACGCAAGCCCATCATCATAAACTCAAACATCTCGTCTTCGACCGTGAGGTCGATGACTTCATGGTACGAATCTTCTTTGAGATACATCCCAAGTTTAGTTGTCCAAGTCTTACGTTGATGATTATGTTTCAAACTCGAACCCGGACCAAGGGCATAAAAATCTTCATAACGCCAATAAACTTGGTTATGTTGACTTCTCGATCCCGGAAGTGCAAAATTTGAAATTTCATACTGTTCATATCCTGCATCCTCCATTAATTGAATGCACGAAAGAAACATTTCAGTTTCAAGTTCAATCGGAACAGGTTGAATGCCACGTCTTCCAAATAATGAATTGGGTTCAACAGTTAAGGCATAAATGGATACATGATCAGGTTTCAGTGCAATAACATCGCGCATCGATGCTTCAAAACTTTCAAGCGTTTGTCCAGGAAGTCCATACATCAAATCTAATGAGATGTTTTCAATTCCAATTTTACGCAATAACTTAACCCCTACCTCAACATCATAAAATTTATGGTGTCGGCCTATTTTTTCGAGGAGATCATCATGTGTTGTTTGAACACCCAAACTCATTCGGTTCACACCGTAATCGTGAAGCATCTGAACATTTTCTTCCGTAAGATTTTCTGGATTGCCTTCAAACGTCCATTCATAATCATCTGCAAGTTTCGGTTTCAATGCTTTAAGTAACGCTTCTAATTGATCATCTTCAAGAGAAGTTGGGGTACCACCCCCAACATAAATTGTTTTTAGGTTACCGGGTAAACCATTAATTTGTTGGATCAAACGAATCATAAACTGATCTGAAATTTGCCGTGCGTAATGAAAGCGCGTAAAATCGCAATATCCACAGATATGATCACAAAATGGAATATGGACATAAAGTGCTTTAGTACTCACGTTTCATCACCTCATCAATTTTATCGTTAATCAACAATTCGATATCGTAGTCACGATCGAGACATATGGAAATTGTATACATGAGTACATCCGCAATCTCTTTCTTAAAGTTCGCTTCATCATTCAAACTTTCTTGCAATTCAAGCGCTTCTTCCACAACACATGCGGTCATAAATTCGATGGTATCTGTTTTATCCCAACCAAAGTGTTCTCGCATCGCTTGAATGCGTTTATTAACGTGACTATTCATCATCCATTGACAGAACAGACATAAATGCTTCTTGAGGTATTTCCACTGAACCAACTTGCTTCATACGTTTCTTACCTTCTTTTTGCTTCTCTAAGAGTTTCTTCTTACGTGAAATATCACCACCATAACATTTCGCAATAACGTTTTTACGGAGTGCTTTGATGGTAGAGCGGGCAATAACTTTCTGATTAATAGCCGCTTGAATTGGAACTTCAAACTGTTGTCTTGGAATAAGTGTTCTTAGTTTTTCAGTAATTGCTTTTCCACGATTAAACGCAAAGTCGCGATGGACAATGGTTGATAGTGCATCGACAATTTCTCCATTGAGAAGAATATCCATCTTCACAAGATTGGATTGTTGATAGCCAATAAACTCGTAATCAAAAGATGCATAGCCTCGAGTCGTTGATTTAAGACGATCGAAGAAATCAAAAACAATTTCCACAAGTGGCAAATGATAAACAATGTTCATACGGGTACCATCAATTGTTTGCATATCCATATATATTCCACGTTTATTTTGACAAAGTTCCATTACAGCACCAACATAGTCAGATGGCACCATAATTTGAGCCTCGACAAAGGGTTCTTCAACATGATCAATCACATTTGAAATTGGCATTCTTGATGGATTGTCTAATTTTAACATTTCTCCATTTGTTAGGTAAACATGGAATTCAACTGAAGGTGCTGTCGCGATTAAATCAAATTGAAATTCGCGTTCCAAACGTTCTTGGATTACATCCATATGAAGCAGGCCTAGGAAGCCACAACGGAATCCAAACCCAAGTGCTTGTGATGTTTCTGGCTCAAAAACAAGGGAGGAATCATTCAATTGCATTTTCTCTAAAGCTTCTCTTAAATCTGTATAACGTTTACTATCAATTGGATAAAGCCCACAATATACCATTGGGTTTAATTTACGATATCCTGGTAGTGCTTCTTTGGCAGGATTATCCGCGAGGGTTATTGTATCCCCCACGCCAATTTCTTTAATGGATTTGATGCTAGCACTAATCCATCCTACTTCCCCCGTTACGAGTTTATCTTTTTTGATTTCAGTGGGTGTCCGCACACCCAATTCAGTCACCTCAAACACTGCACCAGAAGCCATAAATTTAATCTCGTCGCCAACTTTAACTTGGCCTTGTTTAATATTTACAAATGCAATAACACCACGATAGGTGTCATAAATCGAGTCAAAAACCAAGGCTTGTAAAGGTGCATCAAGATCCCCTTGAGGGGCTGGAATTTGCGAAACAATGCCTTCCAAAACTTGGTCAATATTTAAACCTGTTTTCGCACTGATTAACGGTGCATTACTTGCATCAATACCTAATACGTCCTCAATCTCACGTTTTACACGTTCTGGATCTGCAGAAGGTAAATCGACTTTATTGATAACAACCATAATTTCCAAGTCGTTTTCAATTGCAAGATATGCATTTGCGAGTGTTTGTGCTTGAATCCCTTGTGTCGCATCCACAATAAGAATTGCGCCTTCACATGCAGCAAGAGAGCGAGACACCTCATAAGTAAAGTCAACGTGACCAGGAGTATCGATTAAATGGAAGATATACTCTTGTCCATCATTTGCTTTATATGCAAGTTGAACAGCATTCAGTTTAATTGTAATCCCACGTTCGCGCTCAAGATCCAACTGATCCAATAATTGCGCTTGCATATCACGGTGTGCAACCGTATGTGTTTGTTCTAAAATACGATCCGCTAATGTTGATTTTCCGTGGTCAATATGAGCGATAATAGAAAAATTTCGAATATTTTTTTGATTCATTTAGTTACCTCTTAAATATTTCATTAGTTTTTGTAATCTTGGATAAAACAATGTCGCCAATATGACTGCGAAAATACCTTGAACCAAATCACCTTTTAAGGCCACAAAAAAGGATGGCCAGCTTTTGGTTAAGAAAACCGCAACAAACCCATACATCGTCATCATCCAAAGTGCTGCCAGTGAAAAGGGAATCCATCGTTGACGTGTATCAAGGTAGCGTTCTAAAAGCTTAATAATAATAACTTCCCCCGCTTTGATAAAGAGAGAAAAAATAGCGTAGACAGCATAACCACCTGCAATGTCGGCTAAAGCACACCCAACACCTGCCGCAAAGATCGCACCTCCAAGCGGAAGCATAATTGGGGATACCATAATAACAAAGTCACTGAGATTAAGATATCCTCCGGTTGCGGATGGTATTTTAATGATGAGTGTTACCGTCGTAATCAACGCTGTAACAATACCAATCATGACTAAAGTCTGTGTACGTTTTACTTCATAATTTTCTCTCATTCAAATCGTTTCCCCTTCCAATTTCGACCCAGTCCATTTGCGAAATCATGAGCAGACGTTATCGGTTTTCCTGCTGGCTGTATCAAAGTAATTGTAACGGATCCATTAACACAAGCAACGGTAAGCCCACTCTCATCTACTGATATGACTTCCCCAGGTGCATACGAATGACTTGATTCGGACATTGTAACCCCATGAAACTTAACATTCATCCCTTCCACAACACCATATCCAACCGGCCATGGAATTAGACCTCGAATATGATTATAAACATCAAAAACAGATCTATTAAATGAAACAAACTCATCTTCGCGTTGAATTGTGTAAGCGAGTGTGACGTGTTCTTTATTTTGTGGTACAAATGATAAATCGCCTTCAAGATAAGCTCTTAAATCCTCTTGAATTAGAATTTTGGAAGCCGCCATTAATTTTGACTCGACATCGCCCATCATGTCATGATCATCAATTGATACGCGTCGAGATGCGAGCATATCCCCACTATCCATACCGACATCCATTCGCATTAACGTAACGCCTGTTTCCTTTTCGCCACGAATGATTGACCAATGAATGGGTGCCCCTCCACGATATTTTGGGAGCAATGAAGCATGAACATTCAAACAAAGAAATTTTGGATAGTCTAAAATGGCTTTAGGGACAATCTGTCCGTAGGCACATGTAACCACTAAATCGGGTTCAAATTTTAAAACATCTTCAATTGATTCTTTAATTTTGATGGGTTGAATCACCGGAATTTCGTGCTTTAAAGCTAATTCCTTAACAGGGGGTGCCTTTAAAACCTTTTTACGTCCAAAAGGACGATCTGGTTGGGTCACCACTGCAACCACATTATAACCATCATCTAATAATTGTTGTAACACAACACAAGAAAAATGTGTTGTTCCCATAAACATAACGCGCATATTATCACATCCTAGCACATATTATAACACGTGCTCGAAACAAGTGCATCGTTCATTCTTAATTTCCAAAAAACATTATTTGAACCAATGTGAAATTTATATCACTGAACTTACACATTGAGCAAACTTCAAACGTGTTACAATGTTTCTATACTGGGAGGTGGCAATTTATGGCAATTATCGCAAGTAATGCAAAACGAACAAAAACAAATCGTAAATCGGAAGCTGCAAACAAGAGCCAACGTTCAAGTTTGAAAACAGCACTTCGTAGTTTTAATTCCGCAATCGAAGCTGGTGACAAAGAAATGGCAGAACGCCTATTCAATCAAACCAATTCATTGTTGGATAAATCGATTACAAGCAACATTCATCACAAAAACTACGTAGCCCGTAAAAAATCCGATTTATCATTAAAACTTAACACATTAAAATAACCTTCATACGAAGGTTATTTTTTTATATTATTGCTTCAATCATAAACAATTCAAATGCTACAAATCGATCAATTTTTCCTTGTTTCACATCCTGATCGATTTGGGCAAGCTGATTTAAGAGTTCCAACAAACCAAATGACGGACGCATCTGGTTTTTCACCAGAAAATAGACTTGCTTTTCTGAGAGCGACAACCGATCAGCAATCCCCTTGTTTGAAATCCCTTGTTCGTATAAGGCGCTGATTTGATAAATCTTACGAAAACTGCTTCCTATAAGTCCTAAAAGAGCAAGAGGGTCTACTTTCTGCGCGAGTAGATTTTGATAAACAGAAAAAGCCTTCCCAATGTTTTTATCTAAGAGCGCATTTGAAATCGCAAAAATATCCTCATCGATATTTTTAGAGATTAGCTTAACAACGTGCTCTTTTTCAATATCCTGTCCGACCAAACTTAATTTGTTTAATTCTTGATAAAGACGTGTCGTATCGTCACCAACTCGCTCAAGCAATTCAACCATGGCAGCATTCGACATTTTAAATTCAAGCCGTTCAATTTCTTGTTTCATCAATATACTTAGCTGACCCACATCTGGATCCTTAATTTGATGGACACGAGCATGCTTCGCAATTGCTTTACCCATCACAGATTTTGCCAGCGGTTTCTTCTCAAAAATAACAATTAGACTTACATCAAACATTGATTGTGCCATTAATTCACTTAAGGATGTTTCCATTTCTTTTATCAAATCATCATGAGTTGATAATACAACCGCCTTTTTATCGCCAAAAAGTGAAACCGTTAAAGCACTTTCCAAAACATGATCAAATAAAAAACCCTTATCACGTGTGTCAAAATGTGATACATCGAAAACACCATACTGGTTTTCATATTCTTTTATGATACTCTCTACCTTACGTTTAATCAACGAAGGTTCTTTTCCTACGATTACGTCTATCATCTTATCACCATCCCTATTATACCAAAGTGACCACGATTTGAAACAAAGTAATCAAAGAATGGCGTAAACACAAAGTCAATCGTGCCCATCTTCGACGTTTCTAACACTTCAACATCATTCGTTTTTAATATGTCAATGACTTCTTTGTGTGGATGTCCGTATTGAGAAGGATCAGAACTAATTAAACCAAATTGAGGTTTTAAATCCTGTATAAAGCGTGAGTCAGTTGCGGTCCTGGATCCATGATGGCCCAATTTAATTAGAAAAATTGGGTCATCAAAATGATAGAATCGGAGCAATTCGCGCTCTTGTTCTTTTGATGCATCCCCCATAAATAAAAATGCATACTGTTTTACTTTTAAACCTAAAATTAAACTGTTGTCATTTTTTGTTCGATAAACCTTATCGTACAACAATTCATGGAGCAATTTGAGTTGTGCACCTTTTTCTTCAATGATGTTCACGACTTTATAGTCTTTTATTACGCGATTTTGTGACCCATTATGGTCTTGGTCGCCGTGCGTAATAATCAATTGATCGATTGTTTGAATTCCATACGCTGAAAGAACGCGGCGAACCTCAGGATACGCTCGCGGACGACCCGTATCGATGAGTGTTGTATACAAAGAAAATGGAGTTCGGATTAAAATACTGTCCCCTTGACCGACATCAATAAAAGTAATGGTATAACATGGATTATAGAGGGTCATCAAAGCAATGCACAAAATGCGCATCAAAGCACTCGTATTCGACTTTACTTTAAAGAGGAAAAGCAAACAAATAAGTGGTGGTGCTCCGTAGACTGTAAAACGTTTCTCAATCCAAGTATTTACCGTATTCATCACCGCAAAGAACCGGTCACAATAATGCAAAGGGAGTCCAAGCAAAATGCATCCATACAGTATCAAAAAGATAAATCCCATAATGGGTTTCAAAACGCGAACCATGACAATACTCAACAAATCCAAGCGTTTGCACGAATAAAAAACTAAGACAAAACGTATAAACCATCGCGGTGCATGTTGGCATAAAGAAGTTAAGTTTGATATAAGTAGTGGACCATAAATAATAAGAAATGATGGATTTTGGAGCGGTTTTGGCAAGAGAAAAATAAGAATTATTATTGTTACGTGTGGTGAAAATACTTGCCGCAACAAAAAATTTAAATTTGATGCATTCACTCCAAAAAGATACTGATACCAAAATGTCACACCTGCATTAATTACGTGAGTACTTATTGAAATTTGAAAACGTTTTTTTAAAATGATGAGCAGTTCTGAAAGGGATCGAATTTGAAATGAAATCAAAGCAAGGTAGGATTCGCGACGCTCGAAAAAGTACGATTCAAGGTAGGGATATTGATGGATTGTTTGATAAATAGAGTCAATCAAGGGTAATTTCACAACCTTAATGTAATTTCCTGAGTGCACATCATTCCCAAGAAGCCACAGTAAATCACCTACCTCGCCTGTATAGTTCATCAACAATCGCTGCTTGGTATTAAAACGGTTGAGCCATAAACCCGTATCATCCACCGCAACAACAACTCCCAGCGGAAATGAATATTGATGAATTTGCGTCATTAACAGAAAAAGCAGTGGAAAAAGAAAGCGATGTGGATGTTTGCGAAAACAGAGTAAACCAGTCCAAGCACAACCTAAACACATTTTTAAAAGAATTCCATCAACCAAGGTTCCAAGTAACATTCCGTAGATTAAATGCATACAAAATCTTTAATCCGTTCCAAGAGTTTAGGTCCAATTCCCTTGATATTGAGGAGTTCATCGATACTCATAAACTTTTGATGGTGAAGCCGATATTGAAGAATTGCTTCAGCTTTGCGAGGTCCAATTCCCTTTATTTGCACTAAATCTTGTTCACTTGACGTATTAAGTGAGACACATGTTGTTTTCTTCATTTCTAGTTTAAGGTGTTGGCCTTCATAGAAAGAAGTTATGTTGGGTAAGTTTTTAATGTTTGAGGCCTGAATACCAAGCCGTGCAAGAATTTTTAGTATGGTATCATTACTTTCTAAAGCAACATCATAGGACTTATCATCGATATCAATCCGTATCGATGTCTTCTTTTGAAACGTCAATTCATTCATATTCATGATGAATTGAAACGACGCAACACACACGATTAATGCAATAATTACAATAAATTTCATGAACCACCCCTTAGTTAATTATGATATTTACAAAGTAATTCATAAAAAAAGAAGCTTACGCTTCTTAGTTAATTTTTAGAACTTTAACCTCATATGGTTCATCAACTTGAACTTCAACAACGTCGCCTTCTTTGGCTTCGTTCATTGCTTGTGCAAGTGGTGAAACGTTTGAAAGTTTACCATTTTCAGGATCTGCTTCAACAGAACCTACGATTGAAAATGTTTCTTCAATTTCCATTTCCATATCATAAATCGTAACAGTAGCACCCAGACCAACTGTCTTGTGTTTTTTTGCTTTGTCACCATCAATAATTTCAACTTTTGTTAAAGTTGCTTCAATTTCACGGATTCGAGCTTCAACACGTGCTTGACGATCACGAGCTGCATCGTAATCAGCATTTTCAGACAAGTCACCTTGTGCGCGTGCTGCTTTTAAATCTTCAATAACTTCTGGACGTTCAACTTCGATTAATTGGCGAAGCTCACGATTTAATTCATCTAAACCAGCCTGTGTTACAGGAATTCTTTCTGTCATGTTCATCACTCCTTGAATAAAAATTATAACACACTCGTACCAATGATACTACTTATTTTAGTTGTAAGTAAATCAATCGCAACGGTGTTATGAGCCCCTTCGGGAATAATAATATCAGCATAGCGTTTTGAGGGTTCAACGAACTGTTCGTGCATAATACGAACCGTTGACATATATTGCTCAATAACGTGTTCCAACGTACGTCCACGCTTATTTACATCACGTACAAGACGACGTATAAATCGAATATCTGCAGGTGCATCCACAAAAACTTTGATGTCGAGTAAATTACGTAAACGAGAATCATCTAACGTCATGAGACCTTCTAATACAATAACATCATTACATTGAATTTCTTCTGAATACTGGCTGCGTGTATGATTCATAAAATCATACACAGGTTTTTGAATTGATACCCCTGACTTTAAAGACTCCATATCGGAAACTAATAAATCCATATCAAATGCAAATGGATGATCATAATTGGTAGCCAAACGTTCTTCCATAGGTAAGTGACTTTGGTCCTTGTAATAGTCATCCATTTTAATGATGACTACTTTTTGTGTCTCATCGAAGTGTTTTTTTAATTTCTTTGCAATACTAGATTTACCGGATGCACTTCCACCAGCAATCCCAATAACAATTGGACTCATTATAGCCTCCTAATACTTAATTGAGTATCTCTTTGACACGTTGGTCATGTTCTTCAAATGTTTTTGAATAATATATTTTTCCATAATCTGGATCGTTTTTGTCTGCTTTCACGTTTGCGACAAAGAATAAATAATCATGATGGGAATAATTAAGTACCGCTTCAATGGCAGACTCCGAAGGATTCAAAATAGGTCCCGGAGTAATCCCTTCATAACGGTATGTGTTATAAGGCGAATCAATTTGATTGTTCGTCATCGATTCACAATCATCCCAATCTTCAAACTCATAAAGTGCATAACAAATGGTCACACTTGATTCAAGCTTCATTCCTTGTTTTAAACGATTGATAAACACACCCGCAACATCCTGCATATTTTCATAACCTGGTGCTTCATACTCTACAATCGAGG
Organism: Erysipelothrix sp. strain 2 (EsS2-6-Brazil); assembly: GCF_016617625.1. Classification (NCBI taxonomy): domain Bacteria; kingdom Bacillati; phylum Bacillota; class Erysipelotrichia; order Erysipelotrichales; family Erysipelotrichaceae; genus Erysipelothrix; species Erysipelothrix sp. strain 2 (EsS2-6-Brazil). The sequence goes on from NZ_SBAR01000001.1 coordinate 326,066, forward strand.
CAAGACTCAAGAGTTGATAAGGTGTCATACCTGAAGCATCAATACGATTTTTATAGTTTTGATACTTATCATTACCATTTGAAATAAGACGTTCCGTAATTTCTTCTTCGGTATTGTTTACATTAAATTCATAGGTATCAGGATAAAGATACCCTTCTAACAACACCTTCGCGTCTTTATTTTTGAGTAAGTCTTGTGACAATACTTCATATTGAGACATTAATGATTCAATGTATTTTGGATCATTCCAAAGTTCTAAAAACCGTTCCGCTTTGGTATTGGTCTTCAGTGAAATTTTCTTTGCGATATCTTTTGCCCAGCTTCCTTCAATCAATGTGATGGTTACTGAACCTGTCTTATCATGCTCATAGGAAGGTTGCTCAAGATACTCAAGAATGCGTTCCACATCCCAACTTTTATCGAGGTTAAACTGCCCTTCATAAAGTTGATCATGATTTCCTAATTTCGCTTTAATTTTGGTGAAAAAAGAGGATCGAACAATGCCTTCATCGGCTAATCGATCAATCACAGCAGACATTGTGTCACCTTCGTTCACATTAAAAAGAACAGTTTGACTGTCCTTTGAAATGCTTTGTGTGTTGATATTGAAAAGAAGCATAAATCCTATAACCGCCATCACACACACAAGCAAAAGGCCACCAAGAATTTTCTTAGTGTGAGTGGTCATGGCCACATCCACAACTGCACTCATGATCTTCAGACGCTTCGTGATCTTGACCGCAAGCACATCCGCCTTCTTCACTTGATTCATCGTGTTGGATAATAAATGCATTAAATACTTCTTCAATCATAGCCCATTCTTTTGGATCTGTAACAGCATTTAATGTTCCATCTTCAACATAACTTGAAACGAAAACTTCGCCTGTTGTATCTTCTGGACTTACATATAAAACATATTTTTTGTTGAATGTATCATCATCAAACGTAAATAAAATATCCATTTCTTGTTCAGTTCCGTCATCATTGATGACAATAAGTGTTTTTTCTTCCATTTTAATTTCCCTCCATAAAACGGCGTTTATCCAAATATGTTTGAAGTATATGAACGGCCGCAAGTTGATCGACAACTTTCTTTCTTTTTTTTCGTGATACATCTTGATCAATGAGTTGACGATTTGCCACCACACTTGTAAGTCGTTCATCGATGAGTACAACTTCACAATTAAACCAAGACTCCAATGTCATTTTAAAATCTTCAGAAATTTGGGCACGCTCCCCAACATCATTATTCATCATCTTAGGAAAACCCAATGCAATTACTTTAACGCGCTCTTTTTTGATTAAAGCTTCCAATGGTTCCTTTAACTCATCTACTGAGACTTTGTAATACAATGTCTCAACTGGATGAGCATACATTCCAAGCCCATCAGACAGCGCGACACCGCACGTTTTCGATCCAAGATCGAGACCAATTATTTTACCTATCATTTATTTTTCACTAAGATAAAAACGTACTAACTCTTCAATAATTTCGTAACGTTCAACTTCCTGAATCTTCACACGCGCGTTATTGTGCGAAGAAATATAAGCTGGATCATTTGAAATCAAATACCCAGAAATCTGACTCACGGATTGATAGCCGCGTTCCTCGAGTGCTGATTCTACTTCAGCAAGGATTTCTTTAATTCGATCACGACGAACTTCATCTGAATTAAAAGCCATTGTTTCTGTCACATTGTGTTTCGACATTTATATCACATCCTTTATTTCTATTTTATCGTATAAACCTTAAAAGATAAAGTTATTAAGCAATTTTGTTAGAAATCACTAATTTGGCATCATTTATTTTAGTGATATCTTTACCACCGGCTTGTGCAAAATTAGGTTTACCACCACCATTACCACCAGTTGTTACTGCTGCTTCTTTCGCTAAATCTCCCGCTTTAATACCAGCTTGAATTGCTTTTTCACTGCATCCCACAACAAAGTTTACTGAGGATGCTTTATGATTTGCAACAAAAACAATATCGACATGATCACGAATGCGTTCAACAAGTTCTTTGACAACATTCATCTCTTGATCTTCCATATCAATCCAAACAAAACTCAAGTCATTTCCTACCTGTTCAGCCATTTGAATATACTCTTGCGTTTTAGCCTTGAGAACATCCGCCATCATGAGTTTGTATTTGCCTTCTAACTGCTTGATTTCTGCTTCCATCTCTTCAATCTTAGTTTGAATTGATTTTTGTGGTGACAATTTAAGTTGTGTGCGAATTTGATCGACTTCCAATTCTGTTTCTTTATATGATTCATAAGCACCGAAACTTGTTTTTCCTAGAATACGGCGAACACCTGAACCAACACTTTCTTCTGATACTAGTTTAAAGACACCGATTTCACCTGTTCCATGCGCATGGGTTCCACCACATAATTCCATAGAAGCATCTCCCATTGTCACGACGCGAACAACCGATCCATAATTTTCTGAAAATAATGCCATCGCCCCCATTGCTTTTGCTTCTTCAAGTGGTTTCTCAACAACCGTAATTGGTAACGACTCCGCAATCCATTGATTAATCATCAGTTCAACTTTTTCAAGTTGCTCATCCGTTACCTTTTCAAAGTGTGAGAAATCGAAACGGAAATAGTTTTCATCAACATAAGAGCCTGCTTGCGACACATGATCGCCAACGACAGTCTTTAATGCAGAATGCAATAAGTGAACACATGAGTGATTTTTTCGAATTAAAATTCGACGTTTTGCGTCAATTTTCAAATCAAACACTTGACCCATTGTAATGGTTCCATCTACTTCGACAAAATGAAGTGGCTGTCCACCATTCGCTTTCTTAACATCAAGAACATTTCCTTTAGCACTATCGGATTCAATGGTACCTGTATCCGCAACTTGTCCACCACTTTCAGCATAGAAACATGTTTTATCAAAAACAACATGCCCCTTACCTGTAAAGGCGTCAACTTGCTTGCCATCCACAAATAAACCCACAACGCGACCCTGTGTTTCAAACGAATCATAAATAAACTCACTGTTTTCTTTGAAATTTAGAAGATCTTCTTGTTGCGAACCCATAGATTCAACTTTTTGACGACTGCTGCGTGCGCGTTCTTTTTGTTCTTCTAACGACGCTTTAAAACCTTCCAAATCAACGGAAACGTGATGTTCTTCTGCAATTTCTTGTGTTAATTCAATTGGGAAACCGTAGGTATCATAGAGTTTAAACGCAACTTCCCCTGTGATGATTGCCTCTTTGTTTGCTTCAATTGTATCAAGTAAGAGTTTCTCACCGCCTGCCAATGTCTTCGCAAAACGCTCTTCCTCACTCAAAATCAATTTCACAATCATATCGCGATGTTCTGCTAGGTTTGGATATGCATCTCCCATAACTGCAATAACATCATCTACTAATGTATGAAGGAAGGTTCCTTCAATTTCTAACACTTTACCAAAACGTACAGCACGACGTAAAATGCGACGTAAAACATAACCACGTCCTTCATTAGAGAACACGGCACCATCTGCTAGTGTAAAGACTAATGAACGAATATGATCAGAAATAACACGGTATGCCATCACATTGTCGTGATATTTAAGCGGTGTCAATGCTTCAATTGCTTGGATGATTGGAATAAATAAATCTGTATCAAAGTTTGTATCACCATCTTGAACAATACTTACAAGACGTTCAAAACCCATTCCTGTATCAATGTTTTTCTGTGGAAGTTCTTTAAAGGTATGGATATCCCCACCTTCAACACCATCAAATTGTGAAAATACAATGTTCCAAACTTCAACATAACGGTCATTTTCAAGATCTTCAAAGAAAAGACGCTCGCCGATATGTTCGGGATCATATTTTTCACCGCGATCATAAAAAATTTCTGAGTTCGGACCACAAGGACCATCACCAATTTGCCAGAAGTTATCATCCGTGCGTAAAATACGTGATGGATTCACGTTATATTTATTAACCCAAATATCAAAAGCTTCTTGGTCATCTGTATGCACACTAAAATACGCTTTACTTACATCCAAATCAAGCCATTCTGGAGAAAATAAAAACTCATATGCAAACCCAATGGCTTCTTCTTTAAAATAATCTCCGATTGAAAAATTTCCGAGCATTTCGAAAAATGTATGGTGACGCGCTGTCTTACCTACATTATCGATATCATTGGTGCGCAATGACTTTTGGACGTTTGCGATACGTGGTTTCTTAGGTTTAACACGACCATCAAAATATTTTTTAAGTGCAGCAACCCCAGAATTAATCCATAAAAGGGTATCATCATCGATTGGAACAAGGGGTGCACCCGGTTCAATCATGTGATCTTGTGCTTTAAAATAATCCAAAAACATAGTTCTTATTTCACTACTTGTAAGTTGCTTCATAACTTCCTCCTAAACATAAAAAAAACATTCCATCCAGGAACGTTTTCACGCGGTACCATCCTGATTTATACAAGTGTATACATCTCTCCTGTTTTTAACGCAAACAATACGGAGTTTCCTCATCTTCTAAAGGAGCATTGATTTCGTGTTCCTCAAGTTTTTCACCAACCAACTTGTCTCTAAAAGTTCCAACAAAACCAATATATCTTTAGTACGATTTTTCAAGATTATCTTATCACATCACACTTTATTTGACTAGTCTTGAACCAACATTTCTACCTTAACAACATCCGCCACATGTCCCACTACCACCAAAACATCGTTTTCTTCAAAAACAGCATCCGGTCCAGGGGATAATATCATCGTACCTTGGCGATTTAAAGCAATGATTGTCATTTTTGTAGTCTGATAAAATGCGGAACTCCCAATCGTTTGACCAATTAGTTTTGAACCCGCGTGTAAGGTAAATTCAAAACGTTTTAAGGGATCTGAGAATGAAAATCGACCAGACAAATCCACAATTTGACTGATTATCGTTCGAATTTCCTCATCAATCTCATGACGCTTATCCATCAATGCATTCAGACGATGCTTGAGTTGAGTGACATCAGAAACCGAAGAAAAAGAATCTAAATAAGCAATCGCAGCTTCTTTCGCACCGATAATCACACCATAATTATTGGCCACATGAACCACCTCAACCTCTTCAAGAAGACTCATCGCTCTTCGAATCGTTTCAGGTGATACACCGTATTCACTTGATAAAATGGATCGCCCCGAGATCCGTTCACCTTCAAGCAGATCATTGCGTGCAATTCGAGCTGCAATATCCAGGGCAATTTGTTGATATCGTGCTTGTTTTTTCTTCGTCATCATCTCTATCCTCGCATTCACTCTATATTCTAAATATTACCATAAATTATCGATGTTACGAAAGAAAACAATATTTCGCATACGATGACCCACAAAAAAGGCATCCCTGTATTCTTTAGGGATACCTGATAGAACTTCAAACAATCTAATCGTGGTATATGCACACGATTGTTTTGATTCAATTACCGTGTTCTTTTATACTTATTCGTTAAACATGGGTGTTGATAGATAACGTTCCCCGGTATCTGGAAGGACGACAACAATCGTTTTGCCTTCATTTTCAGGTCGTTGTGCTACTTTAAGTGCAGCAGCAACCGCAGCACCGGAAGAGACACCTACAAGTAAACCTTCTTTTTGGGCCAATTGACGACCCATAACAAATGCCTCTGAATCCGTAATTCGTAAAATCTCTTCATAGATATCTGTTTGAAGAATCGATGGTACAAACCCTGCACCCAGACCTTGGAGTTTATGTGGGCCGGGTTTTTCACCCGAGAGCACTGCTGAATTTTCGGGTTCAACCGTAATCACTTGAATATTTGGATTTTGTTCTTTTAGATACATACCCGTACCCGTAATGGTTCCGCCGGTACCAATACCTGCAATAAAGATATCTACTTTACCATCAGTGTCCGCATAAATTTCAGGACCTGTAGTTGTGTAGTGAGCTTGTACGTTAGCTTGATTATCAAATTGTGATGGAATAAATGAATTTTCGTATTCCTTCGCAAGTTCCTCAGCCTTAGCAATGGCCCCTTTCATTCCAGCAGCACCATCCGTAAGAACAAGTTCTGCGCCATAAGCTTTTAATAAATTACGACGTTCGACACTCATCGTTTCAGGCATCGTTAATATCACCTTAAGACCCATGGATGCACCAATTGAAGCAAGTCCAATACCAGTATTTCCACTGGTTGGCTCAATAATAACGGTTTCATCATTAACGAAACCTTGTTTACGTGCCTCAGTTAACATTGCGAATGCAATACGATCTTTAACACTACCACCTGGATTAAAAAATTCTACCTTAGCAAGAATTGGGTTTTTAAGTCCAGCTTCTTTTGAAATGTTCGACAACTCAACAAGAGGCGTGCGTCCAATTAATTCTGTTATATTTTTATATGTTTTCATATTATCACCTTTACCTATATGTTATATATGTATTATACAACTATTTATATTCATGTCAATTCTAACACTCTTTCAGTTTCATTGACTTTACCTAGTAAAAGACATAACATTATAGGTAATAAGGAGTGATGACATGAAATTATCTGCACGAACACGTTACGGTATTGCCGCGATGACATATATGCACATCAACGATCAAGAACTTACCACCCTGGTTAATATCGCTGAGCATTTAAATATTTCCAAAATTTATCTTGAACAAGTTTTTTCCAGTTTAAAGCAAGCGAATCTCGTTGACGCTGTAAAGGGTCCTGCGGGCGGTTATTATTTAAAGTCCAAGGAATGTAATATGTTTAACATTCTCAACGCCTTAGAACCATCGCTTTTTGAGAAAACCCCTGCTTCAACAGATGATAATATTATTAATGCTGCACTGTGTACGCATTTATATACCCCTATTGATGCAGCATTACGCGAAACATTAAAAGGTATTAAACTAAAAGAAATCGCCGAACTCATAAAAAATGAATCCGGCGACGGTAATATGTATTATATCTAATCTTCTAGGGAGTCGAGATCGACTTCCTTTTCTTTTGTAACACGAACCCGTGCAATGACCTTTTCATCAAGCTCCATGATTGAAAAGCGGTATCCATGATAAATTACATCTGATAAATCTTCACGCACATCTTCTTCTGTTGGAAGACGCCCGATTTGCCCCACTACAAAACCACTTACAGTATCATAATCTTCAACTGGAAGATTAATTTCTAAAACATCTTCCAAATCCTCAATATCACAGGCACCATCTACTAAATACTCATCAACATTAACGGGAACAATTTCTTGTTCTTCTTCCTCATCATATTCATCCATGATGTTACCCATAATTTCTTCAATGAGATCTTCCATCGTAACAATCCCAGCCGTACCACCATACTCATCGATAACGACCGCAAAGTGCATCTTACTGTTTTGTAATTCTCTGAAAAGCTCATCGGTACGTTTAGAATCGGGTACGTAATAAGGTTCACGAATAATTTTCTTAATTTCAAATACTTCATCCTCGCGATGATCTTTAACATAACGCAATAAGTCACGCAAATGAATTAAACCAATAATATTATCGATACTATCCTCATAAACTGGATAACGTGTATAGCGTTCTTCGTCCACAAGTTCCATAATCTCAGCAAAAGAGCTGGATACATCAATACCCACAACTTCTGTACGGTGCGTCATAATATCAGCAACATCCAGATTATCAAACTCAAAGATATTATTAATCATTTCTTTTTCTGTGACATCAATTTCACCCGCATCAACCATGATTCGAATTTCTTCCTCAGTCACTTCATCTTCAACTTTATTTGGATCAATTCCAATAATTCTTAATACAAGATTGGTGGATACTGACAAAAATTTCACCAAGGGCTTCGTGAACACAGCCAGCCACGAAATAGGATAAACAACAAAAAAAGCAAATTTTTCTGGACTGGTCATCGCAATGCGCTTTGGCACAAGTTCTCCAAAAACAAGCATTAAATATGATGTCAACAGTGTAATCAAAATCATAGAAATTGGCTTCATAACCGAAGCAGCCATCCAACCATTTTGTACAACCCAATCAGTGAGTACTTGTGCAAATGCTTCTGAAGCAAAAGCCCCTGACAAAATACTTGCTAATGAAACACCAATTTGAATGGTTGATAAAAAACGGTTTGGAATTTCTTTAAGATTCAATACACGTCGTGCCTTTTTATTTCCTTCCTCAGCCATACTTTTTAGTTTGTTATTATTAATTGAAACAAACGCTAATTCACTTCCGGCAAAAAAAGCATTTAAAAGCACTAAAAATACTAGGGTTATAACTTGAACAAGCATTATTGAACTCCCCCTATAACTACACTGTAATTTTGATCCCTTTTAGGATAACTATCCTGGTCACTGTTTTCCACAAACAATCCTCCAAATTTTCTATAACAGTAATTCTACAAATTACAGCCTCAATTGTCAATACTGAGGCATTTTCACTTAAACGATATACTTTATTATATCATAATTTCAAAATGATACTACAAACGAAGGCAAAGAGGCAAGCGCCTCTTTGTCATCATTTAATCATCAAAAGTCTTTAAAGCTTCACTCATATTAACATTATTTGCGCGTCGTGCCATTAAGATGTTAATGACAATTGAGAGGGCAAAGGTCAGCACGCTGGCCAACACAATACTCATTGGTAACAGCTCACGATTAAACATGATTGCATCCAATTCTGCTTGAACAACTACAAATTGATGGAGGAAATATCCGAAACCAACACCAAATATCAAACTCATTAATGTAAGAATAATGTTCTCGCGCAAGATATATGTCGCCAATTCTTTTGGATAAAAACCAAGCACCTTGAGTGTCGCCAGTTCTTTATATCGCTCACTAATATTCATGGTAATGAGGTTTAAAAGCACAATCACTTCTAAAGCAAATGCGGCACCCACAATTACATAGATGACAATATCAAAATTACCCATCATATCCTGATAGGACTCACGCATATCACCCAAGAAACTAACATTAAACACAGAATCTTGGCTCAGTAGTTTTTCCGCAACCTGATCGTGATCATCCGATGTATTAAAGAGATACATATTCTCAGGAAGTTTCTTTCCTGTCAAGACTTGATGCTGTGCCTCACTCATAAAGATGTAATGCGCAACATAGTTTTCAGAAATTCCACCGATTTCAAACTCATATTCTTGTTCATTTACCCTGAACGTCATCACATCGCCAACATCCACATTTTTTAAGATGGCAAGTTTTTCGGTAATGACAATCGGGTCCTTTTCGACCGAAATCGGTGCTTTTGTATGACGATCTTTTAATTGAATAAAGTTCGGTAAGGCTTTAAAATCTTCCGCAACATAAAGCGTTACATCTAAATCATCTACTTTTGCTGCTTCGGTTGCAAGATGAATGGAATCGGTCACCGTAATATTTTCAGTTGAGATGTCACGATCATAGAGAACCATACCGTCGTATTGGATCACTTCATCAAATTGTTTATCTACAATCGAATAGATTGAATGTTTAATACCAAATCCCGTAATTAGGAGCCCACAACAACCGCCTATTCCGACAACGGTCATCGCAAAGCGCGTTTTATTTCTAAATAAATTACGCAGGCTCACTTTATAAAGAAAGCTAAGACGATCCCAAATCATCGGAATCCGTTCGAGAAGAATTCGTTGACCGCTTTTGGGAAGGGGTGGACGTAATAGGTTTGCTGCTTTCTCACGGCTGACTGACATGGATTTAATCATTGCAACGCCAACACTTGATACAAAACTAATCAAGAGCGGAACTGCTGCATAACTCCAAACAAAACCACGCTCAAGTTCGGGTGTAAGATACATAATGCGATATGCATTATAGATAAGTGTTGGAATCATGTAGAAGCCCATGATAAGCCCTAAGATTGAACCCAAAATCCATGCAAGACCTGTAAAACCAACAAACTTCATTGCAGAAGCAAACCAAGAGTATCCAAGCGCTTTATAGACACCCATTTGCATGCGTGATTCATCAACCATTCGGGTTACAGTACTGAGCGTTACAAGAATTGCAACACCAAAGAAGATTAATGGAAAGACCTGACCAATCGCTTCAATACGGTCACTATCTTGGTAAAACTCACGATATCCAATTAGCACATCTTCCCGATCAAGCAGATAGAGTTTCCCATGATCTGCATCTTCAAGCTCTTGTAATCCTGCATCAATTTCTTTTTGACCCGACTCAATTTGGTCATACGCTTCTGTTTTTTTAAGATTAAATGCTTGTTCTGCCTCGGTTAAACTTTTTAATCCTTGATTATATTCTTGAATTCCTTTTTGAATACGTTCTTGACCCGCTTTAAATTCTACCTTGCCCTGTTCAAGACGCTCATATCCTGTTTTAATTTCTGTTTCGTTTTGATCAAGTTCCAGCTTCGTCGCGTTAAGCGTTGCTTCTGCTTTATCAAACGATGCAATCGCCGTCAACGCTTCTGTTTTTTGAGGTTCAGGCAGTGAGTCGACAATTTCTTTTAATGCATCAATTTCTGGACGTTTTGACTCTAAAGATTCTAACCCCGAAGTATATTGGGCCTTCCCTTCTTCAAGTTCTGTTTCATATCCTTTTAGAATATTCTCACGCTCACCCACCGTTTGCGCAAAACGACGCACGGCACTGTCAAGCTTTGTTTGTAAATCACCAGGTCCAGGCTGCGATGATAATTCAAGAATGCCATTTTCAAGTTCTTCATGGGCATCTTGCAGTTGAAGTTTGGACTGCGTGAGGGCTTGAGCCCCTTTCGCAAATTCACGATCTGCTTCAAGACGTTTTTGATCTAATTCTTCTTGCGCATCTTGGAGTTTTTCAAACGCCGGTTTAGAAGCACGATCAAATCGTTGTGAGGATAGCGATGCTTCATGGTCTTTAATCCGTTGCTTTTGATCTTCGACATCCGCGCCCTCTGCAAATACAAATCGCGCACTGGTGAACACGTCAATCTCTTTATCCAGATCAAATCCATACATAAATCCTAAAACATTACCCGAGCCTACTTTACTCTGTCCACGTTCTAAATTCATATACAGACTTGATTCCGCAAACCCAACTATTTTTAGATTTGCAGGTCTAAAGACATCATTTTTCTTTAACTTTATTGTGTCCCCCAACGAAAATCCACGGTGCTCTTGGAGCACTTTATCCACGACCACTTCGTTTTTGTGACTCGGCATCCTCCCGTCAACAAGTGTAATGTCTTTTTCTGTCTGATCGTTTAGGTCAATAACTTTCATAACCCCATCAACATCACGCAGATTCATAAAAGCATCGCCATCATAGACACCGACGGCATCACCATCGACAATGTCACTCAGTTGATCCAACATGGCTTGATCGATACCAAGACTGTGACGGTATTCTAAATCCATCACTTCGCTTTCTTTCATATAACGATCACCGGTTGCACGCATATCGTATCCGGTTACACGAATCCCAACAAAAAAACCAACCCCCAACGCGGTGATTATAAGGATCGCAACAAACTGAAACCATTTCGCCTTAATTTCGCGTAGGATATCTTTTACCATGAGATGTCATCCACTGACTTTACATCATCATTAACCCAATTACGTTCGACTCTACCGTTTTTAATCTCGATAACGCGATCAGCAATTTGTGTAATGGTTTGATTATGCGTAATAATCACCACGGTCATATTATAAATATCGGAACAATCACGTAAAACACGCAACACCTGTTGCCCTGTTTCCGTATCAAGTGCACCGGTTGGTTCATCACAAAGAAGTAACTTCGGATTCTTTGCAATCGCTCGTGCAATCGCCACCCGTTGTTGTTCACCACCGGACATTTGTGCTGGGAAATTTCCCATCCGTTTATCAAGACCAACTTGTTCTAAAATCATCTGGGGATTTTTTGCATCATTACAAATTTGGGTTGCCAGTTCAACATTCTCTAACGCCGTAAGGTTTGGAATTAAATTATACGACTGAAAAACAAAACCCACATCGTCACGACGGTACGCCGTCATTTCGCGATCACTCATTCCAGTGATTTCTTTTTCATCAATTGTAACTGTACCGGAAGTGGGCGAATCCATCCCTCCAATAATATTCATCACCGTTGTCTTTCCTGCACCAGATGGTCCTACAATGACAATAAACTCACCTTTATTAATTGAAAAATCAACACCTGCACAGGCTGATATTTCAACATTTCCAACTTTATATATTTTTGTAATATCTTTAACTTCAATATAACTCATACTGCATTAACCTCCTTGATGCAATTCAACAGTGATTTTTGTGTATTGGGGAGTGTTCCTTCGATGACACGATCCAAACACAGATTGAGATACTGATTTATCCTTTTTCCTTCAATGCCCAACTTTTTTAAATCTGATGCCGAGATATCAAGATCTCGTATGGATGTGGGGCGTTTTTGACTGATAACTTCATCAATAATATGATTGATATGCGTGCAACGTTGTAATTGATACTGCGCACCCAATCCTTTTGCCAAGTTATCTGCGCGCTTCACAATCATCAAATCTCGAACCCAATCGATACCATGAACCCGAATAAGTTGCTGGATTTGTGCCGACTCGGGTTGAATTTTTAAATCGTGTTCGAGAATCAATCGCTCTAAATATGTGACTTTCTTTTTTGAATATTGAAACCCTTCAAAGAAAGGACGTGCGATGACACCGCTTGCTTGCGCATGACCGGGATAATGAGCAATTCCAGAATCGTCTACAGTTTGCACAAAGACCTTTCCTAAATCATGAAACAATCCAACCAACTTTAAATCCATTCGATTGGGAATTCCTTGTACGGTACGAATCGTGTGCTCGTAAAGGGTGTATTCATGAAATGGATTCTGTTGATCAAACGCGAGTGTATCCTTTAACGGTGGAAATACCGTCATTAAAAACTCGGGACAAAGCAAACTCGTCTCTACAAAATAGGGCCCATTTAGATATCGCGTAAGGTCTGGATAAAGTTGCACAAGCTTCAATCGGTGAAGCGACTCCAACTGATTTTGAGCTGCATGCAACGTTTTCGCCTCGATGTCAAAACCAAGCTCAGATTTAAATCGATACAAACGTGCAAGACGCAATACATCTTCTCCGAAACGAACCTTTGGGTCGCCAATGACCCTTAACTTACGATTGTGTAAATCGTCAACACCCTGATGGTAATCAACCAAACCATGCCGTGGATGATAATAAAGCGCATTGACCGTAAAATCACGACGCAATGAATCATCATAGAGATGATTGATAAACTCGACGCGTGATGGACGTCTGCCATCTTCATAATCACCCTCAAGTCGCATAGTAGAAATTTCAAAATGCTCTTCATCCACCCTAAACTTAATACCATAATCGTGACCAATCGGTTCAATTGAATAATTTTTATAAATTTTTAGAAGTTGTTCGGGTAAAGCGTTAGTACATAAGTCAATATCAAATGATCGATGGCCCATAAGCGCATCACGAACAAACCCACCAACCACAAAAGCTTCAAAACCTCGGTCAGTAAGTTCCATCATTACAGATTCGATTTGTTGAGATAACGTAATCATTTGCATCAACTCCATATAAATTATAACACCCTTCGCACGAAGGTGAGCATTGTTCACCAAAAATTAACAAATCAAAAAAAAAAGAGGAATTACCCTCTTTTTTATTTAACACTAATCTTATTCGAAAGCTGTTCTTCAACTTTTGTCGGTAAAGTAATTGATAAGATACCGCGTTCGTAAGTTGCATCAATGGCATTTGCATCAACATCCGCAAAGCGAATTTGTCGTTTAACGCTCTTTTGATTTCGTGAACGATAGAAATAATTCTTTTCTTCTTTTTCTTCAGATGTGCGATGTTCTGCCTTAATCGATAAGATGTCACCACTAAATTCTACATCAATATCTTCTTTTTCAAATCCAGGCATCTCAATATCAACATGATAATTCCCAGATTCACGATAAATATCAATTCCGGTGCCAAAGCCTGCATTATTCATAAAATCATCACCAAATAAGCTTTCTAAAAGTGTTGTCGGTCTAACTGTTTGTTTCATATGTCCGCCTCCTATTTTAGCACTCACTTATACAGAGTGCTATTACACCTTTAGTATATCACATTCGTTAGCACTGTCAATACATGAGTGCTAATTCGTGAATAATTAGGTATACCTTTCTTGACACCATAATTAATCAGGCGTATAATACCAATTAAATTAGGTGACCCTAATTTAATATAGGAGGTCTTATAATGGCTATTTCAAAATCATTATTATCCGAATTCAAATCGGAATATCAAAATAATAAAACGGCGCGCACCCTTGAAAATGCAGTAACACACAACGGCATTCACGATACTGCCGTCGATCACACACTCTCATCACGTTATCCTGATGCATTTTCTGTTCAGGCTAAAGGGGGTCACATTACCAATCAGAAAGCAAGCGGACGTTGTTGGATGTTTGCATCACTAAACACAATGCGTGCTGATGTTCTGGGTTGTCTTAATGTTGATACCTTTGAATTCTCAGAAAGTTACCCTTTCTTTTGGGATAAATTAGAGAAGGCAAATTACTTCCTTGAAAGCATTATTGAGACAAAGGATGAACCAACTGATGGTCGCTTAATCCAACATCTACTCTCTGGTCCCATTCAAGATGGTGGTCAGTGGGATATGTTTAAAGGAATTTTAGAAAAATATGGTGTTGTACCGAAAGAAGTCATGCCCGAAACATATCACAGTTCAAACTCTGCCTTCATGAACAAAATCATCACGTCAAAACTGCGCGAATTTGCTTATGAACTGCGCGAATCTGAAAACCCACGTAGCAAAGATGAAATGTTATATGAAATTTACCATATTTTATGTTTATGTCTTGGAACACCTCCAGAAACCTTTAGCTACGAGTATCATGATAAAGATGGTAATTATAAAAAAATCGACACCATCACACCTGTAGCATTTATGAATGAATATGTTGGATGGAATCTTAAAGATAAAGTAAGCATTATCAATGCACCAACCGCTGATAAACCTTATGGAAAAGCATTTACAGTTAAATATCTTGGAACGGTGAAGGAAGCAGATCCCATCAAGTATGTGAATGCACCGAGTCAAATTTTAAAAGAAGCAGCCATCGCACAACTTCAAGATGGAAAACCAGTATGGTTTGGATGCGATGTTGGGCAAATGCACGATCGTGAAAATGGAATTATGGCTAAAGATGCCTTTGATTTCAAAGGCGTTCTTAATACTGAATTAAACCTTGATAAATCCGGTCGTCTTGATTATGGCGACAGTTTGATGACCCACGCCATGGTTTTCGTTGGGGTTAATCTGGATGAAAACGGAAAACCAACACGTTGGAACGTTGAAAACAGTTGGGGAACAGATCGTAATGCACGTAAAGGCTATTACACCATGACTGATGAATGGTTTGATGAATACAACTACCAAGTTATGGTCGACAAGAAATATGTACCGAAAGATTATCTTGCAGCCCTTGAAAGTGATCACGTCATTGAGCTTGAACCATGGGATCCAATGGGAGCTCTCGCTCTAGTGAAATAGTGGTTAAGATGATTGGAGATTTATCCACGTACTGACCGTCAAAAGAAAAACGTATCGAAGGATACGTTTTTCTTTTGTTATTCTACGGTAACTGATTTTGCCAGGTTTCGTGGACAATCGATGTCGCAGTCTCTGATTTTTGCACTGTAATAGGCAAACAATTGATGTGCAATAATGCTGATAAACGGCATGGTTTTATCATCAACCTTTGGCACGACGAACACATCATCACAAAAACTCGAAAGCATCGGGTCGCTGGTCATCAACAAAAGTTGACCTGATCGTGCTTGCACCTCCTGTAAATTGCTCAGGGTTTTTTCTTTAGTATCCATTTGTGTTAAGGTCACAATTGAAAGTACTTTTGGATCAATAAGAGCAAGGGTTCCATGTTTTAATTCCCCTGCCGGATAAGCATCACTCATAACATAAGAAACTTCTTTGAGTTTCAGCGATGCTTCAACCGAGGTTGCGAAGTCCAGTCCACGACCTAAGAAAAACACTGAAGAAATCCCCAAGTATTTTCGTGCGAGCGCTTGAATGTCATCTTTTTGTTCAAGCAGGTCTTGTTGTGCACGAATACATTGTTGAAGCATCACAAGAGCTTGATGTGGATGATTCGATTCTTGAAGTGATAATGTAATAAGATACAACAATGCGATCTGTGCCGTGTAGGCTTTTGTACTCGCCACAGATTTTTCAAACCCCGCACATGTATAAATACACACATCGACCTCGCGTGCGATTGAAGACCCTTGAGTATTCACAATTCCAAGCGTCTTAATTCCTTGCTCAGAAACCATGCGTAAACAGGCAAGACTATCTGCCGTTTCACCACTTTGCGAAATAAACCATGCACAATCTGCTTCACCGAGCTTTAAAGGATAATAACGGAACTCACTTGCTGTATGAATCATGACTCGATAATCTGTTTCAGCTTCAATCCAATACTTTGCGCATAACCCTGCATAAAGGGCCGTTCCACATGCAATAATGTGGATGGTTTTAATGTTTGTAAAGAAATCACACGGGATGGGCAAGGAAACATTTAACGAACCCTCATCATCAGCTTGTGTATAAGTTCTTAAAGTTCGGTCAAGTACATCGGGTTGTTCATGTATTTCCTTAAGCATAAAATGCTCAAACAATTGTCGATCGGATGATTCTTGATTCCAATTCACAAAATGAATTACTTTATCTTTAACTTCGATACCATCGGATCGGTACACCACAAACGAATCCGACTCAACACGGACAATTTCACGATCATCAAGAAGTATATACTCATTGGTATAACTCAAAATGGGTGACATATCCGAACCAAGAAACATTTCATCTTTTCCAATACCTAAACACAATGGACTGCCGTGCCGAACACCATAAAGAACATCCTGTTCGTTTAAAAACATGATCGCAAAAGCATAACTACCACGAATCCGGTCACACAGTAATTCAATGGCTTTTTGATTTGAGATTGATTGCTTTATTAGATAATCCAAATACTTGGCCGCAACCTCAGAATCTGTCTCTGATACAAAACTGTAACCAAGTGCTAATAATTCTTCTTTCAACTCTAAATAATTTTCAATAATGCCATTATGTACCAACACTACATTTTCTGTGCCATGTGGGTGCGCGTTATTTTTAGATGCACGACCATGCGTTGCCCAACGCGTATGACCAATACCACAGGAAGGTTCACCTTTACGAGCTGCTTCAAGTTGCATTTCTAAATTCTTAATTTTTCCTTTTTCTTTATACGTTTTTATTTTTTTTCTTTCTTGAATCGCTAAACCAACTGAGTCATACCCTCGGTACTCTAAGTGGGATAATCCCACGCTTAAAACGTCGACAGCATTACGCGTGCCAACATATCCTACAATTCCACACATATTATATATCTCCTATTATTTTAAGATTATGGTTGATAAGGGATTTGTTCTATTTGTCCTTATCTTACGATTCCATATAACCGAAGAGGCATCCGCCGAAGTCTCGATTCTCCTCTTTCCTCGTCGCTCAATATGAGCCAGGCGCTTGTATTCCTAAAAAACCTCCTTTCGATTTTTATTTTACCATACTCTTTTTTATCCTAATAATTTTTTTTCTTAAACAACTACATCGTGTAATTTAGAGAACTTAATCATTCTTTGTGTTTTATTACAAAGAGTTTGCTATAATGTGGATATTGTAATTTTGGAGGTTACACAATGTCTTATTTCAATTTTATGGGGCATGAGATCTTTTATGAAGAATTCGGTATGGGAGACCCCTTGATTTTCCTACATGGTAATGCATCATCATCTGATGTATTTAAACCGATTATTGATTTATATAAAGATGACTTTAAAGTCGTTCTCATTGATTTTTTAGGTTATGGAAAATCCGAGCAGATTGATACATTCCCACTTGATATTTGGGCTTATGAGGCTGCTCAAGTTTTAGAATTGATTCATATTAAAGATTATCGAGATGTAAAATTAGTTGGAATGAGCGGTGGTGCAATTGTTGCAGTGAATATTGCACTCAAAGAACCCGGACGGATTCATAAAATCATTGCCGATAACTTTCAGGGTGAATCATCAAGCCCGCAATTTCTTGAATCGCTTGCACGTGAGCGTCGCAAGTTACTTTCCAGTATACCCGGAAAGTTTAACCTCCGAAGGATTCATGGAAAAAAATGGCATACAACAGTGGTTAATGAAACCAATGCAATCTTAGAATTTGGGAATACACCCTACTTCGATGATTTGAGTAACCTACGTGCTCCCCTTCTTTTAACGGGATGTCGTGATGATCAGCGCATTCGTAAATGTCATTACATCCATATCTATAATTGTCTTCTTAAAAAAGTTCGACATACCTCGATTTATTTGTTTAAAAATGGGAAGTATCCAGCGGTGCTTGCCCATCCTGAATCGTTTTCCGATTTAGCCTATCATTTCTTTGATGACGATGACACGATTCAAATCTATAAAGTAGAATAGAATCATTATACTTTATATTAATCATATTTACATTTTGGACCCCCATAAAAAACCCCACCTGCGGAATTGTTTATTTGGAACTGACCTAGTTCCGTGGGACTAAAGAAAAAAACCTCTTGTATGAGAATTATTGTAAAATAGTTCAATATAGGAGGTTTTTATATGGGAACACGAACTATGCATAGCTATGAGACAAAGATGAAAGTTATAGAAATGAAGTTGGCAGGCTACTCAAGCAGGTTTATTCAGACTGAACTTGGAATAAAAAATGTAACTCAAGTCAAAACATGGTGGAGATGGTATCGAAATGGTGAACACTACCGATTTTCTCAACCGGTAGGCAAGCAATATACTTTTGGAAAAGGGCCTGAAGGAGACACGGTCGAAGAAACACAAAGACTTAGAATTAAATCTTTGGAGCAACAAATTGAACTATTAAAAAAGTATTTGGAAAGAGAGAGGATGTGGTTCCTGAAATAATCATCAAGCTCGTTGAAGAGTATCGCAACACTGTATCAATTAAAGATATCTTGAATCTTTTTGGGGTACCTAAGTCAACGTATTACCGTTGGACTAAAAAAGAGCAACTAGATTCTAATAATTATTCTGTCAATGAA